>NZ_JBSXOI010000070.1:0-506915 GCF_056859395.1 Marinobacter sp. L-80
CCACTCGTTCAGGCTCGGGGGAAGAAGCAGTTCCTGGCCAGGCGAATACGGGCGGAAAGTGGTTCCCATCAGTCATCCTGTTGCTGAAGAATTTTGATCTATTGTGCCAGAATGTAGCTTCTGCCGCGCAGACTCCTAGAGGAGGTAGCAGTACCGAAACCAGTCCCTATGCTAGTAGAACGGCCAACCATGACCGCTTTGCCTGTAAATGTTTCTCCATCCGGCATAGTTACTTCGAGATTGTCGTGCTGCATACCCTGTGTGTAAGCAATTGAAAGCGGCTGCCCAGAACTGCGGACCATGCCGTTCATAGTTCCGGCACAAGCGCTCAAGGCGACACAAATTAAAACAATCAAGAGTCTCATATGCCTTCCTACTTGACTCCCAACGCTTGCAGCATGCGCGCCCACGAAATGAAGCCGAAGGCGCAATGTAGTGGGCGTCGCTGTGCCTGCACTGGTTATGCGAGATCAACGTCAGCCTGATAGTCCGGGAGGATTCTCCAATTATCCTCAAATTCGACGACATCCTTGATATTGAGAATCGCCTGCGGAGAAGCGCCGCCTCCAGGACGGCGATAGTCATGCCTCTCCATAAAAGCCGAGTACCGGGCGACGATCTTCTGTTGTATGTCGCGTTCAGTGCAGATGAAAAATCTTGCTCCGCTGATTCCTGAATCACCCAGCCGCACCAAGACCCAGACCAAATTCGGATGTTTAAGCGGTTTCAATGGACCAATTGTTTGACGATTATCCTCGTCGATACTGTGGTCGCACCACTTATCGATAGAGGACTGAACCAACGCACCCGTCGTACTCGCTTTAACCTGAACAGGAAATGACTTGAGAGATTCAGAGTGAACCGCTGTGACATCGAATCCGGGAACGTTTCCAGAATAAGGAGAAGCGTAGTAGCCAAGTGTCCCCAGTACCGCCGACACTAGATGCTCCCCAACCTGTCCCGTTAATTTATTCGATACACCAGATGCCATACTCTCAGCTATTCCATTAGTGCATAACGCCCGGCTCATGCGCCGGTTTGGAGCCGCGAAGCGGCGGAAAAACGGTCGCTGTGCAGCCGATTGTTATGCATTTTTATGATGCATGTGCTCGACCTCGCCACTGCTAAAATCCTGAAGTACCGCCTCTACTAGATTCATAGCATCAATTTCAAGGTCTTTGTCGAACTGCGTAGACATGTACGTGACCACGACTCTCCCCAGCTTTAGTTCTCGATTGTCTGGAGTTACAAGATATGAATTCTCAGGAATCAGCGTTTTCTGACTCTCTACACCAAATCCATCTGATCCTACTGAAACATGACGATCAAGCCATAAATTAAAAGCACAGGGCTCATGCCCCTCGTCTCTGACAACTATTTCGGTCGAATTGACAGACATTACCGATGGGTCTTTCTCGGCTATTTCTCTGGTTTCCTGATCTTTTCCGTCAAACTCTAGCTTGAAATCAAGATAATGGTTCCTGAGAAGTTTCATTTGAATATTGACTATTTGGATACAGCCATCCCAGTCTTCCCCACGAGGCTTTCTTATCAGTTTTAGCCCCATTTCGTAAAAATCCGCATACTCCTTCGCGCCGGATTGAAAGCCTACGGTTGTAACTATTATTCCTGTGCTATTGGGGATGTCCGTTGTAAGCCCGTGTAGGTTTCTAACATGCAACAAACTAACCGCGTGGCCATAGTGCTTGCATTCTATAAGTACCCGGTGAACTATCCCGGCGTACTTATATTCCCAAAAAACATCTATTTGGTGCTCAACGCCTGACTTTCCTTTGATCTTAACATTATGTCTTACGTCAATATTCTCAACACCCTGAAGAGTAAGGATTTCTCCATAAATTTTCTGAGCCAACTTCTCATAACATGCGGAGGTTTCAGAAACTTTCACACCTTACTCCTTGATGCATAACAGCAATTATGCAGCAAGCTTTATTATTGCAGAAATTTGACTGCGTCATTATTACTGACTTTGAACCATCAATCGCGCTGCACATGAAGCGATAAAACAATAGCTTAGCCGAGCATAGATATCTCTGCCATGTGATCATTCAGCGTCTGCAATTTGCTCTGCCAATCATACTGAATGAAATGGCTGTGATTTGCTTGGAGGCTCTGGAGGAAACCCCTAAACTGAATGTTCGCTTTTGTTTATTAGTTGCGGGCTTCAACCATTCACTGTAAGAGCCCGTGGAATCCGATCATTTCGCTGCCGCGAACGCAACCCAATCAGAAGTAAAGGCACCACGATCATGGCGCTGCCCACGGCGAACCAGAGGTCGGGCATTTCATTGAAACCTACCCATCCGATCAACACCGCCCAGATCAGTCCGGTGTATTCAGCGCTGGTGACCTGATTTGCATCCACCTGCTGGTACGCGAGCAGGACGGTCATGTTGTAGCCCAGGATGAACAGCGCCGAGCCTGAGGCACTAATTAGCATTGAGCCGTCCCAATGGGCGCCTTCCCAGAGTGCCAAAGCCCCGGCGGCTGGAACAATCAGCAGGTAGTTAAGGAACAGCTTGTGGATCGTGGACTGCTGCTTGGGCAGCTTGCGCACCATCACGGCATTGATGGCCAGAGTGAAGGCCGAGCCCAGTGCGGCGATGGCTGCCCAATCAAATTCGACTGGTCTCAGGATCAACACGATGCCCAGAAACCCGCTGAATACGGCGGTCACGCTCATGGGCGTCAGGCGCTCACCAAATACCAGCGCAGCGAGGACCATCACCAGGATCGGAGCGGCGTAGAACACGGCGTTGGCAGTCGCGAGGGGCAGATTGCCCAGGGCTATGACCATGCAAAGCATGCCAGCAAGATGAATGTGCGCGCGAAGGGCATGGATTTTCAGACCCGCGAACAGGTACTCCCGGTTCAGTTTGCCAGCTAGCGGTAGGAGCATGAACAGCGTCAGGACGCAGCGCAGGAAGGCAAACTGGAAAATCGGAGCACCGGGTTCCAGTAGCTTGATAAAGACATCGGAAATGATCGCCATAGCGTTGCCGATCACCAGCAAAAGTATGGCGCTATTGACGGTTTTTCCTGACATGGTACCTCCCTTAAAGTTTCGGCGGCGACGGCTTCAAGCCCGCTTCGCAACTAGGTGAATTTCGTTTAGTACCGCTCAGTGCCAGAGACCACAGACAAGCGCCAAAAGGACGTTGAGAGCTTGGAGTCTCACGTTAAAGTTGTATGGCGTTTTTTCAGAGACGGCTAAAACAGTGGCTGAAGCCTTGGTAGCTCTGGCTTGAGCAATCCCACGTATCATGAGATCGAATCTCAATCTCGAGTTGGATTGACAACATGGAGGGCAGTCTAAGTGGGTGCTAATATCCGATAAAATGATCAATATTCACGTGCTATTAGAAAATTAGATAATGAAGCTGCCACCCCTGAAAGCCCTGCCTGTTTTCGAAGCCGTTGCCCGTCTCAACAGCTTTTCACTCGCTGCCGATGAGTTGGCGGTGAGCCAGAGTGCCGTCAGCCATCAGATCAAGCAGCTGGAAACCTACCTGGGCGAGCAGTTGTTCTGGCGCAGTGGACGGACGCTGTCGCTGACCGATGAGGGCCGGCAGTACCTGGATGCGGTCAGTTCAGCGCTGTTGCAGATTGAGCGGGCCAGTGAGCAGATTCTGGGGCATGAGGAGTCCTTGCTGAGGCTCTCGGTGTTCAGTTCGTTTGCCGTGCGCTGGCTGGTGCCACGGTTGCCGGATCTGAAGCGGTTGCATCCTCAGCTGGATCTGGCGCTGGAGATGAGTAGTGGCAATCCGGTGTTGTCGGACCGGGTTGCAGATTGCTTTATTACCGTTAAGCCTTCTTCGCCGGCATTCAGCTATGAGCTGCTTTACGAGGAGCGTCTGTTCCCCGTGTGCAGCCAGGATTACTGGCAGAAGATACGCCGGGAGCTGGCGTTGGAAGAGGTTGCCGGCGACCCGGCATCGGTGTCGTTAACGCCGGCGATGATGGCGGAGTTTCCGTTGCTGTCGACCTACAGCATCTATAACCGGCAGGGTGGGGATTGGGAAGCCTGGTATCGTGAAGCGGGCCTGGACCTGCCCAAATCCTGCCGTTTACTGCACTCGAGTCATATGCTGCTGTCGCTGGAGGCTGCGCGCTTCCACCAGGGAATTGCGCTGACCAACGACTATATGCTCAGCACCCGCAAGGATTCCGGTGACTTTGTGCGCTTGCCCTGCCACTCCGTTATGACGGGCGACATTTTTTACTTTGCATGGAAAACCAGCCGTCGTCGTGAACGAGGGATTCAGCTTCTGCGGCGTTGGCTGGTTTCAGAAGCGATCAATTCAGGATTACGTCCGGAGGAGGTCTCTCAGTAAACATTCGCTTTATCGGGTGCTTTTGGGGTGAAAGCGCAGCGGTCTGGCTTGATGTCCAGTAGCGGAGTGCCATCCAGACAGTCCAGGCCGCGCACGATCAGGGTCCCTTTTTCTATACGAACCAGTTTGACCATGGACGTGCCAATCGGGTTGGGTCGCACCGGGGAGCGCAGGGCGAAGGTGCCGAAGGTCTGGCCGTCGCTTCTGGGGCTTTGCCGGATCAGGTCCCGGCGGCTCTGGTCGAGCCAGTAAAGCACCTCAATGGTGTCGTAGTCTTCGAGCCCCGCCAGCGCGTTGTGCCAGACGGGGTCCAGAACCAGCTGGCACTCCGGGCCGTCAAGGCGGCCCTGGCGCGGGCAGTCCTTGCGATCGCGCCAGGGGGTATGAATGGTGCCGATGAATCGCAGCGTTGCATCGGAGGCCGGTTCAAGTGCCACGGCCTCCTCATTCGGACGCAAATCACCAGGATCGTTCATCGGCTGGCCCACGCTTTATTGCTCGTCATTTCTCTTCTCTGGGTGGGCGCTCGACCACCTTGCGTTTGCCCTTGGCACAGCGCGAAAGCGCTTTCAGGCCGTCGGCATCGAAAGCATCGACGCGGATCACATCATAGAGCGCTTCCAGTGCTTCCAGCAGTTTGTCGCACTCGTCTGCCTTGACCACGCCCTGGGCACAGGCCCAGTCAACCAGTTCCTTGCGCTGATGCCCCATCAACAGGTCAATGCCGCCCAGTTCGTCTTCATCGCGGTTGCGCATGGCGTCATGCAGCCGGCTGCGCATGTCCGCGGTCTCGTTGGCCAGCTTGTAGGCATTGAGCACCCGCCCGAGCGGATCTTCCGGGTCCATGGTGGTGTAGGTACCGCGACTGATGCGCTGGCGTACCGGGGTGTCCTTGACGATGGATTCCGCGACCTGTGCGCCCAGCTTGTCGTCCGGGCCGTTCAGGCCAGTGGCACCCAGCGGGAACACCAGCAGTCGCAGGGGCCAGCGCAGGGCCGGAACCGGGAAGTTGATGATGGCTTCGCGCATGGAGCCCTGTAGATCCCTGAGGCAGGTCTGTAGGCACCACTCTACCAGCGGCCGCTGGTCATCCGGGTAACCCTCCTCATGCCATTGTTTGATGACGGCGGTGGCGTAATAGAGTTGCACCAGGCAGTCGGCCATGCGCCCTGAGAGGCGTTGCCGGGCCTTGAGGCCTCCACCAACGGTCAGCAGAGTGACGTCAGTCATCAGGGCGAAGGCTGCTGAGAACCGCGCCAGCTGTCGGTAGCTGGACTTGATGTTGCCTTGCCGTGGCACCGATTCGGCCCATCCCCTGGTCAGTCCCAGCAGCAGGGCCCGAAGGGCGTTGCGGGTGGTATGGGCCAGATGCCGGTAGAAGATACCGTCGAATTTCTTCGCTGCCTTGTCCTCGTCTTCCATGCCTGCTGCTTCGATTTCCTCAACAATGAACGGATGGCAGCGGATGGAACCCTGGCCGAAGATCATCAGGCTCCGGGTAAGGATATTGGCGCCTTCCACGGTGATCCCGATGGGGACCGCCTGGTAGGCCCGGGCCAGGAAGTTGCGGGGGCCGGTGATGACACCGCGGCCTGCCACCACGTCCATGGCATGGTTGATGACTTCCCGCATCAGGTCGGTATTGCGGTATTTCAGCACGGCGGACGGCACCGAGGGCCGCACGCCACGGTCCAGCATGCCGGAGGTCAGCAGCCGGGCAGCGTCCATCATGTAGGTGTAGCCTGCGATGGGCTCCAGGGCTTCCTGTACGCCTTCAAACTGGCTGATGGTACGGCCGAACTGTTCCCGGGTGTAGGCGTAGGAGCCGGTGGCCAGGCTGGCCACCTTGCCGGCGCCGGTGCCCAGGGCCGGCAGCGAGATGGAACGGCCGATGGACAGGCATTCCAGCAGCATGGTCCAGCCCTTGCCGAGCATATCCTGGCCGCCAATGACCTGTTCCATGGGGATGAACACGTCGTTGCCCCAGGTGGGACCATTCATGAAGACGGTGTTCATGGGCAGGTGGCGGGCACCGGCGTTGACGCCACCGGTGTCCTTCGGCACCAGCACGCAGGTCACGCCGATCTCATCCGAATCGCCCAGCAGCTTGTCCGGATCGTAGACCTTGATGGCAAGGCCAATCAGTGTCGCCACCGGTGCGAGCGTGATGTAGCGCTTGTTCCAGGTGACTTTCAGGCCCAGCACTTCCTTGCCGTTCCATTTGCCCTTGCAGACGATGCCTTTGTCCGGAATGGCGCCGGCGTCGGAGCCGGCCACCGGGGAGGTGAGGGCGAAACAGGGAATCTCGTCGCCGCCGGCCAGTCTGGGAAGATAATGCTGTTTCTGCTCATTCGTGCCGTAGTGCATCAGCAACTCGCCCGGGCCGAGGGAGTTGGGCACCATCACGGTAACGGCAGCCGATACGCTCCGGGTGGAAATCTTCATCACGATTTCAGAGTGGGCGGTGTTGGAGAACCCCAGGCCGCCGTCTTCTTTGGGAATCACCAGGCCGAAAAAACCGTTCTCACGGATAAACTTCCAGACCTTGTCCGGCAGGTCGTACTGCTCGTGGGTGATCTTCCAGTCGTCGAGCATGGCGCAGAGCTTTTCCACCGGGCCGTCCAGGAAGGCCTGTTCCTCGCTGGTGAGGTGCGCCGGCTTGGCGTCCAGCAACTTGTTCCATTTGGGCTTGCCGGAGAAAAGTTCGCCGTCCCAGTCCACCGAGCCGGATTTCAGGGCTTCCGCCTCGGTATCCGAGAGTTTCGGCAGCCGGCTGCGCACCCAGCCAAGCAGGGGGCGGCTGAGCTTGTCGAGGCGCAAGTCGCCGGGAATAACAAGGATTAACGCCAGCGCCAGCAGTACACCGCCACAAAGAATGCTGATCAGGTGCCATTCATCCTGGAACAGACCCACAACGGTCGCAATGGACATGACGGCAGCGGCTGTGGTGCCGCCTATACCCAGGTAGATCAGCACCAGGGCACTGATCAGCAGAAGTAGAACACTCATGTGAAGACCTCCGTATCGTGAATGCAATCAGCGAGAAACTGACCTTTACCATCGGTCAAAGCCTGACCAGTTGCAAGAGGCGTGGGGGCGGGATGTAAAGATTGATTGCAGTAATGAAAAGCATTGTCAAAAACCCGCAAGTTTCTCTCCATTGATTGATCCAGACTGCAACTTTCGGAGAACACATAGCCTCATTCAATAAAAAGTACCCGGAGCCTAATGATGTTTAGCCAGCTCACCGTTGCGAAACGCCTTGCCCTTGGCTTTGGTCTGATTCTGTCGCTGATGATTGCCATAAGTCTGGTTGGTAATCATCGGGTCGGTTTTATCGACAGGACCCTGACCGACGTGGGTGATGGCGCCGCCGTGAAGCAGCGCTACGCCATTAACTTTCGGGGCAGTGTCCATGACCGGGCAATAGCCATTCGCGATGCAGTACTGGTTGAGAACGACCGGGAGCTACAACGGCACCTCGCGGACATTGAGCGTCTTAAGGGGTTCTATCGGGATTCCGCCGGCCCGATGGATAGGATGTTCCGGGAAGAAGGCGCTAACAGCCGGGAAAGGGAGCTCCTGGCAGCGATCAAAGAGATCGAGCGCAGGGCCCTGACGCTGACCGACGACCTCCTCGAGCTTCGCCTGGCGGGAGAGATCGACCAGGCCCGGGCATTTCTGCTCAGCGATGTCTCTGGCGCTTACTCGGAGTGGTTGAAACGGGTAAATGCCTTTATTGATTACCAGGAAGAGGTGGTTACAGGTGGCGTGGATGAGGTTCGCGAGGCAGCGAGTACATTCAATGCGTTGAACCTGGCCGTCACCGGTCTCGCGGTGGTTCTGGGTGCCCTGGTGGCACTGGTGATCATTCGCCGATTGAAGAAGATTCTTGGCGGTGAGCCCGAAGACGTTGCCCGGGCCATTCGTCAGCTGGCCGATGGTGAGTTGGACCAGGAGCTCCGGACACGGTACCCGGATAGCGTGATGGGCGCGCTGCAGGACACTGTGGAGCGATTGGGCGGCATTATCCGGGAAGTAGGGTCTGCCGCTGAAGAGCTCTCCACTTCCTCCTCTGAACTTGAAAGCACTTCGGATAACAACAGCCGACAGATACGTCTCCAGGCGACCGAGGCGGAACAGATGGCCACGGCGGTGAACCAGATGGCCGCCACGGTGAACGAAGTGGCGGGTTTTGCCGCCAGCGCGGCAACCGCCACCCAGAAAGCCGACATCGAAGTGGAGAGCGGTAATCGCGTGGTGCAGGAAACCGCGGCCTCCATCGGAGAGCTGGCGGAAACCCTGGAGCAGGCAACACAGACTGTGCAGCGCGTGTCCCAGGACAGCGCCAATATCGAAAAGATCATCGAGGTGATCAACGCCATCGCCGAACAGACCAACCTGCTGGCGCTGAATGCTGCGATCGAGGCGGCACGCGCCGGCACCCATGGACGAGGATTCGCTGTCGTGGCCGACGAAGTACGGTCGCTGGCATCGCGGACCCAGGATTCCACCCGGGAAATTCAGGAGATGATTGGAAACCTGCAGGCGGGCGCCGGCCAGGCGACCGAGGTTATGGAAAGCAGTCGGGAGCTTGCCCGCACCACGGTGGACAAGACCAGCGAGGCGGAAGCTGCTCTGGCCCGGATTCGTCATGAGGTGGGTGCCATCAACGACATGAATGCCCAGATCGCCAGTGCCTCGGAAGAGCAGAGTTCCGTTGCAGAAGAAGTTAACCGCAATATCAGCCGCATCCATGATGCCACGGTGGAGACCTCAGCCGGTTCCGAGCAGGTGGCCGGGGCAAGCCGTGATCTGGCCGTACTTGCCGGCCAGCTGCGTTCCAGGGTCAGTGTGTTCCGGTTTAAAGGCTGAGTCCGCAGATCAGCAGCGCCAGGGTTGCCAGCAGCACCCCGACGTTGATGCCGAGGAGTGTGTTGAATTGTTCGGGGCGGTTGAGCGCGCCTGGCAGCTTGACGCTTATCCAGATGGCTGCCGGCAGAGGCGCAAACGCGAGAGCGGTCCACAGCGGCAACCAGCCGATCCAGATTGCCGCCTCAAGAATGCCGTAGCTGCCCAGTAACAGCAGCCCCACCAGGCGGGCGGCGGCCGTCTTTCCGAGCGTAATCACCAGATGCCGGCGCCCGACTTTCCGGTCCGCGTCGGCATCCGGTATCTGATTGATCAGCAGCAACTCACTGACCAGCAGCAGGCCGATGGTGGAAACGGTAAGAGCCGTTGCGTCCAGCCGGGCCCCCAGGGCAATCAGACTGCCAAGAATCATCACCGGTCCGAATCCCAGCCCCGGAGCCAGCAGGCAAATCACCGGTGAGCGGGTAATCCAGCGGGTATAGGTGAGCACCAGAACTACGCCGGCGGCGCCAAGTACCAGCATGGGCAGGCCCCGGAGCCATAGAAAGTAGAGACCAATGGCGACAACCAGCCCCAGGGTGCCAAAGGCGGCAAGTAAAACCTGCCGGGCGGCTGAGGGCACTTCCGGCAAGGCACCACTGCCGCCGGAGAAAGGCGTGCGACGGGTAATCAGATCCAGCCCGGAAACAAAGTCTTCGTACTCATTGAGCAGATTGACGGCGGCATGGGCCAGCAGGGCGCCAATCAGGACGAGCAGGGTATTGAGCAGGGCCGGAGGCTCGCCCTGGTGCCAGGCTACCGCCACGCCAAGGCCGGCACACAGCGGTGCGAGTACCAGGAAATTGGGTCGGGAGGCGCGCACCACCGCAACGGTTTCAGACATCGGGTCCTTCCTCGGCTAACAGAGCGGTTAGTGGGGCAGATGCTCAGACGTAGCCGGCGGCAAACACCAGACCGAGCACAACCGGCATAACCACAAGACTGCCCAGATTGCTCAATAATACCAGCGAGGCGACCTTGTGTGGCTCCTGCCGATACTGTTCCGCCACCATGTAATTGAGTACGGCCGGAGGCAAGGCTGCAAATACCCACAGCGCCGCCACCTGCATCCCGGGAAGATCCAGAACCGCAATCATCGGCCATGCAAGGATCAGACCGCTGGCGGGACAGGCGATGGCGCCCAGCATACCCAGTTTCCAGTCACTGAAATCGATATCAAGCATGCGCACGCCAAGGGCAAAGAGCATCAGCGGTATGCTCACACCACCGAGCATGTTCAGGGTTTCCAGCAGCCATTCCGGCAGGGTCACGCCCCCGAGATTGACCGAGAGCCCGGCAATACTGGCAAATACGATGGGCAGCTTCAGGCGTTTTACGATGGAGGTATGGGGGGCGAGCATGTACAGCCCCACCGAAAAGTGCAGCAGCATTTCCACGATGAATAGCACAATGGCCGCCGGCAGGGCCTCATCGCCAAAGGCCAGTACCAGCAGCGGAAGACCCATATTGCCGGAATTGTTAAACATCATCGGTGGCAGAAAGGTCTTCAGGTTCAGCTTCAGAACCCTGGCCACCGGATACAGAACAATTCCTGATCCGAGCACAACCACCGTGGCGGCCAGTGCAAGCTGGGCGTAGTTCTGCAGCGGAGCCTGCTGGTCAGCAAGAACAGCGAAGACCAGCATGGGCACAAACAGCTCCATGTTGAGAACGTTCAGTCCCTGGATGTCGGGCGTCCGGTAGCGGCCATAGAGTGCGCCGCAACCGGCGATCAGAAATACCGGCAACATGGTGGACAGAATCTGGCCAATCATTGAACAGGCTCCGGGGAATGTTTGGAAGTTTTTATTGGATAAACCGTTAGGTTCGCAAGTATCGCCCTGCTTGGGCAAGTGTTTATCGACGATGTTCGACCAAAGCCGGATATGAACACGGTGGCGACATCGGCAGCCGACGGTTGCGATGGCCGTTCGGGCCCACCACAATACCGTTTTCCAATGTTGTTATCTGCCCTGGAGAGTCCCTGTGTCCAGCCCGTTTGATCAGCCGGTTTCCCGGGAACACACCTGTTCCGTCAAGTTTGATGCCCGCAAGGCGGTTTTTGGCACCGAGGATGTTATCCCGGTCTGGGTGGCCGATATGGATTTCGCGGCACCGGAGGCTGTCACCCGTGCGTTGAGGGAGCGGGCGGAACATCCGGTTTATGGCTACACCCTGTTTCCGGACAGTCTTTACCAGTCGATGATCGACTGGTTTGCCAGTCGCCATGACTGGGAGATCCGGCGCGAGTGGATACTGATGGCGCCCGGCGTGGTGCCATCGATCAACGCCGCGTGCATGGCCTACGCGGGACCCGGTGAGGGCGTCATCATCCAGCCGCCGGTTTATCCGCCGTTTTTCAGTTCGGTGCGGCACAGTGGCCGGGTGGTGATCGAAAACCCCTTGGTGCCGGAGGATCCGGACACCGGAGACCCGGGCCACTACCGCATGGATCTTGATCACTTGGAGCAGTGCGCAGCCCGCCCCGATGCCCGGATCCTGCTGCTGTGCTCGCCCCATAACCCGGTTGGCCGGGTTTGGTCGGAGGAAGAACTGACGGCGGTGCTGGATATTGCTCGCCGGCACCGGCTGGTGGTGGTCTCCGACGAGATTCATTGTGACCTGACCTTCACGGATAAACCCCGCCACACCATGCTGGCGAAGCTGGCCGGTCCTGAAGATGCACTGGTAACGGCGGTCGCACCGAGCAAGAGTTTCAACATGCCCGGCCTCGGCCTGTCCGCTCTGGTTATTCCCGATGCGGACCGGCGCAAGGCAATGAAGGACGTGTTTGAATCCATGCATCTGCCCCAGTGCAATCCGTTCAGTATTGCCGGGTTTGAGGCCGGCTACCGCCATGGTGCCCCCTGGCTGGACGATCTGATGGCCTATCTGCAGGCCAGCCGGGACTATGTGGTGGAGGCTGTTGGCCAGCGCCTGCCCGCCATTCGCGTGTCCGCTCCGGAGGGCACCTATCTCATGTGGCTGGATTGCCGCGAACTGGGCCTGGACGATGCGGGCCTGAAACGCTTTTTTGTCCGGGAAGCCGGTGTGGGCATGAATCCCGGACTCTCCTTTGGCGACCCGGGCAGTGGCTTTATGCGCCTGAACATCGGCTGCGCCAGATCGGTTCTGGAAGAGGTCATTGGCCGCATCGAAGCGGCTCTCTAGTTAGTTGCCCGCTCCTCGTTACTGTCGGCCTTCCAGGGAACAATGATCCTCCACCAGTTGCCAACGAGGAGGCTTGTTCATGCCGGGCATGTCTCCGTTGGTTGCCCGGATAGCCTCCCAGATCTGACCGCCGTGGGTGACCAGGCTGCCAACCGTGTAGCTTCTGGAAAATAGCCACGGGTCCGGTCTTACACACATGCCGGAAGACGTCTCGCCCCGTTTGCTCTTGCCGACGGTTTGGCCGGCACCAGCCTCGGTGCCTTTCTGGCCGTCTCCGGCCCGGGTTTGATCAACCGGTTGCTTACGGCCCTCGCAGTCCGGCACAGAATCCAGCTCTTTCCAGTCGAACGTAATGCCCGGTTCCAGGCCCTCGTGCAATTCGCGGGACTCATACCAACTGCCTTTGTGAAAGACCGCAGCACCGGCTGGATAATAGCGGGTAGGTACCCACTTGGACTCCTCGGGATCACAGGGTTCCGCTGCAGCCGGCGCCGACAGGCCAGCGGTCAACAGCACCAGAACCAGGCAAAAGAAGCGGTGAGAGATTTCTGGGACAGGTTTAATCATGGATGTCTCCTTTTGCTGACTGCTCCGGGGTCGGGTAGTCGGTGCGTTTACGGGTCTGCGTGGCCAATACCAGCCCGGCCAGGATCAGCGCGCCGCCTATAACATGAAACAGCCCGAGGGATTCGGCCAGGAAAATGCCGGCCAGAATCGAGGCGAAGACAGGCGTCAGGTACATGAAGATGGCAGCCCTGGCCGGGCCAATTTTATGCACACCGTGGTTCCAGAATCCATAGGCCAGGATCCCCGGGAAGATGGCGAAGTACAGCAACGGCATGGCGGTGCTTTTTGACACTTCGAAACCACCGGAGAAGAAAATCAGATCGGTCAGGTAGAACGGCAGGACAACCAGCGTGCCGAGCAGGATTTGCGTGGTCAGAAAAGTCAGTGCTGGCAAAGGTACAGCCTGCCGTCGCAGTAGCACCGAGAACAGGCCCCAGCTGAATACCGCCGCCACCATGATCAGATCCCCCGGCTGGGCCTGAAGGCTGGTGAGCACCGAGAGATCGCCGCGGGCAATAACGGTAACGATGCCGGTAATGGCCAGCGCGATACCCAGCGCCTGAATCGGCCGGGTGCGGTCGCCGAGGAGAATCCAGGCCAGCAGTGCCACGAAAATGGGGATAGTGGCGTTGATCAGGGCAATATTGGTAGCGGTGGTTGTGGTCGCCGCCAGATACAGCAGGGTATTGAATGCCCCCACGCTGAAGGTCGCCAGCGCCAGCATGGAACCGAACCGCTGGCGGATAATGTCGCGGTGGCGCCAGATACCCGGGAGCCCGAAAGGCAGCAGGATGACCAGGGCGATTACCCAGCGCCAGAACGACATGGAGAGCGGCGGAATGTTCTCTACCGTGCCCCGGGCCACAACGGCGTTACCTGCCCAGAACAGAGGTGTAAGAACCAGACCGATGTAGGCCAGGCCGGGAATTCGCGACAAGACTCCGGCTTTCTCGGAAGACACAAAGGCTCCTGTGGGGTTGGTGATACCCGAAAAAAGCCTAGCATACTACTCTCCGGGAACTTCTGCCTCCGTACCAATGTGGTAGGCGGCAAAACCGGCCATCACTACCTGGTCCACGGCCATACCGATAACCCGGCCATCGGTGGTAGACCGGATGGGGTGCTGGGCATTGGTGATCGGATCGGACACGTAACCGAGAATCTCTCCTTCCGATACGTTTGCCCCCAACTCAATTTCGCTGAACAGAATCCCGCCGTGGTCCGCGCGGATCCAGTCGGAATCGTAATAGACAGGCTCCGGATCGCCCCATACGAACATCCGGGAGATCATGCCCTGACGCTCCATCAGGCTGGTGAGGCTGTTCACGCCGGCGCTGATCTGGTGCTGCTGTATACGGTGGGATTCGCCGGCTTCCAGGGTGACGGTGCGAATACCGGCTTCCACAGCAGCGGTGCGCAACATGCCCGCAGAACCGGAGCTGTGAACCACCGCCATGCGGTCAAAGCCCCGGGTGAATTCCGCCACGTCCGGGTTGTTCATGTCGGCGCGAAGCTGCGGCAGGTTGGTGCGCTTCAGTGAGCCGGTGTGGATGTCCACCAGCATGTCGCACTTGCGAATCACGTTCTCGAACAGTGAATGGGCAATCCGGTCGGCCAGGCTGCCATCGGGGCTGCCCGGGAAATGCCGGTTGAGGTCCCGGCGATCGGGCAGGTAACGACTGCCCTGCTGGAATCCCGGCAGGTTCACAATCGGCACACCCACGACCGTGCCCGACAGCTTCTCCGGGTTCAGGTCATACATGGTCTGGCGGATGATCTCGATGCCATTCAACTCATCCCCGTGAACTGCCCCGGTGAGGCACAGCGTCGGGCCGGCGTTGATGCCGTTGACCACCAGAACCGGGGTTGTCTGGGACAGCCCGGCAATCTGAATGCCGGGGGTCCAGGCCAGGCGGGTAGACGTGCCGGGCAGGACATCATTGTCCAGCAGCGTGAAGACCTCGCCTTCGCGAATCTCGGGCTCCGGCTCCGGCTCCGGCTCCGGCTCGGGTTCGGCCACCGCTTCGGTTGCCATGACCTCGGATTCTGCGGCATCTGCATCGGTATCTCCGGGCGCTGAAACCTGTGCCTCCGGTGGCGGCGCAACCTGCTTGAGATCGATGTTCGGGGCTACCTTGCGGGAACCGGCCGAGGGCGTATCGATACCGGCTCCGCCCTGTGGGACTGCCGGCTGACGGGCTGTATTGTTCTTCCCTTTGGTCTGCAGAGGGGCCGAATGCTCAACGTCCTCGACGCTCTCGTCCTCGGCCAGTTCCGCGATCAGCACTTCGGATTTTTTGCTGGCCTTTGCCGAATCGGTTTCGGCCAGAACAGGTGCCGACAGCCAGGGTATGACCAGGCCAATCAGCAGGATCCGGGGGGACGGTTTTTGAAGCCGCTCAAACAGCATATTTCCTCACGGTTCGTCAGTGTGCGCTCAAGGATAGAGTGCCTCTGGCGGTCATGAATACTGCTGTGACAAAGGTTTAATGCCACTTTCATGAAATCCGGGCAAGTTATAACGAAAACAGTTATACGCCGGAAAAGTGATTAAAAATATGGGTGTTTTGCGAAATCCCGTGTGCTTTCGTTACTCCCGCGTTAGCTGTCGTGTACGACATGCCACAGATCGTCCTCCCGGAACGCCCTGTGCTCCGCCTCCAGCTTCAGTAAATGCGCCAGGGCTGACCGTGCCGCAAGGCCGTGGATGGCGGCCGGAACATCGTCATAGGCTTTTGCGGTAAGAGCTTTCAGGTCTACAGGAGCCAGGGCTTCCAGCGCGCGGGCCACCTTGTGCTCACGGGACAGACGGTGGGTGATCAGGAAATCGATCACCGCTTCGGGATGCCCCATCAGAAAGCCGTGTGCTGGCGCAATGTAGCGAATGGATTCGGCCAGCAACTCGTAGAGCGACTCGATGTAGGCCTTCATGTCGCCGTCCGGCGGATTAATGACCACCGTTGAGCCCTGCATGATGTGGTCACCGGAAAACAGCAGCTTCTGGTCGACCAGCAGAAAACACAGATGGTTCGAGGCATGACCCGGGGTATGAAGCACCTTCAGGAGCCCGGCTTCGGTCACAATCAGATCACCGTGCTCCGGTTCATCATCGGCCCGGAAGGTCTGGTCCTGGCCGGCACCCGGGGGCGCCGGCCAACCGAACACCCGGCAACCGGTGCGCTCTTTCAGGGCCGCAACCGCCGGCGAATGATCCTGGTGCGTGTGGGTAACCACAACCTGATCAATCACCCCACCGGTCACCTCCAGAATTCGCTCGATATGGGACTCGTTGGCGGGGCCGGGGTCGATCACCGTGAAGCGTTCATGGCCCAGAATGTAAGTGTTGGTCCCTGGCCCGGTCATCATCCCCGGGTTGGGCGCCGTCAGCCGGGTGACACGGGCCGCGACCTCAACCGCCTCTCCGGGATTAATCTCCGCCCGGGTCGAGCCTTCACCTTCCGGATCCAGCTTCGCGGCCTCATCATAGGCCGGCGCTCCCGGCTCCAGCGTCACCGGCTTACCCTTTTTGACCGCCGGCCAGGGCTGGTTGGGGTAGGGCTCGGGCGGGTTGGCGTGGGCATAGCGCATCAGCGCATCGGTGGTCTCGAACCCGTTCAGCACCCGCAACGTCCGAATCGTTGGCAACCCCAGCAACCGCTGGCCGTTCCGATGATCCTCAAGGGCCTGTTCCGGGCGGATCCAGACATGATCGATGGTTTCGATACCGTCGTGCCCGGCCAATTGACCTTCCGGAGCGGGCGTCACGAAAAACCGTGTATCGAAACGCCTCGGCGGCCCCGGCGGCGTAATCCAGTGGCCGAGATAGGCAAGCCTGTCCAGCGGAAGCGCCAAGCCGTGCTTTTTGCACAGACTGGCCAGAGACAGATCGCCGTCGAACACCGACCTCCGATCCGCATGGGCCGGATGATCCCCGGATATCGGGTTGCCCTGTTTATCCACCGCAACCAGAACCCCGGACTCCTCAAAACACTCCCGAACCGCCGCCAACATATAGTCCGCGCCGCCTTCATCGACACTCATGGTCTGACTGATCTCGGCGTCTCCGGGCCCGATAATATGGTCCTGCCCGTGAGTCTCGTTTTCCTCGACTCGCCCGCCAGGGAATACAAAATAGCCGGGCATAAACACGGCGTCCCAGGTGCGTTGCAGCAGCAGGACTTCAAGGCCTTCGGCTGTATCTCGAACCAGAACCAAGGTGGCAGCAGGGCGAATATCCATAAAACTCCATCTTCAAATATTTATTGTCAGTGCGCGGGAGTGATACGAACGATGGCAGGGAAGGGCTTTCCAAAACTGTCTGTCGCCAGGGATGGCGACAGTCAAGCGTCACATGGACGTGCCGCAAGGAGCGTGTTTTGGAAAGCCCTTCCCTGCCGTCGCTCCACCAAAACCATCGGCGCGGAGGTCTCATAGCAAGATAACCGATTTGGGACTGGGCGTCTTGAGATGAACACTAAAGTCGAACAGCGTATGATTTGCCCCAAGATACCCAGTGAAAACAGGAACCCCCGTGGCCCGAATCAAACTCTCCTTCCCGGACGACGTCTTCTGCTTCGAAACCAGAATGCCCGTCAGAATCACCGACATCAACGGCGCCAACCACCTCGGCAACGACGCCCTGATCTCGATGCTCTCCGAAGCCCGGGCCCAGTTCCTGGTCAGTTACGGTATCCAGGAAGCGAGCAAAGACGGCACCGGCATTATCGTTACCGACCTGGCCACCATGTACCAGTCGGAATCCTTCTTCCCGGAAATGCTGCGTTTTGAAGTGGGTCTGATGGACTTCAACAAGTATGGCGGGGATTTCGTGTTCCGGGTCACCAAGGCCGAGAGCGGCCAGCCGGTGGCACTGGCCAAATACGGATTCGTCTTCTTCAACTACCACCGCAAGGAAGTGGTGCCGGTACCCGAGAGCTTTCGTTCACGCTTTGCCTGAGGCGAGCTCCGCCTTCAAACGCGTCATGCCGGCCCGGTAGAAGCTGTAAGCCATGGCGCCGGCGAACAGATTGCCCACCAGCGCACCACTCATAAGGCCATAGACCCCGTTGATCTGGCTACCGATCCAGAGCAGGGGCAGGAAGCACAGGAACAGGCGCAGGGTGGACACCAGCAGGGCCCGCATCGCCAGTCCGAGGGCATTGCACACCGACACCATCAGCATGCACACGCCCAGACCGCTGTAGCTGAGCGGCACCCGCACCAGATAACCGGCGAGAACCTTCTGAACATCACTGTCGCTGGAGAACAGTTCCGACACCAACCCGGAAGCCACCACCCAGGTCAGGCCGATGGCCAGCTGCCAGACCACCACAAACCGGACCGCAAGGCGCACCAGTTTACGGATCTGCTCGATATCCCCGGCACCCAATAACCGGCCAATCATCGGCGGCATCGACATGGTCAGGGCCAGCACCACCACAATTGAGAAAAACTCCAGACGGGTGCCCAGGCCCCAGGCGGCAACGGCGGCGGAGCCAAAGCCGGCCACCAAGGCTGTCGCCAGCATGGCCGAGACAGCCGGCATCAGTTGGCTGACCATGGCAGGGGCCATGATGCCGTTGAGCTGTTTCAGGGCCTTCCAGAGGGCAAGCTCGCGCAGATCGAAACGGACCCAGTGGCGTTTCAGCAGTTTCGGGTAGATCACCAGGCAGCCGATACCGAAAGAGGTAACGGTGGCCCAGGCGGCGCCGGGCAGTCCCCAGCCGAAAACAAAGATGTAGAGTGGGTCCAGGGCGATGTTGGTCAGACTCGTGGCCACCATCATATATCCCGGCAATTTGGTGTCACCGTGGGAGCGACACACGCTGTAGCCGAAGTACAGGAACGCCCCGGTCCAGGCGGCCATCAGCCAGGGAACCCAGTACTGCCGGATCAGCGGCAGAAGTGAGTCTTCCGCGCTAAGGGCGGTCATGATGGGCCCCTGCAGAAACCAAAGCGCCACGCAGATGACAAAAACGAGGCTGCCGCCAACGGTAATGATCAGGCCGCCCAGCCGGAAGGCGCGCAGTTCATCGCCGGCACCCAGGGTGCGGGAAACGATAGCTGTGGTCGCAATGCCCAGACCCACCTGAAGGCCGATGATCAACTGCTGCATCGGCAGTGTGAAGCCCAGTGCCGCCAGCGGATCCCGGCCCAGCTGACCCACGAAGGCACTGTCGGCCAGCTGGAAGGTCATCAGGGACAACACGCCGAACAGCATGGGCCAGGTCATGCTGTAGAGCTGGCGGGCCAGGGATGGGTTTTGGGTGGTGGTCTGCACGGGGTGTTGTGGGCCTTCGGTTAGGATTCGGGCTTTGGGCGGGGATTCTAACAGGTTCTGGTTTTGGAGCATGCAGTCGGCTGGGGGCGGGCTTCTGAAACACGCTGTGAATACATCCCTGTACGCTCGGCTCCGCCATCCATGGCTCCGCACGGTTTCAGAAGCCCGCCCCCATCCAACTGCCCCGAAAACCGGTGATATGTCCGGCGCTCAGGGCGATAAGAAGCGTTACAGCACCTTCAGCGCCGCATCGTAATCCGGCTCATCCTTGATCTCATCAACCAGCTGGCTGTGGATGACCTTGTCGTTCTCATCCAGTACGACCACCGCCCTGGCGCAGAGACCGGCGAGGGGGCCATCCTGAATGGCAACGCCGTAGTCCTGCTGGAAGCTGTAGTTCCGGAAGGTGGAGAGGGTTTCGACGTTTTTCAGGCCTTCGGCGCCGCAGAACCGGGCGGCGGCGAAAGGCAGGTCGGCGGAGACGACCAGGACCACGGTGTTGTCCAGGCTGCCAGCCTTTTCGTTGAATTTCCGGGTGGAGGCGGCGCAGACGCCGGTGTCGATGCTGGGGATGATGTTCAGGATTTTGCGTTTGCCGGCCCAGTTGTCGAGTTTGACTTCTTCCAGCCCGCTGTTGGTGAGGGTAAAGGGAGGCGCGTTGTCGCCTGTCTCGGGAAATTTGCCGCTCAGTTCAATGGGATTGCCGTCCAGATTAACGCTGCTCATGGTATTTGCTCCTCGGTGTCTGGTTTAGAGTCTTACGTACTCTGTGTAGACCACTTTGGATGATTTTGCCTGTTCGCTTTGGCGGTTGGGCTGATGCGGGAGGGCTTTTCAAAACACGCTCCTTGCGGCACGTCCCTGTGACGCTTGGCTGTCGCCATCCATGGCGACAGACAGTTTTGGAAAGCCCTCCCGCATCAGCCTCCTAGCATCAGAGTCTTTTCCCCTGAGGCCATTAGACTTCAATTACTGGTTATTGATTGTGGTTCGAAACCTTTCGCAGGATAACGTTGAACCAGCACCAGATAACAGGCCATCGCGAGTGCTGCGCAGGCGGCAATGATCAAGGCCATTACCAGAGAGGTGCCATCGTGCAGGTGGCCGACCAGCATGCCGGCAACAGCGGCGACGGCCATCTGGGTGAAGCCGAACAGGGCCGAGGCGGAGCCGGCCATGGTGGGGAAGTTCGCCAGGGCGCCGGCCATGGTCTGGGGCAGGACCATCCCGGTGCCGATCATGAACAGGGCCTGAGGCAGGATCACCGCCCAGACGTTGAACACTTCACTCAATGCCAGCACGGCCATCAGGCTGCCGCCAGCTACGGCAATGATCAGGCCGCGCACAAGGAGCTGGTCCGGCACCAGGCGACGGCCGAGACGGACGGCGGTCAGGTTGCCGACAATATAACCGGCCACCATACAGGCGAAGTACAGGCCGAACTGCTCGGTCGGTACGCCCAGGAAATCGATCAGGACGAACGAAGAACCGGACAGGAACGCAAACAGTCCGGAAAAGATCAGCGCGTTGGTCAGGGTGTAGCCCACGAAGCTGATGTCCTTCGCGATGGTCCGATAGTTCCGCAGCAGGCTGCAGATTTTAAGGGATTGGCGATGCTCCGGACGCATGGGCTCGGGAATACCAAAGGCAACCACCACGGCCATCACCAGGGCGTAGCCACCCAGAGCCAGGAATACCGAAGCCCAACCCAGGCTGGCCGTCAACAGGCCACCGATGGTCGGCGCGACCGCCGGAGCCAGGGCCATGATACTGGCCAGGATAGCCAGGATTTTGGCGGCTTCGCGGGGCGTATAGATATCCCGAATGGCCGCCCGACCCAGAACCGGCCCGGCAGAACCGCCAAGGGCCTGCAGGAAACGGAACAGAATCAGTGTTTCGATGTTCGTCGCCAGGGCACAGCCGATGCTGGCAATGGCGAAAAGCACAAAACCACCGATCATGATCGGTTTGCGACCAAAACGGTCCGCCAACGGACCGCAAACCAGCTGAGCAATGGCAAAGCCCACCAGATACAGGCTCAGTGTCAGCTGAACCTGATCGGTGCCGGTGCCAAAGTCTGAACCTATCTGGGGAAGTGCCGGCAAATACATATCTGTTGCCAGCGGCCCAAGGGCCACAGCGGCAGCAAGCAGAACGGTTGTCCAGACACTCGTCAAAGTCAGCATGTGTTTCCCGATGCGTTATCTCAAAATTCCGACAGGGCGGGTTGGGTAAGGCTTTCCAAAACTGTGCGGAGCCATGGATGGCGGAGCCCAAGCGTCACAGGGACGTGCCGTAAGGAGCGTGTTTTGGAAAGCCTTACCCAACCCGGCCTATAAGGGAGTGAAGGCAGTCTAGGTCAGAGGAGTTCAGAAGATAACGCCAGCAAAGCTCATACAACCTATGAGCAAAACTAATTGATTAACTTTTAAGACCGTTGAGGGTAGCGGCAACGGCATTCACCTGGTTGCGCAGCCACTTGTGGGCGGGATCGTTCTGATTGCGGCGGTGCCACAGCATTAGCAGGGTAAAGGGTTTGAAATCAAAAGGTAGCGGAACCCAGGCGAAGTCCCGGAGTAAGTGTTTGCTCATGCCCTCCGGGGCCGTAGCAAGCATATCTGTTCCGCGGAGGAACTCCGGTAGGCCGGAGAAGTTGGAGACCGTCACCACATTGCGACGAACCAGACCACGGGTGTCCATGGCGGTTTCCACAGTCGGTTTTTCGCCGGTGGCGAACAACAGGGCAATGTGGTCTGCCTTAAGGTATTCCGGCAGATCCGCTGGCGGTTTCCGGTGTTCAGGATCATAGAACACCACCATGCGATCGGCCATCAGGCCCCGCTGCATAATGTCCGTCGCCTCCGGCGCGTGGGGAGAAATCACCAGATCACAGACATCCTTCCGCAAAAGGTCTGCCCGAGGAATGCCAGATGGAATCACCTGAAGGCTGATGCCCGGAGCTTCCTGCCGCAACGTTCGCACCAGGCCCGGCAAAAGCAGGTCCCGCTGGTAGTCATTGGCAGCAATCGTGAAGGTGAACTCTGCCGTGGCGGGACTGAACGGCGGGCCCGAGGACAGCGACTGCAGGTCATCCAAAATCTGGCGGATATGGGGCCCGGCCTGAAGTGCGTAGCGGGTTGGCACAATGCCGCGCCCGGACTTCACGAACAGGGGGTCGCCCAGGGCCTGGCGCAGACGTTCCAGCGTGTGACTCACCGCAGACTGGGTAACGCCCAGCCTGACTGCCGCGCGGGACACGCTGCCTTCATCAAGCACCGCCAGAAAGGTGCTGAGGGCCCGGAAATCCAGGTTGAATGTATCAATCGGGTTCATGAATGGCAGTGTAACCCGATGCCTGCGGTGGCGCTACGGCGCCTCGCCTGATTCGTTTGCCTGAATGAATGTTCCAACAGCCTCTGCCAGATCGTCGAACCAGGGGTTGTAAGTCAGCCGGCTGGTATACACCGGACGCTCCGTGTCGTGCCAGGCACTGAACCAGAGATCTTCCTCCGGCAACTGCCGGCAACCCTCCAGAGAGATGTTATTCGGTTCCAGGCATCGCTGCAGTGGCGCGCCCAGGCCATAGAGTTCGTTGTTCGGAGCAATCAGCAGCGACTGGTGCGAGAACTCCAGGATATTGGCGTCAGGCAAATAGCTGTTGAGAAACCTGATGCGCTCATCAGCCTGCGCGTTGGGCCAGGGTGTGCGGGTATCCCGAAAGATCACCATGGCGTTCCCTGGATTGGTAAACCGTTCCCGGAACTGCGTGATGAGATAGTCGAGGTTTATCACCGAGTCGGCCTCCGTGGCAGCCAGGAACAAAGGCATATCGATGCTTTCTTGCTGCACTATCCGGCCCTGGGCCGCCGATATAACGTCGCCGATCTGACTGCCGGCGTTGAAGGAAAACGACTCGTACTTCACCGGATTAAGTTCGGGCTCCTTCTCTACAAAATCAGCAAACACGTCGGCGATGGGCGCCAGCCAGAGGTAGTCCCGCAAACCGTTAAGCTGCCAGGCCGGTGCAACCGCAATCAGACCCGCCGGTCGAGGACCGGTCTCTGAAAGCGCGTAATCTGTGGCCAGTGCCCCGCCCAGAGAAAAACCGCCAATAAACGCCCGATCCACCTCCTGCGACAGGGCAATAAAGTGATTGCGTACCTGTTCGCGCCAGACCTCGGCGCTGGCCGTCACCATATCGCCGGGCCGGGTGCCATGTCCCTGCAGCAACAGCGTCCGGACTTCAACGCACTGATCCGCCAGGTAACGGGCCAGATCCCGGAACACAAAGGGTGAATCGCTCAGGCCGTGAACCAATAGGATCCCGGCACGATCCCCGGAGCTGCAACCTGCCGCCGGTGCCAGCCGGTACGGCAGGTTCCACTGCACCTGCTGCTCCCGCTCAAACCCGTAAACCGGCACCAGATTGGTATCGACATAGGCTTTGACAGATTCCACGTAGCGGTCGAAGTCGGTAACCGGCTCGGCGCCCAGGGTTGAGGGCCCGGGGCTGTAGAGTTGAGTGCTGGTGGCGCAGGCGGCAGTGGCGGCCAGCACCAGTAAAACAAGTAAAGTCCTGAGGATAGTCATAGCCGGCGTGTGGGTTTCGCCCCTTTGGTATTTACCGTCGTCATTGCTGACTGTGTTGAGTGATCGTTCAAATCCCGATACTGTGACTCCAGTATATGACCCCGAACCCCCTTCCGGATGAGGAGCCCCACCGATGACCATGACCCTCGCTTTCGACGTCTACGGAACCCTGGTTGACCCCATGGGCATGTCCCGCCTGCTGGCGGAAGACGCGGGCGACAGGGCAGAAGCCGTGGCCGCGCTGTGGCGGGAGAAGCAATTGGAGTTCTCGTTTCGCAAGGGCCTGATGAAAGTCTACGAAGACTTCGGTATCTGCACCCGACAAGCCCTGCGCTACGCCATGGCCACCCATAAACTGACCCTGTCCGAAGAGCGCGAAAACGCCCTGATGGCAGCCTACCTGTCTTTGCCCGCGTTCGAGGACGCGTTGCCGGCGTTAAAGAGTCTCAGAGGCGAGTACCCGCTGTTCGCATTCTCCAATGGTGGTTATCCAGCACTGGAGAAAGTGCTCGGGCACAACGACTTGCTCGACCAATTTGAAGGCCTGGTATCGGTAGACGATATCAAGAGTTTCAAACCTGATCCTGCCGTTTACACCTATGCCCGGCGCGCAACCGGTTCCTGGGAAAAACCCCTGTGTCTTGTGTCCAGTAACGCCTGGGATGTGATTGGTGCACGAGCTGCAGGATTACTCGCAATCTGGGTACAGAGGGATCCGAACAAGGTATTTGAAGACTGGGGGATTCAACCCTCAGCAGTGATCAACAGCCTTTCAGAACTGCAGGAAACACTGAAAAACCTCTGAAGTAAGAGGAGGCAGGTGTCGGGGAGGGCTTTCCAAAACTGTCTGTCGCCATGGATGGCGACAGTCAAGCGTCACATGGACGTGCCGCAAGGAGCGTGTTTTGGAAAGCCCTCCCCGACACCTGCCGGCAAACTCCAAACTCAAAAACTCAGTCCGACCGAAAAGCGAGCCAATCCGCCAACTCCAGCCAACTCTGACGAGGCGCCTTACTCCCCGCAAGAATGCCCATATGACCACCCGGCACAACCCGGAACGTCTTGTCCGTAGAGCTCACATGATCCATCACCCGCTTGGCCGCACCCGGCGTCACCAGCGTATCGTCGCCCCCGGCGATGGCCAGTAAGTTGGCACTCACATTATCCAGCCTGGCAACATCTTCACCGATCTGGATCTCACCTTTTGACAGCTGATTGTCGATCCAGACCCTCACCACCGTGTCCTGAATGATCCCGCCGGGGTAGGCCACCATACGGTCCAGAAACGCCGATGTGGTGGCGTGACTGGTGACAAACTCCCGGTCACCCAGACGGATGATCAGTTCCCAGTAACTCATCACGCTGGCAATCGGATTGGTCAGCTTGAACCCGATGGTATTGGCCCAGCCGGGGGTATGAAACCAGTGAGGTTTCACATCGTGAAGCCGGAACCCGGTGCGTTTCCGCACAAACCCGGCCACATCCGCCATGCGCTGATTCACAAGCCCCAGGATCCCGGATGCATGGCTGTCGATCGGCGAGCCCAGCACAATGGCATTGCGCACATGTTGATCGTTGCTGAGCGCGGAATAGAACAGCGTGAACATGCCACCCATACTCCAGCCATGCAGCGACAACTCCTGTTCACCGCTATGCTCCCGAACCCGGTTCAGGTAGGCCGGCAGCAACTCGGCCACATAGGTATGCAGGTTGTAGTGACTGTGTTCCCGCGTGGGCATGCCCCAGTCGATCAGATACACCTCAAATCCCTTGGCACGCAGAAACCGAACCAGACTGCGCTGGGGAAACAGATCGTAGATCAGCATATTCACCGCCAGGGGCGGCACGATCACAATCGGTGTCTTATGGGCCGTGCGCTCAACCGCAATGGTCTCGCCTTCCAGCTCGATGAAATCCTCGGCCAGTGGTGGGTAGTAACGCAGGCTGACCAGACCATCGGTATACAGGGTTTCAAACGGCGTCTGCCCGGCCTGCACCAGACTGGCGGCCCGGAACACCCGGTCGAAAGCGTTGCCGGCATAAAGGGCCGTTTGCCGGGTAACGCCTGCCGCCCGGTCAGCGGCGGATTTGAAGAGATTGGGCATGGGAATGTCCATGGAGAATTTGACGCTCACTATACGGATTACCGAACTTCTACTGTCCCGTCTCGCAGGCCAGACATCGAGATTATCCATGGTGAGGCGCAAATCACCATGGCAGAAGTGTCCAAACCGGTGGGCAAACCGGTCACTTCAGGCCACTGCCCAATGCGGTCTGTGGTTGCTATCATTAGCCCCTATTTGGAAACAATAACCAGAAACAGGACCGCCATGCTCAGCTTTCTCCCTGCCCCCGTCATCGGTGTACTCAATTCTATCCTGTTGGGAATCAACACCCTGTTCTGGTGCATCCTGCTCTACATCCCGGCCATTCTCAAACTCATCATCCCCATCCAGGGCTTCCGGGTCCTGTGTACTCGGGTCATCATCTGGATCGCGGAAGCCTGGGTTGCCTGCAACACCGGCTGGATGAAGCTGACCCATGGTACAAAATGGGATGTGAAAGGCGCCGAAAACCTCCAGCGGGAAAGCTGGTACCTGGTGCTGGCCAATCACCAGAGCTGGGTGGATATCTTCGCCATGCAGCGGGTGTTCAACCATCGGGCGCCGTTCCTCAAGTTCTTCCTAAAGCAGCAGCTGATCTGGGTGCCGGTGATCGGCCTCGCGTGGTGGGGCCTGGATTTCCCGTTTATGAAGCGCTACACCCGGGAATACCTGATCAAACATCCGGAGAAGCGGGGCGAGGATCTTCGGTCAACCCGCAGGGCCTGTGAGAAGTTCCGGTACACCCCGGTGAGTGTGATGAACTTTGTCGAAGGCACCCGGTTTACCCAGGCCAAACACGACAAACAGAAGTCGGCCTACAAGCACCTGCTGACGCCCAAGGCTGGCGGTGCCGCCTTCGTGCTCGACGCCATGGGCGATTCGATCCAGACCCTGGTGGACGTGACCATCGCCTATCCGGACGGAGCACCCACCTTCTGGGAGTTTATCTGTGGCCGGGTCAAGGAAGTCAAAATGGAAATCCACACCGTTGATATCCCGGAGCATCTGAAAGGCCGGGACTACTCAACGGATGCAGAGCACCGCCGGAACGTGAAAAACTGGCTGGGGGATCAGTGGCAGGCGAAGGATGAACGGCTGGAGCGGATGCTGGCCCGGTAATTACCGGGCATCAGCTGTCGGAGTCGTCTTCCACTTCATCCGGGTGTTCCTGCTTGTAGCGCTCCCACTCTTCCCAGTCGTGGGGCGTCCCCGCATGGGGCCGGCGCAGGTGCTTGGCGTGCTCCATGGCGTTGTGGCGCAGGCTGTGGTCCCGCTCTTCCTCTTCCTTGTCAAAACCGTACTTTTTCAGAAATTCGTCAGGGCTGATGGGCATGGCGCACCTCCATCAAAGGAATATGTCCTTGTAAGTACGATGCGCCTGCCCGTGTGGTTTTTCAACCGTCGTCGGAGCCGGTCCCGGTCGGGATCTCCTGTGCTTCCACCAGCTTGAAATTGATCTGCCTGCGCTCTTCGTCCACGCCTGCAAAGCTTACCGTTACCGGCTGCTCCAGCTGGAAGATTCGGCCGTTCTTGTTGTGGATCAGGCGAAGAGTAACGGGGTCAAAGCTGTATTTGCCATCCAGATCCTTGCAGCTGACGAACCCTTCCAATCCGTTGGCATCCAGCCGTACAAAGAAACCGGCGGGCACCGTGCGGCTGATCACACCGCTCATGGGTTCTTCGCCGAGTGTTTTGGCAAAGTCACTCTTGAGCCAGGCTTCCAGACTGTTTGCCGCCTGGCGGGCACGGATCTGGGCTGCTTGCAGAGCCTCCAGCTGATCCTCGCTCAAGGCCTTCATGGGGGTATCCCACAGTGCCGATTTGATCAGCCGGTGGACATAGAAGTCCGAGAACTTGCGCAGTGGCGAAGTAAACGTGGTGTAGGCGTCCAGGCCCATACCCTGGTGAGGCGCGGGCTTGAAGCTCAGCTCGGCCCGGGCCAGCTGGCGGGACAGTATGGCTTTTACCGGTACTTCGGCTTCCAGGGCGTCGGTTTCCTTCATCAGCTTGCGGAAACCTTCGGCCTGATGGGCATCAACCCCCGACAGATGCGGTGCGTGGCTGTCGATCAGTGCCCGGATGTTGTCGGCGCGATCATCCCGTAGCCCGGGGTGCTGGATAAACAACCCTGCAGTCTGGTTGGCGAGGAAGTCTGCGGCGCAGCGGTTGGCGGCGACCATGCACTCTTCCACCAGCCGATGGGCTTCATTCTGGACGGACGGTTCAATCAGCCGGATGCGTTTGTTTTCATCGAGCCGGAGGCGGAATTCCGGCCGGTCGCCGCTCAGCAGCGCATGTTCACTGCGCCATTTCCTGAGTGCTGTCGCTGCCTGGTGCAACTGGTCCAGGCTGTTGGCAACGTCGTCCGGAAGTGCCTTGATCTCATCGTCCTCCCGACCTTCGATCAGGTTTGAGACGAGCTCGTAGCTGAGCTTGCCCTTGGACTGGATAACCGCCTGGTGAAAGCTGTAGTCGCCCAGGCTGCCATCGTTGTTAACCTGAAGATCACATACCAGAGCCAGCCGCTTCACGTCTGGCATCAGAGAGCACAGGCGGGTGCTGATGCTGTCAGGCAGCATGGGCAGGGGTTCGCCCGGGAAGTAAATGGCGGTGGCGCGATTGAACGCCTCCTGCTCCGCGGGGCTGTCGGTTTCGATCACAGCGGTCGGGTCGGCAATGGCAATCGACAGGGTCCAGCCGGTGGCGTTGGGCTCGGCCAGCAGGGCATCGTCCATGTCCTGGGTGCCCGGGCTGTCGATGGTCACATACGGGCGGTCCGTGCGGTCTTCCCGCCCGGCTTCCCGGGATTCGATATCACTCTCACTGAGGCTGTCGGCCTGTGTACGCACCGCGTCCGGCCAGGTGTCCGCCAGATCAAAGGTAGCCAGGGTGAAGGAGCGTTCAATACCGGGTTCTCCCGCCTTGCCGATTACCCGCAGTACCTTGGCCTGGCCCTTGCCATCCTTGATCGGATGCTTGTGAATCTGACAGTAGAGGTAATCGTCCTGCTGGGCGTTCATTCGCTCTTTGGGGGGAATGAAGATCCAGCGGTTGATGCCCGGGGTTTCGGGCACCACGAAATGGCCTTTGCCTTTCACCAGGTAACGGCCAACAAAGGTGTTCAGGCGGGTTTCCAGCAGTTCGTCCACAACACCCTGGGTTTTGCCTTTCTCAACCTCCTGCTCGGTGACATTCACCCGGTCCCCGGGCAGCACCTTCTGCATTTCCTCGGGTGGCAGGAAGACATCCCGGCCTTCGTCGAGCGCAACAAATCCGAAGCGGCCATTGGTGGCTTTGACTGTTCCGGGAAAAACCACCTTGTTGTCCTTGATATCCGATTTCAGCTGGCGCAACTGGCTGAGGGCGTCGGCATTGAGCATGAAGTAACCTGGCTGGTAAAAAAATGAATGATGGGGCGGAGTATAACGGTTATGGCGGTATGAGTCAGACCCGTTACGCGGGGTTAATCTCCGGGTCTTCCGAGGTGGTAATACAGACCCGGTTGCGCCCCTCATCCTTGGCCTGATAAAGCGCCCGATCCGCTTGACGAAGAATGGTATCGGTGCTGTCACCCGGCAGAGCAAAGTAGCCACCAACACTGACGGTGACCTGGGTGCCGGTTTTGCGGCTCTCCTGTTCCACGGATTCCCGGATGCGGAGGGCGATACGGTGTAGTGTCTCTGGATCGCAGGGCGACAACAGGACCACGAACTCGTCCCCACCCCAGCGTCCCGGATGGTCGTAGGGGCGCACGCCGGCTTTCAGCCACAGGGCAACCCGGCACAGGATCTGATCGCCGGCCTGATGGCCCAGGTTGTCATTGATGCTCTTGAAATGGTCAATGTCCAGCCAGATCACGCCAAAGCCGGTCTCCTGGCGGCGGGCCCGCTGGATTTCCTCATCCAGCACCTCGTCCAGGCCGCGACGGTTTTTCAGGCCGGTCAGGGGATCGACGCGGGCCAGTCGGTTCAACTCATCCGTTCTTTGAGCGACTTTTTCTTCGAGTTCCCGGGTAGAGTGGCCGAGGCTCTGGGTCATTTTCTCGAAATGATCCGCCAGCCAGCCGATCTCATTATCCGGTTTATCCAGCCGCGGCAGATCGAAGCTGCCCTCCCGGACTTTTTCCACGGCGTGTTCCAGGCTCATGATGGGCTTGAGAATCCGGGACTGGATAATCAGGTGGAACAGCACCAGTGTGACCAGCAGTGTGCCCAGGAATACCGCCACCAGCGGCCACAGATAGCTGGTTGGCAAGAGTGTATTGAGGTCAAGCAGGGTGATCTCAAACCAGCCAATCGCCGGCAGGAAGGCAACCCCGGCCAGATGCTTGCGGCCATCCACCGTCACGAAGCCGCTTTCCACCTGGCCGGCCTGGTCGCCCGGCTTCTTGAGAAGCTGCAACATACCGAGAATCTGCTGCTTGTCCTGGGGATCATCGAACAGCAGGTCGATGGTGTTCTTCTGGCCTTCGGGTTTGATGATGCTGGCGAAGTCGATGTAGTTGCGGTCGCGGTAGAGCTGGATGGCGCCGTTGTAATCCACGAACAGGGTGGTGATGCCCTCCTGACCGATGTCGACAATATCCTGCAGAAAAGCATCCAGACTCAGACCGGTTCCGACCATACCGACAATTTCGCCGGCCTCATCGCGCATCAGCACATCAATCCAGAGTTTGGTAACACCCAGCTCGGTATCCGGATTTACGTTGAGGTGGAAGTCGCGACCTTCTTCTATGAGCTGGAAAAACCAGGCGTCATCCGGCTTGTCTTTATCCAGCACATATCGGAACTGGTTACCGGCGTATTCGTTCTCCTCGTTGTTGTAGTAATAGTGGGCATTGTTGACGAGGGCAACGAAGTAGTTGTTGTCCCGGAAATTGGAACGAAAACTCTCCATCTGGCGGATGGCTTCAGCTTGGAGTGCGGTGTCATCCGGATTAGCGGCCCAGTTGATCAGGGCGGAGGAACTGGCCATCTGTTTGGCCAACCCGATTTCCCGCTCCAGGGACTGCAGCAGGCGGGCGCTGTCGTAGCGAACCTGTATTTCCGCGACCTGTTGGCCCCAGCGTTCGATGATGCTCTCGGACAGCTCCCGGTAGGCCAGCCACGAAGCCACGGAAGCCACGATGATGAGACTGGCGGCCAGGCCAAGGATGCGGGTTTTAAGGCTCAACGAGTATCCCTCTCGGATTTTTCTGGGTTTCTGGGCGCCAATGATAGAACACTGGTTAACCAGAGTGTAGAAAAAACAGACAGGGACTGGCAGGAAGCGGGAGGAAAAGGAGGCCGCAAGGGCCGATAAATACCGGCCCTTGCCTGGTTATTGGCGTTAATTGTGCTCGGAAAAGATCCGGGTCTGTCCCGCCTCGTTAAACAGGATGACCTTGTAATGATCTTTCCGGTCGCCCATTTCCATGCCGGGTGACCCCATGGGCATCCCGGGCACGCTGAGGCCGGTGGCCTGGGGTGCTTCGCTGATCAGGCGCTTGATGTCCTCGGCTGGCACATGGCCCTCGATGACGTAGTCACCCACGAATGCGGTATGGCAACTGCCAAGACCGGCAATCAGGCCTGCGTCGGCCTTGATCCTGCCCATATCGTTGGTGTTGGTCGCCTCCACCTCGAAGCCATTTTCTTTCAGGTGATCTATCCAGTCATCACAGCAGCCGCAGGTCGGGGATTTGTAAACGTGGATGCTCTGGGCTGCGCCGGCTGCCAGCGCCGTGGTGCTGAATCCCAGGGCTGCCATCAGGCCAAAAGCCAGGGTGTGTTTTTTCATGGCAAGTACCTCAGTGGTGATGTTGATGTTTACTTGAGCCTGTGTCGTCAGAACCGGAAAGCCAGAACCACCAGACGATGGCTGCCATCAGGGCAAGACCTCCGACGTTGACCAGCATTGTTTCCATCAGTTCCGCTCCTGTTGCTGTTTCGGATCACTGTTGCTGTCGTTCTGTTCCGGACGGTGACTGGTTCGGAACAACCTCAGACGGTTGGCGTTCGAAACCACCGTCACCGAAGACAGGGACATGGCAGCGCCGGCCAGTATCGGACTCATCAGTATTCCCCAGACAGGGTAGAGCAGGCCGGCGGCCACCGGAATACCCATTGTGTTGTATACGAACGCGCCAAACAGGTTCTGGTGAATATTTTTCACCGTGGCCCGGGAGATCTCGATGGCATCGGGCACGCCGTGGAGCGAGCCTCGCATCAGCGTGATGCCGGCGCTCTCAATGGCCACATCCGTGCCGGTGCCGATGGCAAAACCGACGTCCGCCGCCGCCAGGGCCGGAGCATCGTTGATGCCGTCGCCGACCATGGCGACTGTGTGGCCCTTGCCGCGCATTTCACTGACCACCTCGGCCTTGTCTTCAGGCAGCACTTCCGCGCGATAGTCATCGATGCCGGCTTTTTTCGCGATGGCCTTTGCGGTGGCGTCGACATCGCCTGTGACCATCATCACCTTGATGCCAGCCTTGTGAAGGCGCTGGATGGCAGCCTTGGAGTCCGGTTTGATGGCATCGGCAACGCCAATGACCCCCAGAGCTTCGGTGCCCAATGCCAGAAACAGGGGCGTGCCGGCTTCTTGGGTAATCGAGTGGGCGGCATCGTCCAGATCGCCCAGCGTAACGCCCTGGTCTTCCAGCCAGCGGCGGTTGCCCAGACGCACGGGCTTGCCGTCGAGTTCACCTTGCACGCCTTTACCATTCAGGGCCTCGAAACCGGTCAGCTTCTCCAGCTGAACGCTTTTTTCTTTGGCCTTCGCCAGAATCGCCTCGGCCAAAGGGTGTTCGGAGTGTTGTTCCAGCCCCGCCGCGAGCGCCAGCAGGCGTTGCTCTTCACCGTCGCTGGCATGAACCCGGGTAACTGCCGGATGACCTTCGGTGATGGTGCCGGTTTTATCGAGTATCACCAGGTCCAGCTTACCGGCGGTCTGCAGCGCATCGCCCTGGCGGATCAGGGCGCCGTATTCCGCCGCCTTGCCAACGCCAACCATCACCGACATGGGCGTGGCCAGGCCCAGGGCGCAGGGGCAGGCGATGATCAGCACCGTGGTGGCGGCCACCATCATATGAACCACTGCCGGTTCCGGCCCGACGTTGTACCAGACCAGCGCCGCCACGACGGCAATCAGCATCACGGTGGGCACGAACACCGACGAAATCTTGTCCGCAAGCCGTCCAATGGCAGGCTTCGAGCCCTGGGCTTTTTTCACCAGCTTGATGATTTGAGCCAGCGCGGTGTCACTGCCAACCCGGGTGGCCTCGTAGACAATCGAACCATGGGTGTTGAGGGTGCCGGCAGACACCTCATCGCCTTCCGATTTGCTCACCGGCATGGGCTCACCGGTGAGCATGCTCTCATCAATGCGAGTAGAGCCTTCGGCAATCACGCCATCGACCGGCAGTTTCTCACCGGGTCTTACCCGGATGTGGTCGCCCTTGAGAACCTCCTCTACCGGAATGTCCTGCTCTTCACCATCCCGAATCACCCGCGCGGTTTTCGCCCGCAGGTCCAGCAACCGGCGCACCGCCTCCGATGTCTTGCCTTTGGCCCGAAGCTCCAGGGCCTGACCCAGGTTGATCAGGCCGATGATCATCGCCGAGGCCTCAAAGTAGACATGGCGAGCCATCTCCGGCAACGCGCCGGGAATACTGGTGACGACAATGGAATAAAGCCAGGCGGTGCCGGTACCCAGGGCAATCAGGGTGTCCATGTTGGCGTTATGGTGCCGGAATGCCTTCCAAGCACCAGTGTAGAAGTGTCGTCCGGTAGCGATCATTACCCCAAGAGTGAGAATGCCCAGGTTCAGCCAGGTGAGCTGATTGGCATCCGTCACCATCATGGTGTCGAAACCCATGCCGTAGACCATCAGCCCAAGACCCAGGCTCAGACTCACGGCCATCTTTATCAGCAGTGTCTTGTACTGCTTCCGGTCTTCCTCCTGCTTGCGTGCGTCCGCTTCGTCCTCGTCCTCGATCACGCTGGCGCCATAACCGGCATTTTCTATTGCCTTCACCAGCGCCTCGGGATCGGCATCACCCGTGGCCGTGGCGGTATTGTCCGCCAGGTTCATATGGGAATGGCTGATACCGGAGACCGACATCAGGGCCTTCTCAATGGTGTTTACACAGGAAGAACAGGTAGCACCGGTCACGGACAGATGAATCTGCCCGTCCGCACCGGCTGCTGCCCCAGAACCAGTCGGAGCAGAATCTGCCTCGGTTGCCTGATCTTCAGAGTCGTCGGCGGTATCGGCCTCATCCTCATTCCCTGAAGAACAGCAACTGGCCGGCTCGGCGTCTTCCTGGAAAGGCTCGGCCGGGTAGCCGGTCTCGGTGACAATCCGAGCCGCCTCATCAGCATCCACGCCCTCCGGCAGGTCCACGGTCTGTTTTTCCAGATCGACCTCAACCAGCTCAGCATCGCCTGTCAACGGCTCCAGGGCGCTGCGAATCTTCTTCACACAGCCCTGGCAGGAAGCCCCGGAAATGCTGAGAGTGGTTTGTAAAACAGGTGTGTCAGTCATCCAGAATCACTCCTCGTTCTGTTCAGTTGCCCCGCAACAGGGCGCCGGATCATCCCAGTGTTCGATCAACCGGCAAATGGTATGGCCATCGGGCGTACCATCCGGCATGTCCTGCCAGGCGGCCAGCGCGGCGGTCATCCGCTTGCGCAACTGCTGCAGCTCCCGAATCTCCCGCTCAACCTCCGCCAACCGGTGCTGAAACACATCCCGAACCATCGGACACGGCGAATGATGATTGTCCGCCTGATCCAGAATCTGTCGTATCTCAGGCAACGAAAATCCCAGCTGCCGCGCCTTACGGGCAAACCGAAGCCGTCGAAGATCCTCGGCATCGAACTGCTGGTAGTTGTTGTCCGGGTTACGGGTCGGTTTGAGCAGGTTCTCGCGGGTGTAAAACCGGACCGTACCCACCTCAGCACGGCAAACTCCAAACCAATTAAGAATAGAGTAAAACCTGTGAGCAACTCACAGGTCAAAGGTTTTCTTGAGGAGGGAAAATCGAAGGACGGCTATCAATCCCGCGAGCGCAGAAACGTACCGCAAGTTTTGCATTGATCTGGCGCCATCAGCTTCGCCTGCCAGCCAATCTTGTGGCCACAGGCCGGACACGCCAGCTTGAGCTGCAGAACAATAATAGGCGTGATCAGCGCAGCGATCAGAACACCCAGGGGGCCCCAGCTTTCACCGCTGGACAACCCAAGCTGACTGCTGAACACCAGAATGACGGTCAGCGCCACAAACGCGAAAATGAAATAGTTCCGGTTCCAGCGTTCCCACTGGCGAATTTTATCGTCCTGCTCCGGAGTCAGGTATTGCGCGGCCATAGAATCTCACCTGAAGGATTTACCCGTATCTTGGGGACGGGCCGCGGCAATTACAATCCGGAATCGGCCGTAATGCCCGCCACCAGAACGCCGGAAGCCAGAGCCTTCTCAAGGTCGGAAACCGGAATCGGCCGGCTGATCAGATAACCCTGGGCAAAGTTACATCGATGATTCTTCAGGAAACTCAGCTGCTCCTCGGTTTCCACGCCCTCGGCCACCACCTCAATACCCAGGTTGTGAGCCAGGTTGATCACCGCCCGGGTAATCACCGCGTCGTCATGGCGTTCCGTGACTTCCGTGATAAACGAGCGGTCGATTTTCAGCAGGTCAACGGGGAAATCCCGAAGGTAACCGAGCGACGAATAACCCACCCCGAAGTCATCAATGGCAAGGTGAACACCCAACTGGTGCAGACGCGAAAGCTGATTCAGGTTGTGCTCGATGTTCTGGATGAAGATTTCCTCGGTGAGCTCGACCTCCAGGCGATTCGCCGGCACATTCTCCGCCGCCAGGGCTTCCCGAATGTGGTCCACCAGATCCTCGTCGTCCAGCTCCCGGCCCGAGAGATTGACCGCAATGCGCAGGCCCTCATGGGGAGTGCCTTTCCATGCGGCCAACTGCCGACAGGCCGCCATGACCACCCAGCGCCCGATATCAGTGATCCGACCGCTCTCTTCCGCCAGCGGGATAAACTCCACCGGCGGCAGAAGACCGCGGCGGGGATGGCGCCAGCGGATCAGCGCCTCGACGCTCTGGATTTCACCGGTGTTCAGGTTCAGCTGGGGTTGATAGAAGAGCACGAATTCGTTGTTGGCCAGGGCCTGGCTCAGATCCTTGTCCAGTTCAAGACGCATGACTTCCCGTTGCTGCATGCCCTCGGTATAGAACTGATAGGTATTCCGGCCCTGTTCCTTGGCCCGGTAGAGGGCAATGTCGGCATTGCGCAACAGCGTATCCGCATCCAGACCGCTTTGCGGGTACACCGCTACACCCATTGTGGCGGTAATGCTGTGGGACTGTCCCTGAACATCGAAGGGCTGGTCGAAGCACTGTTTGATCTGGCCCAGCAGGTGAATGATGTCGTCAATGTCGTCCACCTGTTGCTGGCAGAACATGAACTCATCGCCCCCGGAGTAGGCCACCAGCAGGCGTTCATTGCTGAGGCGGTTCAGCCGCTCGGACACCTTGATCAGCAGTTCATCCCCGAACTGGTGGCCGAGGGAGTCGTTGAGGGTCTGGAAACGGTCCAGGTCCAGCATCACCAGGGCAACCTGGCGCATCTGGCGATCGGCAATGTTCAGGGTGTGGGACAGGTCTTCCATGAAGAACCGACGGTTCGCCAGGCCGGTGAGGGTGTCGGTGGATTCCAGTCGCGCCAGATCTTTCTGAATGGCGGTGCGCTGCGCGATTTCCTGATCCAGTTCCCGGCGGGTCTTCAGCAGCGCGCGGTTGCGCTTGAGAATGAGCTGTACCAGCAGCGTGGTCAGACTGGTCAGCAGACCCATCAGCAAAAGGGTTGCAAAGGTCATCCCCGGCCAATAGCTGTACTGGCTTTCCACCCATTCAGTGGAAGGGCGCAGGGTCAATGTCCAGTCCAGGGTCGGCAAATTAACGTCCTGGGTCTGGGCAAAGTCGCGACTAACCGGCTGGGACACGTTCAGTTCATAGCTCACCTCGCCGGCCTCGCGAATCTCGACCCGGAAGGATTCCAGAACCCGCTCGGTGAGAAGCTGGCGCGCCAGCACTTCCATTCTGAACACGCCCGCTATAAAGCCATTATTCTCGGGGCCGGCACCCACCGGTGCATAGATCACCATGCCCTTGCCGCCCTGGCGCAAATTAATGATACCGGAAAGATCCCAGCTGCCGGACTGTTTCGCCCGTTCCAGTGCCTGGCGCCGTTCCTCGTTGAAGGCGACGTTGTAGCCGATGACCTCTTCGTTGTCGGTAATCGGCTCCAGCCAGCGGATAATGAAATCGTAGTCAATCCACTCAATGGCCTGGTAAACGCCGAAGTCGTCGAGGTAGTTGCGGGCATCCCGCCGCCACTCCTGTTTGGTTTTGGCAGGGTCTGCCTCCAGGCGTTTGGCCATGCGCCGGATGGCTTCGGCGTGGATCAGAAATTCCCGCTCCAGGTGGTTGGCCATGGCCCGGGCTTCGTTGGTCAGGTTTGCTTCTATCTGACGTTTGTCCTGCTGTACCAGCCCGTAGCGCAGGCCGGCTGCCAGACCCAGGAAAACCAGAAAGATCACCACCGGAAACAGCGGGCTCAGCAGGCCCGAGACAACAGGTTTGGGAGGTGATACAGGTTGTTCCACAGGTTACTCCGTGACTTTAAACGGTGGTACCGGGCAGTCGGCAGCGCCAGCGCAATTATGAAGCATTTCTACCGGCCACCGCCATCAGTTGCTTGATTCGGTTCCGAAGCGAGACTCCAAAGGCGCCGTCGGACAGTGGCCGTGCAATTTCCGGAGAACCCTCGTCAGGTTCGGAACCCGTGCCTCCCAGGTCGATGATACGCGGGGTGACTGGCTGCTTGTCGCCATTGAGCAGCACCTCCACCTTTGGTTTCAGCTTGCGCCGGGGGTGGGTCGCCAGGACGATGGCCACTTCGCCCGTCGACAGCTCGACCAGGCTGCCGGGCGGATACACGCCAATCATCCGTATGAAGGCTTCCACCATGGAAGCGTCGAACTGTTGGCCGCGGTTACGGAACAGGATGCGAATGGCTTCGGAGGCCGGTAGCCCATCCCGGTAACACCGGTCGCTGGTAATGGCATCGAAGGCGTCGACGATGGAAACCAGACGGGCGAAACGGCTGATCTGCCACTCCGCCAGCTGTTCAGGATAGCCGCGACCATCCATGCGTTCATGGTGGTGACGGGAGACATCGCTGATAATCGGATCCAGATTGACATCAGCACAAAGCAATTCGTAACCCAGCGTTGTGTGCTGTCGCATGATGCTGTGCTCTTCTGGCGTCAACGGGCCGGGTTTATTGAGGATCTCGTCGGGAACCCTGAGTTTGCCAAGGTCGTGCAGCAGACCGCACATGCCCACGGTCTCCAGGTCTTCGTCCGGCATGCCCAGGAAGCGGGCAAAGGCGACACAGAATATAGCCACCCTGAGGCAATGCTCTGCGGTGTAGGCATCCCGGGACTTTATCCTGCTCATCCAGAACATGGCGCTTGCGTTGGCTTTCACGCTGTCGACGCACTCCCGGATGATGGGGCGGGCGCTCTGGAGGTTGAGGTCATTGCCGGCTTCAATCTGTCGGGTGACTTCTTCCACAAAGGCCTGGGTCCGGCTCCAGGTTGCGTGTGCCCTTGGGAGTTCCTGCTGGAGAGAGCAGGTTTCCGGCAGCGGTTCGCTGGTGCGACGCTTGAGTAGCGAGATCTGATCGAGCACCGGGTTCAGGCGTGATTCTTCATCCTCCACCAGAACCCACTCACAGTACTGCCGCAGAATCTGCGCCTGGTTGTCATCAGTCAGGGTGAAGCCCTGAAACAGAACCGGCACCTGGGTCCAGGGCCGGTCCAGGCTCACGACGCGCATGCCGGGCTGGAGAAGGTCCACCGGTAAGCGCACCCGCTGGAGAGTCGAAACAGGGGAGTCCGAATGAGTTGGGAGCGCCGTCTGCGCCGAGACGGAATGTCGGTGCTGTTTGCTGGATTTACGTCGGAACCACATGGCTCTACCAGTCTTCTGTTTTATGTCCGGTGATTATGTCAGACCTGATAGACCGGTTACAGAAGAGTGCTGGAAGTGTGACGCAGTTCCTGATGCAGGTCGGGTATCAGGCGTTTCCGGAAACTCTGGCAATCCCCAGCCGGGGAATTTCCTGCTTGGGGCAACGGTCCATCACCACGGTCAGCCCCGAGGCTTCCGCTCGCGCCGCCCCTTCATGGTTGATGACGCCAATCTGGAGCCAGACCACGGGGATTTTCAGATCGATGGCCTGGTCGATAATTGCATCGGTGCGCTCCGGCGCCAGGAACAGGTCAACCATGTCCACCGGTTCGGGAAGGCTTCGGAGGTCGGCGTATACCGTTTCACCGAGCACGGTCTGACCGGCCAGGCGGGGATTGACCGGCAGGATTCGGTAGCCCTGGGACTGCAGGTATTCCATGACTTCGTGGGAAGGCCGGCTGGTCTTTTCACTCGCGCCGACAAGGGCGATGGTCCTGACAGTGGTCAGGATGTCACGCAACTGTTCCGGGCTGGTACTGGGCATGATGCTGGCGAAACCTCGCTGGATTAACGGTGTGCCTGCAGACAGACAGACACGGACTCCGCGTAGCGTAGCGCGTGAGGCTTGTCGATTTCCACCTCGGCCCACTGTACCGCTTCATGCTCCATGACGATGGTCAGGACCTCGTGGGTCAGACGCTCAAGCAGGGCGAAGCGATTGCCATCCACATGGTGAATGATCTGCTTTGTGATGGTTCGATAGTTGAGGGCGGCGGAGATTTCGTTCTGGTTTACGGCTTCCGTCGCATCATAAGTCAGCGCAACGTTGATCAACACGTCCTGCTGATTATTGATTTCCTCTTCCTTGATGCCGATGTAGGCCCTGAGAAGAAGATCCTTGATGCGGACTTTTGCCAGGTGATTCCCGTTGACGTCTGTCATGCGCCCTCCCTCGGGTCAGATAGTTCAGCGATTGTTACTGATCAGCGTCAGAAACTCTGTGCGGGTTGCCTGGGATTTGCGGAACTGCCCCAGCATCATCGAGGTTTTCATGCGGGAATTCTGTTTCTCCACGCCCCGCATCATCATGCACATGTGCTGGGCTTCGATGACAACGGCCACGCCCTTGGCGCCCGTGACGCTCTCAACAGCTTCGGCAATCTGTCGGGTCAGGTTTTCCTGGATCTGCAGACGGCGGGCGTACATGTCGACGATGCGGGCAAACTTGGACAGGCCCAGTACCTTGCCAGCGGGCAGGTAGGCAATGTGGCACTTGCCGATGAACGGCAGCATATGGTGCTCACACATGCTGTAGAGTTCGATATCCTGAACCACGACCATTTCATCCATGGCCGATTCGAATACCGCATTGTTCACCAGGTCGCCAAGGTCCTGCTGGTACCCGCACGTGAGGAACTGCATGGCCTTGGCCGCGCGCATTGGAGTGTCTTGCAGACCCTCGCGATCCGGGTCTTCGCCCAGGCCATCGATGATGGCACGGAAGTGCCCTGAGAGGTCGTCAAGGAGTTTACTCATAGTCTTTTCCGGTTAGCAGTGTCTTACGAGGGCCAAAGCTTAAGGCAATTTGCCCGCCATCTCTACGCTTTACGCAGGCATCGTCGGAAAAGACCACTTTGGCCGCCACGCCCAATGGTATGGGCGGTGGGGCTATGGCAGTGGCGGCCGGTTTGTTCTACAGTTTCAGGCTATCAATGTTCGTCGGGGACAATGCATGGATGAGGTGATGCCGACCGTTGGTGGGGTTTCCGCCGCGGGGCGCGAGGAAGGCACCCTGGAAGGGTGGCAACATGGAGGTAAGTGGTTCAGTTTCGAGGGACATGCCATCTTCAGCCGGATGGCAGGCTCGGGAGAACCGCTGGTGCTGATCCATGGATTTCCCACTGCCAGCTGGGACTGGAATCGACTCTGGCCGATGCTGATTCAGCAGCACAACGTGCTGGCCCTGGACATGCTGGGCTTTGGCTTTTCCGATAAACCCGCCGATTACGATTACAGCATTGAAGACCAGGCGGATCTGTTTCAGGGCTGGATTGAGGGTCTGGGTCTGCCGTCCGTGCACCTTCTGGTTCATGACTACGGGTGCAGTGTTGCCCAGGAGCTTCTGGCGAGGGAGCAAGAGGACCTGCTGCCATTCCGGATTGCGAGTGTCTGTTTCCTCAACGGCGCCCTTTTCCCCGAGGTCCACAATCCCCTGCTTATTCAGAAGCTGCTGGGGAGCCCCTTTGGCGGGCTGATCAGCCGAGGCCTGACCCGACGCAGTTTCGAGCGAAACTTCCGCCGGTTATTCGGAAGCCAGAATCCGCCTGATCGACAGGATATGGAGGATTTCTGGCACCTGCTGACCTACAACAACGGCCGGGGCATCCTGCATCATCTGATCCAGTTCATGGAAGAACGACGCTGTCACCGCAACCGGTGGGTTGGCGCGCTGCAGAAGGCAACGCAGCCGATGCGATTGATTTCGGGTACCGCCGATCCGGTCTCGGGTGCCGGCATGGTCAGACGCTACAGGGAACTGATGCCCGATGGTGATGTGGTCACCCTCAGGAATATCGGGCACTACCCCCATCTGGAGTGCCCCTGGGAAGTTTTCAGTGCCTATCGGGAGTTTCGCAAGCGCTGCGAGGGATAACCCCCGGGGCGGGCTTTCCTTAGCCCGATGCGGAATCGGGCATATCCTCGGCACCCCGGCCTACAACCGGTAGCGGCCGGGCCGCGTTGACGACCTGGTTGCGACCCCGGGATTTTGCTTCGTAAAGCGCCTGGTCCGCCCGGTTCAGCCAGACTGACCAGGTCTCACCCTTGCTGACCTCGGCGACACTGGCACTGGCGGTTACCTTGATATCTTCCTGGAATGGCCGTGCGCTGATGCTGGTCAAAAGCTGATTCGCCAGCACATCGGCATCTTTCTGGCGGGTTTCCGGCAGAACGATCATGAACTCCTCACCACCAATCCGGAACAGCTGATCGCTCTCGCGCAGGCGGGATCTCAGGCGCAGTGCCATTTCCGTGAGCACCTTGTCGCCGGCCAGATGACCCCACTGATCGTTGATCGTCTTGAAGTAGTCAAGGTCCAGCAGAATCAGGCTGGAGACCCGCTCATACCGCTCCCGCATCTGAATCTGACCGTTGAGGATGTCAGCCAGTTGCGAACGGTTCAGACAGCCGGTCAGGGGATCGGTGGTTGCCAGTCGCGTGAGTTCCTGCTGAAGCTTGCCCACCAGCGAGGCGAAAATCATGGCAAACAGGCACGTGAGACCCAGCGAAAAGGTTATCCGCCAGAAGTCGGCCTCGGGAAATCGTAAAAAGGACACGACGGCCATAACAACAACGAAAACAATGTTGCTTCCAATCGCCTCCCTGAGCGGTAGTAAAAAGAACAGGGCCGTGGCAGCCGGGTAGGCCCAGTAAAGGCCGGCATGGCCATTGATGTGTGTCGAGTAGGCGGCACTGACCACGGCGAGCAGTGGAAACAGACGGCCTTTGAGGAAGTAGGTGCCCCGGAACCTCAGGAATGCGATAACCAGAAGGGCGTTCGTGCAGAACAGGACCAGTACCGCGGAAAGCAGATAATGGGATTGCTGCCATTGCACCAGAACCAGGGGCGCTACGGCGATAAATGCCCAGAAATGCAGGTGATAGACCAACTGGCGCTTGAACCCCAGCACCGCGAGTGTCGGGTTGGTGGCAAGGGTGGAGGGTGGTACCGAAAAATTCACAGCATACTCCTGCTGTCTGAGTCCTATCCGCCCGCGTCCGGTGCCGGGACAGTCTTGAAGTCTAGCATGGCCGTTCATTTAATGAAGCAGACAGCGCCGTTTATGACCACCATTAGTTTTGTTCAGTTGGCCGCGCCTTGTCCACTTCGTTAAACTCCGCGGGACTGATTCAGGGACACGCCCAGGGACCATCCTATGACTGCTATTCACATCCGAGAACCGGCTCTGACGATCCGGGCAGGCCGGCGCGCGATGCAGCGCCTCAGGGAAACGCCGCTGTCGCCCGAGGATGTGCATGTCATTCCGGGTGCTGCCGGTGGCCCCAAGGCTCTGGGAATAAGTGGCCTGGATAAAGCCATTTTCGGTGACTGGTTGCCAAGGGTTCCCCAGGAGCGATCATTGATCGGCTCGTCGATCGGCAGCTGGCGTTTTGCCGCCGTGGCTTCCTCCGATGACCCGAAAGCCCAGCTTGCCCGGCTGGCGGAACTTTATACCGCACAACGCTTTGCCAAGGGTGTCAGCGCTGAGGAAGTGAGCCGCAAGAGCGTGCTGTTTCTGGAAGAGCTGCTCGGTGGGCGGGAAGACGCCATTCTGAACCACCCATGGTACCGACTGAACGTTGTGGTCGTTCGCAGCCTTGGCATGCTGGCGGAAGACGCCCGGGGCCGGCTGGGGCTCGGCCTTATGGGCGCGATCAGCGCCAACATGGTCAGTCGTCGTCATCTGGGCAGGTTCATGGAGCGGGGCATCATCCACGACGCCCGCCTGAAAGCGCCTTTGGCGAAGCTGGTGGATTTCCCGAGTCACGAAGTGGCGTTATCCCGCGAGAACCTGCTGCCTGCCCTTCTGGCTTCTGCGTCCATTCCCCTGGTGATGGCCGGTGTCCGCAATATCCCCGGCGCGCCCGAGGGTGTCTATCGAGACGGTGGTTTGCTGGACTACCACCTGGATCTGCCTTACCAGCAGCCTGGCGTGGTGCTCTACCCGCATTTCACCGATAAGGTGGTTCCCGGCTGGTTCGACAAGTCCCTGCCCTGGCGGCGGGGCGACGCCTCCCGGTTGCAGGACGTGCTGCTGGTTGCGCCATCAAGAAGCTATCTGGAGTCCCTGCCTGACCGCAAGCTCCCGGACCGGAAGGATTTCGAGCGCTATGCCGGTGACGATGCCGGCCGGGAACGGGCCTGGCGTTCGGCGATTGCCGAGAGTGATCGCCTTGGCGATGAGTTTATGGAACTCACCGAAACCCGGCGCCTGCCCGATGTCATCAGGCCGCTCTGAACACAGGGCTTCCGAAAGAGTGACTATACTGGTGCAGTAAAGTCACGAATCGGGGGATATGTTATGTCGGATGAAAAACCGGTGGTCGCCAGCAAGACACCGTTCTCTGTGATGGTTGAGGCGGGCAAGAACTACTTCTGGTGTGCCTGTGGCCGCAGTAGTAGCCAGCCATTCTGTGACGGTTCCCACAAGGGGACCGGGATAACCCCGATCAAATACGAGGCGGAGAAGAAAGAGTGGGTGTGGTTCTGCGGGTGCAAGCAAACCGGTAACGCCCCTCTCTGCGATGGCAGTCACAAAGCGCTCGAGTAGAGCGCCATTCGCTGCAGGGTACTCACCCTGAAGCCCGAGAGGCCGTGAACCGGGTCTTTCAGCGCCCGAACCCTGAGTACTACTGGAATCTCCGTCTCCTGGTCACGATGGACCAGGGAAAGATCAACGCGTTCAATGGAACTGTCACTGCGGGCGGCTGCGAGAGCTCGCCGGAAATTGTCCCGGGACGCCGGTGCAACAAGTTCCTCCAGGGGCTGGTTGACCAGGTCAGCGGGTGCCTGGTCCAGAAGTTCGGCGATTTGCGGTGAAACAAAACCGATCCTGCCTCTTTCGTCCAGTTCCCATATGACCGCACCGGACAGGGCCACCAGATCCCGGCTCCGTTGCTCACTATCGTTCAGTGCCCGCCGAAGTATCGATTTTTCGACCTGAAAGTTGGCGATCTGATGGTCAGCACCAATTTCTCTCTGTTCCAGACCACGAATGTGAAGTGTTTGCCGGTGTAGCCGTCGGTTCAGCACCAGGGTGAGGGCGGCCGCGAACACCGACAGGGCTGCACCGGCGATCCAGACGGTTCGTCGGGAGGCTTGGGCGACCGCTTCAAGTCCCTCTGGAGACGGCACGGTCGTGAGTATCCAGTTCTGATCCATTGGCGAAACTTCGGTACGCAGCGCCCGTGTCGGGTCCACCGAACCGTTGGTGCCCAGTTCCAACAGCGGCATCTTGGTATGTCGTTCGAGGGTGTCGATGCGCAGTCCGAGAGAATCCGGCAGGGTGTCACTGAACAGGGCCTGGAGCCAGGCCGACACGGGTTGGTTGTGGTCGCCCACCATCGACTGGTCCGGAACGTTGGCCAGCAGATGATTCACCAGGGCCTGATGCTGGGCGTGATATCGCGCTTCGGCAAGCGCCATGGCCCGACGCGCTTCAATGTTTGCAGTAATTCCGGTTACCAGCAGGCCGGCGGCGACCAGAAGCAGGGGAATCCAGATTCCTGGCCATAAGACCGGTCTGCGGAAACGGGCTGGAGTCGAGCTTTCCATGCCGGGCGTCCTTTGCGGCTGGGTCTGTACCCTCAGAACAGACCGACGTTACTCCTATACTCTAGTCCAGCTCATGAAGAGAGGGAAATGCTCAGGTCCGGACTTTGCCAGCTGCGCCGTAGACCAGCAGGAATACGGCAAAAGCCGTGACAACAACGGAAGGGCCGGCCGGTGTGTCCAGGTGCCAGGACAGACTCAGACCGCCGCTCACCGCGACAAACCCGAATCCGACGGCCATGGCTGCCATGATTTCCGGATTGTGGGCCAGGCGCCTGGCGGTTGCCGCAGGAATGATCAGCAGTGCGGTAATCAGCAGCACGCCGACGATTTTCATGGCTACCGCGATGACCAGTGAGAACATCAGCATCAGAACCAGGCGAAGCCGCTCTACGGCAACACCCTCCACCCGGGCGAGTTCTTCGTGAATCGTGCTCATCAGCAACCCCTGCCAGAGCACGGCAAGTAGGATAATGATCAGTGCCGCGCCGCCGTAGATCCACAGCAGGTCTTCACGGCTCATGGCCAGCAGATCCCCGAACAGAAGGCCGGTCAGATCGACGCGGACATCCGGCATGAAGCTCAGGGTTACCAGGCCTATGGCCAGGGCGCTGTGGGCCAGTATGCCCAGCAGGGTATCGGTTGCCAGAGTCCGGGTCCGTGACAGGAGTACCAGCGCCATGGCCAGCACCACACAGGTGATGATCACACCGAGGTTCAGCGGCACGCTGATCAGGAAGCTCAGGGCGATGCCGAGCAGCGCCGAGTGTGCAAGGGTATCGCCAAAATAGGCCATTCGTCGCCAGACCACGAAACAGCCCAATGGCCCCGCTACCAGGGCCACGCCGAGTCCACCGATCAGGGCGCGCCAGAAGAAATCGTCCAGAATCGCGTCAATGATGGGCATGGTCACACTCCGTGTGTTCGCCCTCGACAACATCCCCGTGCAGATCGTGGCTGTGGTTGTGGTGATGGTGATAGACCGCGAGGGACTCTGCCACGGGGCGACCGAATGTCTCGATGAAAGCCGGGTCGTGGGAGATGTCCGCAGGGTAACCGCTGCAGCAGACATGCTGATTCAGGCAGATAACCTTGTCGGTTGCTGCCATGACCAGGTGCAAGTCGTGGGAGATCATGATAACACCGCAGTTCAGGTCATCCCTTAACTGGCGTATCAGATCATACAATGACGCCTGGCCATTGATGTCGACGCCCTGGGCGGGCTCATCAAGGACCAGAAGGTCCGGTTTGCGGGCCAGGGCCCGAGCCAGCAACAGCCTCTGCTTCTCTCCCCCGGAGAGGTGGTGTACAGAGGAATGCAGCAGGTGTCCGACGCCGGTGCGGGCAAGGGCAGACTCACATTCCGCGAGGGATCGGCCGCTGAGCAGCATGAACCGTTTAACGCTCAGGGGCAGTGTGGCCTCCAGCGTCAGATGCTGCGGGACGTACCCGATCACCAGGTTCTTTTTCAGGGACACCTGACCCTCAGACACTTTCTGGATGCCCAGTACGGCCTTGATCAGTGTCGTCTTTCCTGCCCCGTTTGGACCAATGATGGTGATGATGTCGCCACGGTGAATCTTCAGGTTGACCTGATCAACCACGGGGCGTTCGTCAAACCGGACAGTGAGGTTCTCCAGGGTGACCAGAGGATCAGTCATGGCCCGGCTCCGACTTGCATCGGGGACAAAGGCCGGCAATTTCAAGCGTCGTGGTCTCGGCCCAGAAGCCTTCGCCGGATGCGGCTTTACGAACCTCTGTTGAAACCTCTGGAGCGGTCAGTTCGAGCACATTGCCGCAGGCGCGACAGATCAGAAACATGCCGGTGTGGCTTTCACCCGCGTGGGTACAGCCGATAAAGGCGTTGAGCGACGCGATGCGGTGCACCAGCCCATGCTGCTGAAGGAAATCCAGTGCGCGGTAAACGGTGGGCGGCGCAGCGTTATGACCATCGGACGACAGTTCCGCCAGCACGTCGTAGGCGCCCAGCGGCTTGTGGGACTGCCAGATCAGTTCCAGAACCCGTTCCCGGATGGGCGTCAGTCGGGCATTCCGCCGCTGGCAAATGGTCCGGGCGTCAGTCAGGGCCTGACTGACACAGGCATCGTGGTTGTGAGGCCGGTAGGGAATAGCACGGGCAGACATGGTCGCAATCCTGCAAAATTTGAAACATTATAACATTTGCAGGGCTGTCTGCCATGTCCGGCAGTGGCACGGGTCAGTGTCGGGACTTTACAACCAGGGATTCCAGAAATTCCAGATTCGGAATCCAGGCATGCTCACCTTCAACCTCGACCTGCATCAGATCCGCCGGCCCCGGTTCACCCTCCAGCTTCCTGACCTGGTCTTCCGCCAAACGGGCCTGGCTGGGAATGCCCTGGGTAACCAGTGCCATAAACGGGACTTCCTTGTGGTGATCGCCAATGGTGTTGAGGACCACGATGCGGCCCCGATTATCGCCCGGAACGGTGAGGGCGCCGCCGTTGGCCGCGTCGTATGAAATCACCGGAAGTTGCAGGCCCCGCCAGTCAAGGTAGCCAACCAGCCATTCCGGCGTGTTCGCGCCGGCATCAGCGCTGGCATAGTCGACCACTTCCGCAATCGAGACGTTGGGCAGCAACAGTTGCCGTCCGCTCATGGGAATCATGACGCAGGAGAGGGATTGGCTGTTGTCATTCATTGCGTGTTACCTCAGGCGGAGTCCCGTTTCTGCCGGCTCTTGAGCAGGCAGGATTCTTCGATGGTTTTTACCAGTTCCCGTGCCAGCTGCTCCGGGGTGCCACAGAAACCGCTGCAACCGGTGGCGGCGACGGATTCGGGCATAGAGCTGTTGCCGCAGCTTGTGCTCTCCTGGACCCAGATCCGGCTACCGTAGGCTTTCAGTAAAGGCGCTGCAATAGCGCCATCATTACCCATGCCGGAAAAAAGAATAGCATGGCAGCGCTGGCCGTAATGATCCGCGACGTTGAGCAGGACCTGATCAATGGAAGGGCCATAGGGCCCCGGCCAGGCATTGCTGGTTTCCGTCAGGGCTCCCTGCTCGTTCAGTTTCCATTCGTGCTCCACGGGCATCAGCACCACATCACCATTCTTGACCCGATAGCCTTCCTCGGCTCGCTTGAGCTGGTAATGGGCGTGGCGACCCAGTACCCGCGTAAGAACCTCTGTGAAGTTCCCATCTATGTGCTGGGCGTAGATGAAACCCACGGGCAGGTTCGGCGGCAGGTGGTCCAGAAATGTCTTAACCGCCGCCGGCCCTCCCAGTGAAGCGCCCAGAATCCAGACTTCCTCGGCCACCGAACCGGGTACGGCAGGCGTTATCCAGTGAGGCAGTCCAGGCGATGGTGCTGGTGCCGGCGTTTCCTGCTCCAGTTCTGCCAGAGTGGCTTCTGAGTCCAGCTCTTCCAGGTGTCCCAGTTGCTGCTCAAGTTTGCCCAGTAAACGTCGTTCCCAGCGAAAATACTCGGTACTTCCCGGCTTGGGTGCTTCATCCAATCCGAACAGTACCGGTGCGTCGGTATTTTCAAGCAGGTGATCGAACAGTAACGGGTGATCTGCCTCGTCTTCGAGGGTAACCAGCCAGAGGCTGGCATCCGGGAACTCCGGGTAGCCCAGCAAACGCTCGGGATCCCCGGAAAAACGCACCTCCAGACCGAACTTTGATGTCGCGGCCTGCAGTCGGTGTCGCTGCAGAACCACATCCGAGACGATCCCGACCCTTGGCCGGCCAGTCTGGCCGGCCATCACTGACGTCCGGTCAGCCGCTCAATAGTCTCAAGCAACTCGGTTTCCTGGAACGGCTTGCCGAGATACTCGTTCACACCAATAGCCAGCGCGCGTTCTCGGTGTTTCTCGCCGGTCCGTGAGGTGATCATGCAGATCGGAATTTCCCGCAGGCTGTCGTCGTGGCGCACGAAGCTGGCAACTTCGAAACCATCCATCCTCGGCATTTCGATATCCAGCAGGATGATGTCCGGTTTGTGATCCTGCAGTTGTGCGACCGCGTCCAGGCCGTCTTTGGCAGTGATGACTTCCATGCCGTTGCGCTCCAGCAGTCGTGAGGTAACCTTCCGTACGGTAACCGAGTCGTCCACCACCATGACCACGGTAGCCTGCTCCTCGTACCGTGCAGACTCGCGGGCTTTCTCGAGATTGGCCAGGCGCTGGCGCTCGGACAGGATGTCGGAACGGATCATCGCAGGCAGGTCGAGAATCACCACCACGTTCCCGTCACCCAGGATGGTGGCACCAGACACACCGCGCACCGAACTGAATTGCGGGCCAAGGGATTTAACAACGATCTCCCGGCTGCCCATCAGGTTGTCCACCTGCAGGGCCATGGGCTGCTCAGCGCCGCGCACCAGGATCACCGGCAGCGGCAGGGCCTGCCCCTGCAGCTTCGGATGGTGATCGCTGTTCAGCAGGCTGCCCAGATACTGGAGCCGGTATTCCTGGCCAGCATATTCGTACATCGGCGCGTCCGGCTTGTAGTATTCCTCAAGCTCGTAGGTGCTGACCCGGACAATACCCTCGATGGTGTTCAGCGGGATCGCGTAGAAATCCTCGCCGGTGGACACCATCAGTGCCCGGTTGACGGAAACCGTGAACGGCAGGCGAACCGTGAAGGTGGTTCCGCGGCCAACGGCGGAATCGATGTCGAGGCTGCCGCCGAGCTGTTTGATCTCGCTGGCAACGACGTCCATGCCCACGCCGCGGCCGGAAATCTGGGTCACCTGCTGGGCGGTGGAGAAGCCGGGTTGCAGGATAAACTGGAGGATTTCCCGCTCGGACAGATCCTCGTCTTCCCGCAGCATGCCCTGACGGATCGCCTTGTCGCGAATGACCGAAGAGGGAATGCCGGCGCCATCGTCGATCATCCTCAGGACAACGTCGCCACCTTCGCGGGTCAGTGACAGTGTGACTTCGCCGGTCTCCGGCTTGCCGGCTTGCTTACGGTCCGCCGGGCTTTCAATGCCATGGTCCAGGGCGTTCCGGAGCATGTGCTCCAGGGGCGCGATCATGCGCTCCAGGATGTTCCGGTCCATTTCGCCTTCGGCGTTGCGGACATCGAAGTCGACTTTCTTGCCAAGTTCGCCGCTGATCTGGCGAACGATGCGCCGTAGACGGGGCACCATGGAGGCGAACGGAATCATCCGGGTCTTCATAAGACCCTCCTGGAGTTCCGTGTTGATCCGGGACTGCTGCACCAGCAGGGTTTCAGTGTCCCGTACCCGGTCAGACAGGGTTTCCCGCAGGTCTGCAAGGTCCGAGGAGGACTCGGTCAGAGCCCGGGACAGCTGCTGGATGGAGGAGTAGCGGTCCATCTCCAGCGGGTCGAAGTCGTCGCCGTAATCCGGTCCGTGTTCTTTCTCGGCACTGAACAGGATCTGGGCTTCGGTCTCGATTTCCATCCGGCGTAGCTGCTCACGCAGACGCTCGATGGTTGCGGCCATTTCGTCCAGGGTATGGCCAAAATCGCTGGTCTGCTGCTCAAGCCGGCCACGGGTAATACTGGTTTCACCCGCCAGATTGACCAGCTCATCCAAAAGCGGCGCGGACACCCGAATGGTCTCCTGGGCCGCCCGCTGTGCCTCGGCCGCCTGTTTGCGAACCTTGGCCGGCGATTTCCCGGGCTTGGGTGCCGGTGCTACCGGTTTTTCTGCCTGGGCGGGAGGCGTCGGCTCTTCAGGCTTTTTCGGTTTCGGCGCGGCCGGGGCTGGCGCAGGCTGTTCGGCCTTTGCCGAGGACACACCCATGCCGGACTCATAACCCTTACGAATCTCGGCAACCAGGGAGATGATGGCGTCGTGATCTTCGGTAATGGCCTGCCACTGGGACTCATCCGGGGCATTGCCGCCAAGGTCGATCAGACGTGTCTCAAAGGCGTGGGCCCTGTCCCCAAGCTGGGTCAGCTGGGAGAGGCGAGCGCCGCCTTTCAACGTATGCAATGCACGCTGGGCTTCCTGGTTGAAGGTGTGGTTTGCCGGCTCCTTGCGCCAGTCATCGAGCAGCTGCTCCAGCTGGTCCATGATTTCACCGGCTTCCTCCAGGAAGATTTCCAGTACTTCCGGGTCGATCGCTTCCTGTTGGGACTCTTCTCGGGGAGCAGCGGTCTCTTCGGCGGCCACTTCGTGGGCCACCCGGAAGTCCTCAATCAGGTCCGCATCCGGCTCGGGCTTGCTGCCCTGTTCCAGGCTGTTGAGCATGGTCTTCAGGCTGCCCAATGCCCGGTCGCTGAGCTTCAGCAACGTCTTCTGGTTATTGGACCCGGAGATGAGGGGATCCAGAGCGTCGGACCAGGCTTCTGCCAGGTTGGCAATCGGATCGACGTCAGAAAGCCGTGCGCCACCCTTGAGGGTATGCAGTTCCTGCTGCAGCTGGGTCAGTCCGGTCAGTTCCTCCGGTTCCTCGCGCCACTGGTCAAGACACTCACTGATGGCGTCGTAGATTTCCAGGCCTTCGTCCAGGAAGATGCCGATCAGGTCATCATCGCTGGCCTGTGTCAGAGTCTCGCTGAGGTCGGGGGCCTCTGCTGACTCCTCGGACGGCGCCGACTCGCCCCGAAGGATGGACTGGACGCGAGCGACCAGCTCCTCCGCCGGTGGGCAAGGCTTCTGCGTCGCCACCTGCTCAACCATTTGCGCCAGCCGGTCATGGCAGGCGAACAAGAGGTCGTTCATGGCGTCGCTGGCTTCCAGCTGCCCCTCCGCAACCTTTTCAAACAGGTCTTCGAGCACGTGGGTCAGGTCGCCAATGGCCTCAACGCCAGCCATCCGGGCGCCACCCTTGAGCGTGTGAACATCCCGTTGCAGTTCCGCGGCAATGCTCCGGTCCGACGGGTCTTCGGTCCAGGTGTGCAGGGCGCTGCCGGTAGAGTTGATCAGGTCGTAGGCTTCTTCCAGGAAAATGCCGACCAGCTCCGGATCCAGGTGCGAGAGATCGGCAACACCGTCTTCCACCTCGCCGGTTTCCGCGGTTTCTGAATCGGAATCGACGGGTTCCTCGACTTCCGGGAGCGGGGCCTGCTCTTCGTCGTTGAAATCCGGTTCTGCTTCTTCTTCAGGGCTCGCAACATTGGTGACCGGGCGTGTTCCGGTGGCGCTGTCGATGTACGCCTGGATTTCGCCAATCAGATCCGGCGCAGGGCGCGGTGGCTCCTTGGCTTCAAGGTTCTCGACCATGCCCGCAAGCCGATCGTGGCAGCGGAACAGCAGATCTGAGAGCTCATCATTGATCGATAGCCGCTGCTCGGTCAGTCCCTCAAACAGGTTTTCCAACTCGTGGGAAAGATCGCCTACGGCAGGAATGTCGGCCAGGCGTGCACCACCCTTAAGGGTATGCAGATCCCGCTGCAGCAACCGAAGGATATCCAGGTTTCCGGTATTTTCGCTCCAGCTCTGCAGCGCTTCGGCGGTGCTGTCGATGAGGTCGCGGGCCTCTTCCAGGAAGATCTCCGCAAGCTCTTCGTCCATGTCATCATCGGATTCGGACATTTCCGGCAGCGGCGGTTGTTCGGCCGCCGCTGGTTCTTCATTTGCCGGTACTTCGGTTTCATCCATCTCAAAGCTGAGATCGATTTCCTCGAGTTCACCGGTGAATTCCTGCTCGAAGGCGTCGGGCTCCTGGATTTCTGTGCTCGGAGCCCGTTTCAGGTTTTCGAGCGCGGTAACCATGTCGTCGCTGGATTCCGTGGCAAGCCCGGCAGCCACCTGATCCATCATGTTGATCAGCTGTTCGTGAGCTGCCCGAACGGTCTCGAAAAAGGTTTCGTCCGGCGCTTCATCGTGTCTGGCGGCTTCGTCGTAGGTGTCTTTCAACGCGCTTGAGAGCGCGGCAACGTCGCTGAGCCCGGCTTCTGAGGCGCCGGAGGTCAACTGCTCCAGCTCGGAACGCAACGGGTTCAACGACTCCATCTCGCCGGGATTGTCCGCCCAGTGGTCGAGAATCCGGTCAGCATCCAGAACGATGTCGAGGCCTTCGTTCAGGAACAACTGAACCAGCCGTGACGGTGCCTGCTGCGGATGCTGGCGCGGAGCTTCCTCGCTGTGGCCGCGGAGTGTCTCTTCCGTCAGTTGGTCCAGCTTCTCGAGGAAGGCTTCGGTGCCCGGCAGCGAGGCCTGTGGATTTTCACGGATCTGGGCCAGGCCCTGGGTCAGGAAATCGCAGGCGGATTCGATCAGCGAGAGCACGTCGCGGTTGGCCCGCTTGTTCTGTGCCCGGGATTCCTTGACGAAGCGTTCCAGTGGTGTGATTACAGCAGCAATGGGTGCGATGCCGGCGGTATGGGCGCTGCCTTTGAGTGTATGCAGGGCCCGGGAAAGATCATCGGTGTAGGTAACCGTGGTCTTGTCTCCGGCTGCTGACAGGAAATCCTTCAGCGTCTGCAGATGGGTCTCGGTTTCACTTTCAAAAATATCCAGCAATACCGGGTCGACCGCATCCTCTTCAGTCGTCTCGATCTCTGCGCCTGCAGCGGTGATCTCATCTTCCGCTACGGTTTCGGAGCCGTCCGATCCGGCCGCCGGCATCATGCTGGCATCGGGAATCTCACCGCTGGCCAGGGCGTTGGCGCGGGCTTCGAGGTTGGCGGTATCGAAGGAAGCCGCACGGCGCTTCTCGAAATCGTCGACCAGGGCCGGCAGGCTGGCAGTGACATCCTCCAGAAGACTGGCGATGTCATCGTTCATGAAGATGCTGCCGTCGATAACGCGGTTCAGCATGTTTTCCACGGACCAGGCCAATTCGCCAACAACCAGCGCGCCGACCATACGGCCACTGCCTTTCAGCGTGTGGAAGGCACGGCGAACTTCTGACAGAGCGCTACGGTCATCGTGCTGGCGCAAAAGCATTGGCAGGTATTCGCGAATGGTGTCCAGCACCTCACCGGCTTCTTCGACGAATATTTCAAGTATTTCATCGTCAATCAGGTCATCGTCATCGGCGGACTCATCCGACACGGCCTCAACGGTGGCTTCTTCAACGATGGATTCCGGGGTTTCCTGCTCTTCTTCTCCCGAGTCGGCGACGGTGTCTTCGACCTCGGGAATGTCCTGCGCCGTCACGGCATCGTCGTCGGTGCGACGGGTGGTTGCCATGGCCTCGGCCCGGTTGATGAGCTCCTCCACGTCGCCTGCGGTCTGGCCGTCCTTGAATTCACGGATCAGTGACGGAATGCGGGCATTGACCTCGTCCACCAGGGTGAACATGTCTTCGGTGGGGCGAATGGTCTGATCGATCACCCGATTCAGCAGGTTTTCCACAGACCATGCCAGTTCGCCGATACTGGTCGCGCCCACAAGTCGTCCGCTGCCCTTGAGCGTATGGAAAGCACGACGAACTTCGGTCAGAGCCTCACGGTCGTCGTGATTCTGGCGCAGACGGGGATAGAATTCATGAATGGTCTCGAGAACCTCTTCGGCTTCCTCAACGAAAATGCCAAGAATTTCGTCGTCCAGGAGCTCCGAATCCGAGCTTTTGGCCTCTTCCGGGGCGGTCGAAACGCTGGCTTCGTCCTGCTCGTAAGACGGTTCAGCGACGGTCTCTTCATGGGCCGTGGTTTCAGTCCAGGTGGGCTCAGCCCCGACCGGGAAGCCGAGGGAAGCGAGACTGTCCTCGGCCACCCGCAGAATCGAATCGTTTTCACCAATCCCCTCAGCGAGGCGCTCCAGGTAATACTCGATGCTGGTAACCGCATCGGCCAGGATGTCGAGCTGCTTCCAGTCAGGAACCTGCTTGCCGTCCAGCAGCACATCGCTGATGTAGCGCTCTGCCGAGGCCAGCATGCTTGCAACCCGGTCCAGCGGAATCAGGCTGAGGCCGCCGCGAATGCTGTGCAGCAGGCCGGGGACATGCTCGATTTCCCGGGTATCCCATTGCGAGGCAATGAAATTGACGATGGCGGATTTCACCTGCTCCAGAGTGTTCCGTGATTCCCGCAGCAACGCGCCGCTGGCCTCGCCCAGTTCCCGGGAGCCAAGGTTAATCGGTGTATCGGAGGTTTCGTCAGCGGACGACTCCTGCTGACCTTCGCTGTCCAGGCCGGCGAGACTGGCTTCGACGTAAAGCAGTGCGCCGGCGATATCCATCAGCGTGCCATCGTCAACCAGCTCGGCCTGGGCGCTGAGTTTCTCAACCAGTTCGACCTGCTCGGTGATCACTTTCCGCGGTATGCCCAGACCCAGTACAGCCAGGGTATTGGCCACTTGGCGCAGACCCGGTAACAGGTCGTCAAGCTCACTGTTCTGGCGGAGCTCTGAGCGGACAAACAGATCCAGCTGATCCTTCAGTTTCGCCAGCTCTTCATTGAGCGCGCCGACAACGGAATGGATGGCGTCCCTGCCGGGGCCGGAGACACGGGTTCGGGCGGCATCAACATCGTCTTCCGAAGGCAGTGCCTGGTTCAGCTGATAGGCATCCCGCAGGGCATTGACCTGGGGCGAATCCAGATCCCGGGCCCGGGCCACGTAGTAGAGCAGGTGTTTAAGCAGTGCTTCCGGAGCCGGTTGCTGGAGAATGTCCGCATGCTCGTCGGTCAGTCGGCGGATTTCACTGTCCAGTTCCCGAAGCAGGGATTTCACCGCCGCATTCACCGGATTGACGTGTGCCTGCAGTGTTTCCACGAACGCACTGGCTGCTTTCCAGAGCTCGCCCCGGGGCGTCTTCTGGCACAAGCGGATCAGTCGCTGGATCACCTTCTGCATGTACTCGAAATGGGCATCGAGATCCGCTTCCCGGATAACACCGGCCAATGCGAACTGGTACATCTGACGCAGCTTGCGGATGTGGCCCAGAACCGTCGGGTCCTGCAGGCGCTGGGATACCTTACCGGTCACAGTGATGCGTGAGGGGGCCAGATCCGGTTTGAACAGTGAGGTATCAGACAGCAGGGATTCGCCACGGGCGGCACGGAGGTCGTTAAGCAGTGGCAGCAGCACCATCGGAAAATCGTCCTGGCTGCTGGCCAGATGCTCGAGGTACTGGGGCAACTGCAGGATGGCCTGCATCAGGACTTCAACGGCTTCGTCGGTATTGGCAACGGTTTCGTTGAGTACGGCCTGGGTGAGCTTTTCCATCTCCTCGGTGAGCAGGGCTGCACCGTAGAGCTCGACCATTTGCAGGGTGCCATGTACCTGATGGAGATAATTCAGGCAGAAGCGCAGGCGCGCGGTGTCGTCACGATTCTCGACATACGCTTCCAGTGCATGCTGACCCTGGGTCAGCGTGTCCTGTATCTCTCCCCGAACCCAGTCGAGGGCGATGCTGTCATGGTGATTGCCCATAACCACTCCGGTTATTCTTCGTCAGTCTGGCGTTTGATCCACGCCAGCACATGTTCCGAGGGGACTCTCTGTAACCCTGGAGGCTGCCAGTCGGTCAGCTCTCCCTGGCCCAGTACCAGCAACCCCCCGGGCGCCAGCCGCTCTGCAAGTCGCTTGACAATTTCCCGCCGGCGCCAGCGACGGAAATAAATCAGCAGATTCTGGCAGAAGATAATGTTCATCCCGTGCATGGGTGCTTTATCCAGGTCCAGAACATTCAGTCTGGTAAAGCACACCCTGTCGCGGATGCTGTTCACGATTTCTACGGTGTTCCGCTCGGCCGGGCGGAAATACCGTGCTTTCATTTCCTCGTCCATTCCCAGCAGTTTGCGGGGATTGAACTGACCGTTCCGGGCCTTCTCGATCACCGGCTTGCTGATATCAGAGCCGGTGACACCGAACAGAGGCTGCAATGCCAGCTGCTCCATGCATTCATTCAGCACCATGGCCAGGGTGTAGGGCTCTTCCCCGGTGGAGCATCCGACACTCCAGGCCTCCAGGGGGCGCTTTTTCAGCTGTTCCCGCGGCCGTGTCAGGACATAGTCGGATACCAGCCGGAAAGCGTCGGGATCCCGGAAGAACCGGGTTTCCTGGACAGTGAGCCGGTCCACCAGCGTTGACCATTCCCTGATCGCATCCGGCCCGGATACGATCTTTTCGTAATAGGCCTGATAGCTGCTGCAGCCGATTTCCCGCATCCGGATGCCAAGGTTCGTTTCCAGAAACGAACGGCGCTCGGACGACAGGGTGATCCCGGTTCGGTGTTCCAGCAGGGTTTGCCACTGGCTGAACTGCGCCTCGTCCATATCCGGGAGTCGACGCAGTGACCAGATGCCCTCGGCAGGTGACAGGTTGTTATGCATTTGCGCCATAAACCGTCAACAGCCCTGGAACGGAAATCAGCCCACCACCGGAACGTCGCTGTCTTCCTCTTCCTCGTAATCAGCCACGTCTTCTTCCGGCAGAGTGAAGCCGGCAACGGAGGACCGAAGCTCGGACGCCATTTCTGCCAGGTTACCGATAGACTTCGCAGTCGCGTTGGTACCGGAAGACGTCTGGGACGTGATTTCCTGGATAACGTTCATGGTGTTGGAAATGTGCGCCGCCGAAGAAGACTGCTGACGTGCGGCGTTGGAGATGTTCTGGATCAGTTCCGCCAGAGACATGGATACGTTCTCGATTTCCTCGAGGGCGATACCCGCGTCCTGAGCCAGACGTGCACCACGGACCACCTCGGCGGTGGTGTGTTCCATGGAGATAACGGCTTCGTTGGTATCCGACTGGATCGTCTTAACCAGCGCTTCAATCTGCTTGGTCGCTGCAGAGGAGCGTTCCGCCAGTCGCTGTACTTCGTCCGCAACAACCGCGAAGCCCCGGCCAGCGTCACCGGCCATGGAGGCCTGGATCGCCGCGTTCAGGGACAGGATGTTGGTCTGGTCGGCGATGTCGTTGATCAGGGATACGATGTCACCGATTTCCTGGGAAGATTCACCCAGACGCTTGATCCGTTTGGAGGTTTCCTGAATCTGCTCACGGATGTTGTCCATGCCGCGGATGGTATTCTGTACCACTTCCGCGCCTTTCTTGGCGATCGCAACCGACCGCTCCGCAACCGCGGAGGACTCGGCAGCGTTCGAGGATACCTGGTCGATGGACACGGCCATCTCGTTCACCGCGGCGGAGGCGCCGGCGATTTCCTGGGCCTGGTGCTCGGAAGCATCGGCAAGATGCATCGCAGTGGCCTGGGTTTCCTGAGCCGCTGACGCTACCCGTACGGCAGTACCACGAATCGCCTGTACCAGTCCGCGCATCTGGTCGATCGCGTAGTTGATGGAGTCGGCGATGGCACCGGTGAAGTCTTCGGTTACCGTGGCCTCGGTGGTCAAGTCACCATCAGCCAGGTCGGCCAGCTCGTCCAGCAGTCGCAGGATCGCGTTCTGGTTCTGTTCGTTCTGCTCTTGCGTAGTAGCCAGTCGGGCCTGGGCTTCGCGGTACAGGGCCAGACCGATAAACACAACAATGGCAACCATGGCGGCCAGGATCGCGAAGGCCAGGGTAGGGCTGACCAGACGTGAGCCGGACTGGGTCCGGAAGTTCTCGGCCAGTACAGACAGTTCGGAAAGCAGGTTCTCGGAATTCTGGAAGATGTCGCTGGCAGCAGTACGAACCTTGAAGAGGTCGGGAGAGGCTTCAAGGATTGCGTCTACGTTCTGGGAGACGAACTGGAACAGCTCATCGACAGCTTCGAGACCGTAGATGGCGTCTTCGTCATTTACCTGAGAGATCCCCATGGCAGGGTTGCCGTTCAGCTGGCCTTCGAGCACTCGGCCGAACAGGCTCGCGTCACGACCGAAACGGTCCGCGGCGATAACCGCGTCTTCGTCACCGGAGAGTACGTTATTAACCGAGCGAACAATCCGCTCCGCCAGGAGTGACTGACGCTGCGCCAGTGCGATCTGTTCGGCGGGTGCGTCGTTGTCGAGCAGGATCTGTACGATATCGTCGTACTCAACCTGCAGCTGCGGAATGGTTTCGTTCAGAGTCCGGGCAACCTCGTGGAGACCGAGCACCGCATCCTGGGTGGAGAGGATGCTGTCGGCGTTTTCCCGCACGGTATTCCAGTTTTCCTGAACGCCACTCTGCTGGGCCAGTTCACTCGGCGGCAGACCGGTTTCCGGGTTACCCTCGGTTACGTTGGTCCAGAGCTGCTGGAATTCGTCACGGGAGCGGCGCAGCTGGTTGAAGGCCTCGGCGGTACCGCCGGCAGCCTCGGTCGCGTTCTTCGCAATCTCCTGAGAGAGCACTCTCAGTTCGGCGGTGTTGGCGATGTATTCCTGATCGTTCTGGCTGTCTGCATTGATAACGAACAGCACCACAACGAGCAGGATAGTGAGTGCGATCAGCGCGGCGATCAGGCCGGCAACCAGCTTGTTGCCTCCCTGTCCCATACTGAGTCTTCCGGCTCTGTTCTTCATTTTCTGGCTCCCGGCCTCTTCAAGAAATTGGCAAGTTTGTTTTTTCGGGTTTCAGGCGGTCAGGGTGATGTTCCTGCCATTGTCACCACCCTTACCACTGTGCGACGTCAAGAAATCGTTCGTCCTCGAGCAGATCGACGGCCGAAAACACTTTCCAGACTTCTTCGTTGCGTTCATAACCGCCTGAGACAAACGGTCGAACGTTTTCAGGCACGCCCTCGGGCGAATCCTTGAAACTGTCAGTTGCGAAATACTGCATGCCCAGCACACTATCGACTACCAGCCCGCTGAAAATGTCACCCTGCTCTACCACCAGCACGCGCCGTTCCCGCTGGCTACGGGAAGAGCGGGGAATATCGAAAAAGCCGGCAAGATCAACCAGGGGCAGGAGGCGGCCGCGAACATTGGCCGCGCCAAGCAAAAACGGGCGAACCCCCGGTATATGGGTAAACCGGGGGACGTGGAGGATTTCAGTGACTTCGCCCATGGGGGCAACGTACCGTTCGCCTGCGAGAACGAAGCCGATGCCGTTCCACAGTTCAACGGCTTGCTGTTGTTCCGGCAGGCCGGCAGCCAGCGACCGGCTGCGCGCGGCGATATCCGTCAGAACGGCAAAAGGGGCGGCCTGGGCGGACATGCTTACTCCACGGTTGGGGATCAGGCAATCAGACTGTTGATTGTTTTGATCAGGTCGTCTTCGTTAACCGGCTTGACCAGGTAACCCTTGGCGCCCTGTCGGGTGCCCCAAACTCGGTCAGTTTCCTGGTCCTTGGTGGTTACGATGACGACCGGGATGGATGCGGTTTCCGGGGCGCGGGTCAGTTGGCGGGTTGCCTGAAAGCCGTTCAGGCCCGGCATAACCACATCCATCAGAACCAGGTCCGGGGTCTCTGCACGAGCTTTGGCAACGCCGTCTGCGCCGTTGTCAGCTGTAAGCACCTCGTGCTTATGCTTTTCCAGGATCGTGGAGATTTTCTTAACCTCGGTAGGGGAGTCGTCAACAATAAGAATGCGGGCCATGGTTTCCTCGATAGTTCTTGGGGGCAGCAGGTTTACTGTTCCGCCTGTGGAACATACTGGCGGATGGTATTGAGCAGCTCATCCTTACTGAACGGTTTGGTCAGATACTGGTCCGAGCCGACGATGCGGCCCTTGGCCTTGTCGAACAGACCGTCCTTGCTGGAGAGCATGATAACCGGCGTCTTTTTGAAGGAGGAATTGTTCTTGATAAGTGCGCAGGTCTGGTAGCCGTCCAGGCGGGGCATCATGATATCGACAAAAATGATGTCCGGCTGGGAATCGGCAATCTTGGCAAGAGCGTCAAAGCCGTCAGTCGCGGTGATGACCTCACAGCCGACCTTTTTCAGAAGGGTTTCTGCGGTGCGACGTATGGTTTTACTGTCGTCGATCACCATGATCTTCAAGTTCTCGAAGTTGTCATCCATTGTCCAACTGCCTTGCGCTCAGCGACTGTCGTTATTTTAAAACGGGGGTTTTAACACAAACCTTAAGGTTCTTCTATAAACCCCGCTCATTTATAGATTATCAATGGCCGGATAAAAAGTATTAGTTTGTGACCAAATGTACTACTGCCCGCAACGTCACGTAACTGACTGAGGATTTCTCCGGATGCATTTGCAGTTCGGGTACAATACCATCTGATTTCAAAGCATAGCACTTAATGTCTGGTCCGCTCTGCAGACCGGTTCGTGTTTTTAACCCTCAGGAGTGCAGGAACGCCCATGACCGTCAGACTCGGGATCGTGATGGATCCGATTGAAGATATCCACTTCAAGAAAGACAGCTCACTGGCCATGTTGCTGGCTGCCCAGAAACGCGGTTGGGAAATCGAGTACATGGAGCTCCCCGACCTGTACCTGGACGGTGGCCGTGCCATGGCGCACACCCGTGACCTGACTGTGCACATGGATCCGGAAAACTGGTACGGCTTCGGGCCGTCCCAGGACCGGGCGCTGGGAGATCTTGATGTCATCCTCATGCGCAAGGACCCGCCGGTAGACCGGGAGTTCCTGATGGCCACCCATATACTGGAGGCGGCCGAGCAGCAGGGCGCTCTGGTGGTCAATCCGGCGTCCACGCTGCGTGACTGCAATGAGAAGCTGTTCGCCACGCAGTTTACTGACCTGACGCCGCCACTACTTGTCAGCCGTTCGGCGAGTCGCTTCCGCGAGTTCTACGCCGAACACGGCGATGTCATCATGAAGCCGGTGGACGGCATGGGCGGTCATTCGATCTTCCGTATCCGGGAAAACGATTTCAATCTCGGTGTCATCATCGAAACCCTCACCAACTATGGCACGCACCAGGCCATGGCCCAGAAATACATTCCCGAAATCAGCGATGGCGACAAGCGCATCCTGCTGATCGACGGTGAACCGGTACCCTATTCACTTGCGAGAATACCCTCCCATGGCGAGAATCGGGGCAATCTGGCCGCCGGCGGCCGGGGTGAAGGTCGTGAACTGACCGCGCGGGATCGCGAGATCTGCGAGCGCGTTGCCCCGGTGATCAAAGAGAAGGGCCTCATTTTTGTGGGTCTGGATGTCATCGGTGACTACCTTACCGAAATCAATGTCACCAGCCCGACCTGTATCCGGGAACTCGATGCGGCCTTCGGGATCGATATTGGTGGCTTATTGATGGACGCGATTGCAAAGCGTCTGGGCCAGGCATAATCCGGTGATGGCGGCCGGGCAGGTATAACGACAGGATCCATATCAGGAATGGCAGTTCAGGTAAGCGACTTCGACCGGTTTTCCTTCACCCTGTTTATGGCGCTGGCGGTGCACGCCATCGTGGTGCTGGGAATCACCTTTGCGCCTGAACCGCCTCGCTCCTCTGCCCAGACCATGGAAATCACCCTGTCCCAGTTTGACGATGAGGAAGCTCCGGAGAAGGCGGATTTCCTGGCCCAGACCAGTCAGAAGGGCAGTGGTACCGAGGAAGAGGTTCGGGAAATGACCACCCCGCAACCGGCGGAGGTGAGCCAGCCGCAGGTGGCACAGGTTCAACCCGAACCCCCTGCGCAAACCGAGCCGCAGCCGCGTCAGGAAAAGCAGGTCGTTCAGACCGAAAGTTCTTCCAGTCAGAAGGTTCGCCAGCCGGAAGAGCGCACCAGGCCGGAAGAGGAACCTCTGCCGGTTCGCGAGAAAAAGAGCCTGATGGAGCGCAGCCTGGAAATTGCCAGCCTTGAGGCCCGATTCGATGCCCAGCAGCAGGCCTATGCCCGCAAACCCAGGGTGATGCGGGTAACGGCCGCCTCTACGCTCAAGTCCACCAACGCCTGGTACGTTCAGAACTGGGTGAGCAAGGTAACGCGGGTGGGGAATATCAACTACCCGACCGAGGCGCGCAATGCCGGAATCTATGGCACACTGCGAATGCTGGTGTCACTCAAGAAAGACGGCACCATTAAAGAGGTGGCGATCCTGCAGTCTTCCGGCAGCACCGTCCTGGATGATGCTGCCATCCGTATAGTCAGGATGGCCTCGCCTTTTGCACCATTTCCGGACGAAATGCGGAAAGAGGTGGATGAACTTGAAATCATACGTACCTGGTCCTTCCAGCGTCGGGGGCTGACATCCGGATGACAGCATCAAAACACTCTCCCCATAGCTTGCGCCACCAGTTCCTGGTGGCATCGCCCTATCTCGCTGATCCCCGTTTCCATGGCGGCGTGATCTACATTTGCGAGCATTCCGACGACGGTGCCCTGGGGTTAATGATCAATCAGCCGCTGGACATCCACCTTGGTGAAATCCTGGAGCAACTGGACCTGCCAGGCGGCGAGCTGGATCTGCCGGTATTCAGCGGTGGTCCGGTGCAGCCGGAACGCGGCTTTGTGCTGCATCCCCCAGGCACTAGCTGGCAGAACACGGCGAAGGTCACCGACGATGTTCTGCTGACCACATCCCGCGACGTATTGGCAGGCATTGGTCGTGGCGAAGGTCCCGACGAGTACCTGGTGGCATTGGGCTATTCCGGCTGGAGCGAAGGGCAACTGGAAGAGGAGCTGGGCAGCAACGCCTGGCTCACCTGTCCGGCCAACACCGACATCCTGTTCCGTACTCCCTGGGAAGAACGCTACAAGGCGGTGCTGCAGCTGATCGGCATTGATCTCAATCAGCTCAGCGAATCGGTCGGTCATGCCTGAACCGGCCAGCCGTCGCGTCATGGCGTTCGATTTTGGCACCCGCCGTATTGGCGTAGCGGTCGGTCAGGAGTTGCTTGGATCCGGCCAACCGGTGGCTCTGATTCCTGCCCGAGACGGTATCCCCGATTGGCAACAGATTGAGTCCCTGCTCGAGGAGTGGCGTCCGGACCTGGTCGTGGTCGGTTTGCCCCTCAACATGGACGACACCGAAAACGATATGTGTGCCCGGGCGCGCAAATTCGGCAAGCGCCTGCATGGGCGCTACCACGTGCCGGTCGAGATGGTGGACGAGCGGCTCACCAGCTTCGAGGCCAAGGGTGAAGTGATGGCCGCCGGAGGCAGTCGTGATTTTGGTCGCCACGGAGTGGATGACCGGGCCGCGGTGCTGATCCTGGAAACCTTTTTTCAACAGTGAGGACCGAATGACGGCATTGCTTGATATTGATCAGTTGCTTGACCAGATGGAAACCGGGCTGCGTCAGGCGCTCGAGCAACGGGGCGTGCAATCCCCGGTCCTGATCGGTATACGGACCGGAGGCGTCTGGCTGGCCGACGTGCTGAGCAAACGCCTTGGCATCGAAGAGCCGTTCGGCGAACTGGACATCTCCTTCTACCGCGATGATTTCAGCCGCATCGGCCTGAATCCCCGGGTGAAACCCTCGAGTCTGCCCTTCGATACCGAAGGCCGTGACATCATCCTGATTGACGATGTCATCATGAGCGGCCGGACGATCCGCGCCGCCATGAATGAGATCTTCGATTATGGCCGTCCAGCCAGTATCATACTGGCCACCCTGATTGACCTCGGTGCCCGGGAACTGCCCATCCAGCCGGATGTGGCTGGCAAGACAATGGCGTTGGAATCCCATCAACGCGTCAAACTGCGTGGCCCCGACCCGCTCCGTATCGAGCTTCAGGAAGCCGGACAATAAACCTCCGAATCGGATAACAGGCGACCCATGACCGCGAACGACTCTTCCCCGCACCACTTGCAGCTGACCCGGGATGGTCAGTTGCGGCATTTCCTCACTCTCGACGGTCTGGATCGGGCGCTGCTGACCGACATCCTGGACACGGCGGACTCCTTTATCGAGGTCGGTGAGCGAACCATCAAGAAAGTGCCACTGCTTCGCGGGCGAACCGTGGTAAACCTGTTTTTCGAGTCCAGCACCCGAACCCGCAGTACCTTTGAGCTGGCGGCCAAGCGCCTCTCTGCGGATGTGCTCAACCTGGATATCAGCACCTCGGCCACCTCCAAAGGCGAATCCCTGTCTGACACGCTGCTCAACCTGGAAGCCATGGCCAGCGACATGTTCGTGGTCCGGCACTCCCAGAGTGGTGCGCCGCATTTTATTGCCGAGAGCGTGACGCCCGGCGTCGCCATCATCAACGCTGGTGATGGTCGCCACGCTCACCCGACGCAGGCCATGCTGGATATGCTGACGATTCGCCAGCACAAGGGGCGTTTCGAGGGCCTCAAAGTCGCTATCGTTGGCGACGTGCTGCACTCCCGAGTGGCCCGCTCCCAGATCCGGGCTCTCAACGAGCTGGGTGCGGAGGAAGTTCGCGTCATTGCCCCGGGAACCCTGCTTCCCAAAGACGTGGAAAGCCTCGGCTGCACGGTGGAATACGACATGACCCGCGGGATGAAGGATCTGGATGTGGTCATCATGCTGCGACTGCAGAAAGAGCGGATGGAAGGCGCATTGCTGCCCAGCGAGCGCGAGTTCTACCGGCTCTACGGCCTGAACCAGCAAAAACTGGCGTTGGCCCATCCGGAATGCATCGTTATGCACCCGGGGCCGATCAATCGGGGCGTTGAAATCGAATCGGCGGTTGCCGACGGACCACAGTCGGTCATTCTGAACCAGGTGACCAACGGCATCGCCATCCGGATGGCGGTCATGTCCATGGCCATGGGTGGCCAGGTTTCAGAACGGCAGCAGAAATTGAGTGAGAGGGGCCAGGCATGAGCAGTGTCAACACATCCGGAACCAGCCTGAAGATTACCGGAGGCCGACTGTTCGATGGTCAGGGCCCGGAGCAGCAGAATACCGCGCTGCTGATCCGGGATGGCCGTATTGCCGCGATGGGCGAAGCTGCCGCCCGGGCACAGGCCGACGAGACAATCAGTGCAGAGAACGCTGTCATAACGCCGGGGTTTGTCGATCTTTGCTGTAACCTCCGTGAGCCGGGCAATGGTCAGAAAGGCAATATTGCCTCGGAAACTCTCGCAGCGGCTCATGGCGGTTTCACGACGGTCTGCGCTTCGCCGGAAACCTCGCCGGTGAACGATTCCAGTGCCGTCACCCACCTGATCCGGGACGGCGCCGCCAGCCGGTCGCCGATCCGGGTGTTGCCCATTGGTGCCATCACCCGGGGTCTGGAGGGTGATTTGCTCAGCGACATGGCGGGCCTGGCCTCGGCGGGTTGTGTCGCTGTGGGTAATGGCTCCCGGGGCGTGCGCAACGCCCGCATCTTGCGCCGCTGCATGGCCTACGCCCAGACCTTTGGTTTGACGGTAATGTTCAGTCCCGAGAACCAGGCCCTGGCTGCCGACGGCTACGCCCACGATGGCCTGGTAACATCTCGCCTGGGCCTGCTCGGTATTCCGGAAGTGGCGGAAACCGCTGCGGTGATGGAAATGCTGTTGCTGGCGGAGGAGACCGGGGTACGGTTGCATCTGAGCCAGCTCTCCTGTGGTCGCAGTGTTGAAATGCTGGCTGAAGCCCGCCGCCGCGGCATTGCGGTAACCGCCGATGTGGCCATGCACCAGCTTGTGTTCACCGAGGAGGCCCTGGCCGGTTTCGACAGCCGCTTCCATGTTCGGCCTCCTCTGCGCGGCGAGGGTGATCGGAAGGCGTTGATAGCCGGTGTTCGGGACGGCGTGATTGATGCCATTGTCAGTCAGCATCAACCTCACGATACCGCCGCCAAGCAGGCGCCCATGGCAGCCACCGAGCCGGGACTGTCGAGCATTGAGAGTGTGCTGTCGCTGGGGCTGGAACTGGTGGAGATGAATGAGCTGGCACTGCCTGATCTGATTCGCGCGCTGACCAACGGTCCGGCTTCCGCGCTGGGCAGAACAGCCCGCCTTGCCGAGGGTGAAATCGCTGATGTCTGTGTGTTTGATCCTGATGCCTTCTGGACACCGAACTCGAAAACACTGGTTTCAGCCGGTCGCCATGCGCCGGTGACCGATCGCGAACTGCCGGGTGTCGTCCGGCTCACTCTCAGTGAGGGTCGAAAGGCCTGGCCAAAGCCGGCAATCTGAATCCGGCTCAGGCGACAAAGTGCGGCAGGGGTTGCGGAACCTCTGTCGACACCATCACAGAATCCTCCCTTTTTGCTGAAAAACCCTTGATGGCAGGCACCTGTGCCAACGTATTCTTGTAGCCGTCGCCCTATGGTCGACCAAGGAAAGCGTGGCCTGACCGGTTCATTTTCACAGACCGGCGCCCGACAATAATAATCAGGAGTCATCCCGTGAAATCAGCAAACCTCCCCCAGCGGGTAGCTTTGGCAACTGCCCTCTGTGCCAGTCTGGTATTCCCCTCGATGGGGCAGGCACAGGCGCAGAACGAGCCTCTGGAACGCAGCTTTTGCGTTTTTGACCCGGTTGGTGCCAATGGTCCCCTGTTTGCCATCACCAAAACCTTCCAGCCGGTTGCCCTGAAAAACGGCATCAAGCTGGACCTTCGCGCCTACACCGATGAGAAGGTGGCCGCCGAGGACTTCAAGGCGGGCCAGTGCGACGCCGTGCTGCTTACTGGCACCCGGGCCCGGGAATTCAACAAGTTCACGGGCAGCCTTGAAGCCATGGGCGCAGTGCCCGGCGAAGAGGAAATGCGGCTGCTGTACAACACCCTCAGCCAGCCCAAAGCCCGGCCGTTCCTGATTGATGGTCCCTACGAGGTTGCCGGTGTATTCCCCGGGGGCGCCATTTACCTCCACACCCGGGACCGCAACATCGATTCTGTTGAGAAACTGCAGGGCAAACGGATTGCAACCCTCGATTACGATCAGGCATCCGTGCGGATGGTTCGCCATGTGGGGGCATCTGTGGTGGGGTCCAATTCCGCCAACTTTGCCGGCAAGTTCAACAACGGTAGCGTGGACCTGGCCTATGCTCCGGCCGTCGCCTACACACCACTGGAACTTTACAAGGGCGTTCAGCCCAACGGTGCGGTGGTCAAATATGCCCTCGGGTATATGAATTTCCAGGTAATCATCCACCGTGACCGGTTCCCGGATTCCGCCGGCCAGATGGTGCGTGACCAGGCCATCAAACGCATAGACGAGGCCTACGAGATTATTGCCCAGGCAGAGGCTGAAATTCCGGAAGACGTCTGGATGCAGCTGCCCCAGGAAGACACCGCTGAATACGACAAGATGCTGCGCAAGGTGCGTCTCTCGTTGCTGGAGGACGGTGTATACGATGAGCGGGCTATCAAGTTGATGAAAGCGATTCGGTGCCGGGTAGATGCCACTCGCTCTGAGTGTGCTTCCGTCGCCGGAACCTGAACCAGGGGTAAAGCAGGCCCGCAGCTGCGGGCCTGTGCCTGACTAGCGGATTTCGTCTTTGAGCGCCTTGCCGGCCTTGAAGCCTACGGTTTTGCTGGCAGGGATGCGAATGGTCTCGCCGGTTTGCGGGTTTCGTCCATCACGCGCTTCGCGGCTGCGGATGTTGAAAGTGCCAAAGCCGATCAGGGTGACATCCTCGCCACGGGAGGCGGCGGCCGATACCTGGTCGGTAAATGCGGTAATCACTTCGCTGGCCTTTTCCCGGGTCAGCCCGGTGCGGTCGGCAATGGCCGCGGCGAGTTCAGGTTTGCGCATCGGATACTCCTTTTATTGTATTTCTGCGGGTTCGGTCTGTACTGGCCGGAATCACAACGACTCTCGGTTGCTCCAATCTATAGCGGCTCGCGGCCCATTGTGCAAACCAAGGGGTGGCATAGGTGTGTGTAAATTGGCGTCATTTGCGGCATCGGTCGCATAAAAACGGGGCCTCCTGCGCCATAATGCGTGCCTGGTTACAGACTGTAACAAACCGGTTTCTCCGCCAGAGTCCGGGCCGTGCGATTGCAGCAGGGCTGCATCAGAACAAAAAACGCAAAAGGTGAAGAAGGTATGACCCATTTCCGGAATCCCTCCCGCAAGTCGCCGTTTTCCGCGCGTCGAGTGCGTAACCTTGTGGCGGCTTTCACGGCCAGTTTGGTCCTTGGCGGCTGCAGCGCGGTGAATCACGTGATGTACAAGACCACCGGGGATGTGATGCAGGGCTTCTCCAGGGATCACACGGTGCCTTTTCTGATGGAAAGCAACGATCTGGCCATGGGGTGCGCCATGAGCGAGGCGACTGCGCCACTGCTGATGTCCTTCGGCCGCGTTACCAATGAGCCGGACCAGTTGGCGGTGATGCTCTACCTCAGTGCCGGCGGCTGCGCCGAAGAAGAGGCCAGGGAGCACGAGCTGGCCGCACTTGCCGCCCTGAATGCCATGAACGGCAATGAGGCCGAGGATGCCATGATCCAGCAGAAGCGCGCACATAGCGTTGCTGCCCGGCGCTATTACAAGGCCTGGCAGCACCACAATGCCCATTACGGCAATCCTGCCGATGGCGAATGCCCGGATTTTGATGACGACATGGACGAGTTCATCTACATGGCGGGTCTTCTTTCCGGCCTCCAGGCGCTTAATGCCCAGATTCAGTCCACCTCGTCCATTGGCGTACCGGCGAACGTTGGCTCCATTGCCGCCCGGGCCACAAGCTGCCTCGATAATGAAAAATGGTGGGGTGCGCCCATGGCATTGCGGGCAACGGTGTGGGCGATGATTCCGGGTGCCCAGCCCGAGGGTGAGAACGCGTTTGAACGGCTGGCCATCGCCGACGATCAGGGCGAGGTTGCGGGTGTGCGTTTGCCCCACGTGTTCCACGCCATCGCGGCCCTGAACAAGGGAGACGAAGCCATGGTCCGTTCGGTGATCCGGGATCATGCCGAATCGATCGAGACTACGCCGGCCAATGAGCAGTGGCGGTTCGTGGACGCCATGGCCACCGATATGATCGTCGCGGTTTCTGACCGTCTCTGGGTTGAGAACACCGGGCACCGTACACCCATGGGGCAGCTGGGCAGCTTCTGGGATGACCAGGCGGAAGCCGTTGAAACCATGGATCTGGACGATCTGCTGTAACCACTCCCTATCCAGAGTAATCAGTTATGTCGAAGGGCGGTTTTCATCGTAGCGGGCTGGAGTGGTTTTCATCGCTGCCCGCCTGTCTGTTATTGCTTGCAGTGGTCATTTTCTCCACGAGCAGCGACATCCACAACCAGATGCTTCGGGGCGGTGAACAGCTCTGGAGTGGCTATTACAAGTTGCGGATGGATCCGGTTCAGCCCACCTGCGACCCGACTCGGGATATCGACGCGGCGGTTGCTGAAGAAATGGCGGCGGATGCCGAGACGGATGACCCGATGGCCGCGTTGCTGGGGGCCGAGGAAAAAGACCCGGCTGACGTCCGGCTTGCCATCGAACGAGCGGTTGCTGACTGCCGCGAGGCCCACCAGAATTTCGAAAATCTCAGTGAACAGCTGACACCAGGGGTGAAAGCCTATCGGGCCATCGAACTTTTTATTGCTGACCTGATCGCCTTTGGCCTGGAGTCACAGCGTTTCATCCTCGTGATCCTTGTCATGCTGTGCGCGGTCACGGCGACCCTCACTCGTCATCATATCGCCATGCGTGCCATGGAAACCCGGCTGGATTACACGGTCTCCCATACTCTTCAAACCATCGCCAATGCCATGCTGCTGGGGTCGAGCGCAATCTTTCGCCAGTCCAGCCTTGGTTCAGACACGGCGGTCTCGTCCGAAGAGTTGTTGCTGCACAATTTCTGGATTATCGGTTTCGCCTGCCTCACGTTGGCCAGCCTCTACCGGCTGTTCCGGGTGCCTGATGATCTTGAGGAGGGCGGCAGCCTGAACAAGGCCTTCCTGGCCGTTCCGCTCTATACCGTGATGTGTCTGATCTCCGGCACCTATTTTGCGCTGATCGGACACGCGTCGGGGATTGGTATCTATCTCGGAAAGATGATGGAGCTGTCCGACATGTTCCTGAATGTCGGTCTGTATGTGTGGGTGGGCATGATGCTCAAGCAGACCCGCCTGGCCACCCTGGTGTTCAATGTCTTCCGGCCCTGGCGCATGCCACCGGAAATGCTGGCGGTTGTAGCGGTTCTGGTGGCGGCCGTGCCAACGGCCTACACCGGCGCTTCCGGCATTTTCGTGATCGCGGCCGGCGCAGTGATATACAGTGAGCTGCGTGCCGCCGGTGCCCGGCGGCATCTGGCCCTGGCGGCGACCGCTATGTCCGGTTCCCTGGGCGTGGTTTTGCGCCCCTGCCTGCTGGTGGTTGTCATTGCTTACCTGAACCGGGAAGTCACCACTGATGAGCTGTTTGGCTGGGGCATCTGGGTGTTCGTGCTGACCGCCACCATGTTCGCGATCGTGGCCCTCAGTGTGAACCGACAGAGTGAATTCAACCTGGCGCCCTCTGCTGAAGCCTTCCCGGCCATGACGCAGGCGCTCAAACCCCTGATTCCCTACGTTCTGGTCATCGCTGCCGTGGTGCTGTTTTACCGGCTGGCGCTGGACGTGAGCATGGATGAATTCTCGGCGCCAAGGCTGCTGCCGGTGATCATGCTGGCAATCCTTGTGTACGAGCATGTCAGCCTGAAAAACCGGTCAGGAAAAGCCTCGGGAGAGATCAATCATCAGGGCCTGGAGCGAAGTCTCCGCGGCGCCACAAACGATACGACGGCGGAAATTGGCGCGCTGCTGCTGTTGCTGGGGCTGTCGGTCAGCATCGGTGGTGTGATCGAGCGGGCCCACCTGATGGAGGCTTTCCCGCAGTCGTTCGACAGTGCCTGGTCGGCCATGCTGCTGATGGTGGTAATCCTGGTGATCCTGGGCATGATCATGGACGCATTCGGTGCCGTGATCCTGGTGACCGCCACGGTTGCCACGATTGCCTATTCCAGCGGAATTCATCCGATCCATTTCTGGATGGTGACCCTGGTGGCATTTGAACTCGGCTACCTGAGCCCGCCGGTAGCCCTGAACCATCTGCTGACCCGGCAGGTGGTTGGAGAGGCGGAAGTGCTGGCGGCGCAACAGGAAACGGGGACTTTTTATCAGCGCCATGAGCGTATCATCATGCCGCTGATTGCCATGGGGATTTCGCTGGTTCTGGTGGCCTTTGTGCCGCTTATTTTCTACGCCTGATTACAGGATATGGGGCGTCCGCTAGCGGTTGCCCCACATCTTCGACACCGCGGCATCCGAGCCCAACGTCCCGACCACCAAGGACACGCCACCAATACCGAAGAAAACAAGCACGGGAATCAAGGCGCCTGCCTTACCGGTGTAAACGAGCATAGCCGTCGACACCGTCGCCAGAACGAGGAACAGGACGCCCACCACATTCAGCACGGTGCGGTGCGAATCTTTGTAGCTGGGCCCAACTTTTCCGGATTCCAGTGGTTTGAGAATAAACGAAAAGAGCTGGCGTAGATGCTGTTTCATGAAGCCATTTCCTGGAGTGTGTTGGGCTATCATACAAAAAAAGCGCCGTGCTTTCGCAGGGCGCTTTCCTTACTTGCCGTAATCGACTCAGCTCAGCTTCGGACCGGCCTCGACGATCGAATCTGCCACGTCGAACTTCTTGAAGTTCTCGACGAACTGGGCGATCAGTTCCTGGGCCTTGCCATCGTAGTAGTCCGGGCTTACCCATGTGTTGCGCGGGTTCAGCAGCTCGGTGTCCACGCCCGGAACATGCTTGGGCACGTCCAGGTTCAGGGTTGGCAGGTGTTCGGTTTCCACGTCGTCCAGGTCGCCATTCTGGATTGAGGCGATGATGGCGCGGGTGGTCGGAATGCTGAATCGCTGGCCTTCACCGTAAGGACCGCCGGTCCAGCCGGTGTTGACCAGGAAGACCTTGCTGCCAAACTCGTCCATCCGCTTCATCAGAAGCTCGGCGTAAACGCCGGCCGGACGGGGGAAGAAGGGCGCACCGAAGCAGGTTGAGAAGGTGGACTTCAGCTTTGAGGAGGAGCCCATCTCGGTGGAGCCAACCAGAGCGGTATAGCCACTCAGGAAGTGGTAAGCGGCGCCTTCGCGGCTCAGGATGGACACGGGCGGCAGGACGCCGGTCATGTCGCAGGTCAGGAACACGATGTGAGATGGCTCACCGGCGCGGTTCTCGATCACGCGCTTTTCAACGTGCTCAAGCGGGTAGGCGCAGCGGGAGTTTTCGGTGAGGGATACGTCGGTGTAATCCGGCTCACGGGTCTCAGGGTCGATGGTCACGTTCTCGACAATGGCACCGAAACGGATGGCGTCCCAGATGATCGGTTCATTTTTCCGGGTCAGGTCGATGCACTTCGCGTAGCAGCCACCTTCGATGTTGAATACGGTGCCCGGGCCCCAACCGTGCTCGTCGTCACCGATGAGGAAGCGGTGCGGATCGGCGGAGAGGGTAGTCTTGCCAGTGCCGGACAGGCCGAAGAACAGGCAGGTTTCGCCGTCTTCACCGACGTTGGCCGAGCAGTGCATGGGCAGCACGTCTTTTTCCGGCAGCAGGAAGTTCTGCACGGAGAACATGGCTTTTTTCATCTCGCCGGCGTAGTGCATGCCAGCCAGCAGAACCTTGCGCTTGGCAAAGTTGATCATCACGCAGCCGTTGCTGTTGGTGCCATCGCGCTCGGGATCGCACTCGAAGTTGGCGGCGTTCAGGATCTGCCATTCCTGCTTGTCGGCCGGGTTATAGCTGTCCGGACGGATAAACAGGTTTCGGCCGAACAGATTCTGCCAGGCGGTCTCGGTCGTCATTTTGACCGGCAGGTAGTGCTCCGGGTCGGAACCAACATGAACGTGAGACACGAACTGGTCTTTCTCGGCGATGTAGGCTTCAACACGATCCCAGAGGGCGTCGAATTTTTCAGCGTCGAAAGGACGGTTGATCGGACCCCAGTGGATATCGTCCGAGGTGCTGGGCTCCTCGACAATATAACGGTCCTTGGGAGACCGGCCCGTGCGCTCACCGGTTTTTACGACCAGGGAACCGTTGGATGCCAGCTGGCCTTCTTCACGCGCCAGTGCCACCTCAACCAGTCGTGCTGTACTCAGATCACTATAAGTGTTGCTCACTTCGACCTCGCCCTCGGGATGCTTAGTGATTGCTCAGGCCGCTTCCTAAAATTGACGGAAATCTGAGCAGTCGGGTCAATTCAGGCGCGCTATTATGCCAGAGACGCCGGTAAAAAACGACTGCCCGGGAAGCCTTGCTATCAGCGGGTTCCCGGCTAATCGAACGTGTTTCTAGTGTAGCGTATGACCGGTGAAAAGATGATCAATATCATTTCTATCGAAGCGATAGTGAGCATGACAGAACTGGCAGTCCATTTCGATAGAGCCCTCTTCCTCGAGGATGCTGTAACACTCCTCGCGGCCGATGGCTTCCAGGGCACCGAGGGTACGCTCCCGTGAGCAGCTGCACTGGAAGGCGACCGGTTCGGAGTCAAACAGGCGTACGGTCTCCTCATGGAACAGGCGGTGAAGCAGGGTTTCGCTGTCCAGCTCCAGTAATTCGGAGGCTTCCACGGTTCGGGCCAGATGGTTTACCCGGTCCCAGAGGTCTTCATCCTCCTCTGTGGCGCCCGGCAGGCGCTGTAGCATCAAGCCGGCGGCGCCGTTTTCGTCGGCAAACAGGAACAGGCTGGTGGGAATCTGCTCCGAGCGATCAAAGTATTCCTCAAGGCAGCCGGCGAGTGTCTCCTGATCCCGGGGTACAACGCCCTGATAACGGTTGCCGCGGTTGGGCGTGATGGTAATAGCCATCCGACCCTCGCCGAGCAGATCGTGGAAGCTGTCTTCGCTGACCGCATGCTCATCAAAGCGGGCCAGGCCGCGGATGTGTCTGTCGTGGCTGCACTCGGCCATTAATGTGCGCAGAGGCCCTTCCCCCTGGGCCTGTACCGACAATGTACCCTCAAACTTCAAGGTGCTGCTCATCAGGATGCTCGCCACCAGTGCTTCTCCGAGGAGTTCCCGGACCGTGTCCGGGTAGGGCGCCTGGCTGCCGATTTCCTGATAGCTGTCCGCTAGCTGAACCCAGGCTCCCCGCACCTGGCTGTGTTCAAAGATAAAGCGCTGGAACTGGTCGCGGGCTGCCATGTTGTGTCTCCTGAATGCTGAATGCCGGTCGTTGCACGTTTGACTGAGGGCGGGGATGTAATAAAGGGTTCAGAGGCCGTTCTGTTCGCGAAAGCGCTGAATGTCCCTTCGGTCTTTCTTTGAGGGGCGTCTGGCCGGAGGAAGCTGCGCTGCCTGCATAGTTTTACGCTGCCAGGCCATTTCCTCGCGTTTCTTAACGCTGTCTTCGGTTTCGTGGTAGAGCTTCTGAGCTTCGGGTGCACCACGGCGCCGGTCGCTGATGTCATCAACAATAATGATTTTTTCCTGCCAGCCCAGGCGCAACGTCAGCTTTGCGCCGGCTTCCACCAGCCTGCCGGGTTTGCATCTCTGGCTGTTGTAGTGGACCTTGCCACCCTCGATCGCTTCCTTGGCCAGGGAGCGGGTCTTGTAGAATCGGGCGGCCCAGAGCCATTTATCGAGTCTTACACGTTGGTCGTCAGCGGTTGATGCCGTCATGTCTCCTCACCTGATGGGCTTGTAGCCCAATTATAACCCTGTCATCGGCCGGATGGCAGGGGCGACCGCTGGCGAAGCGCGGGGAGAATTTCATCGAAGTGATGAATACAGGGTATTTCCGGGTGCTGCTCCCGGGCTTCCTGTTGGCTGTCCGGCGCCAATACGGCCAGACATTGGGCAATGCCGGCCGCCAGCGCACTTTCCAGCACCGGAAAACTGTCGTCGACCATCAGGGTGCTTTCGGCCTGGTAAGGCGTTACTCGCTGGAGGTCCTGCCAGAATGAGGGATCTTCCTTGGGCTTGCCCAACTGGTGGCTGGAAACAATGGCATCCACCCGTGTATCAAGGCCGGTTCGTTTCAGCTTCAGGGCCAGGGGGTCGGGGTGACAGTTGGTGACAATCACCGAGTGAAGCCCGGCTTGTCGGAGGGCATCGAGAAAATCCGTGACGTGGGGGCGGTAACCGATCCGGTCGCCTACCTCTGCTTTCAGCCCCGTGATGTCGAGAGACAGCCGCTCGCTCCAGTAATCGGTGCAATACCAGTTCAGTGAGCCGCGCTCGGCCATGATCATCGGAATCAGGCGGTCTTTCGCTTCCTGGGGGTGGAGGTCGTATTGCTCGGCGTACCTTGCCGGCAGATGTTCGAGCCAGAAGTGGTTATCGAAATGCAGATCCAGCAGTGTCCCGTCCATATCCAGGAACACCGTGTTAAGCGAGGACCAGTCAACCATAGAGAAAAACAGCCTGAAGAATTTGCTTCAGGCTGCCGGAGTTCGCTCGTCGGGGCAAGCCGTGATAGTACGGAGGCGTGCCCGATGGAGCCGGATCAGTTGCTGGTCTGGACCGTCTCGGGTTTCTTGCCGGTACGGGTGCAGCCCAGGCAGCGCACGAAAGTCGCCTTGGCCGGGCCCATTACCAGAACTTCCCCTGCTTCATCAGCGTTGCCGCCCAGCAGGGAGAAGGGCAGGGAGACCAGGTAGACAGCGCTGCCCACGATGGTGGTAGCCAGCAAGGCCGGGCGAACAAAAATTGCATCACCGGTCATTGCCAGTGCCGAAGGGGTTTCGTCCACGGCCTGGGCGTGCCCAAGGGATGAGAATGCCAACAGGCAGGCCGCCACAGTGGCTACCAGGGTGCGGGAAATCTTGCGGGTCATCTTACTGTCTCCTGAGCTTTAGTGGCCCTGAAAGGGTACTGCTTTAAAGAAAAGCAAACCCGGATCGTATCAACCGGATACCATCCTATTGTAAACCGTGGGCGTTAATCCTCTGTTAACTATGAATCATATTTGCGCATTTTCAAACGATTTTTCGTTGCAGAATGTGCGATCTGGTAAGCGTTCAGCGCTGGCAACGGGGACAGTAAACCGTTGAGCGATTGTTCATCCGGATTTCCTTCAGTGGTGCCCCGCATTCCTTGCAGGGCTGGCCGCCACGGCCGTACACCAGCAGGGACTGGGCAAAATAGCCGGGCTTGCCATCGCTGTTCACGAAGTCCCGAAGGGTGGTTCCGCCCATCAGAATGGCGGCGCTGAGCGTTTCCCGGATGGCTTCGGCCAGCCTGTGATAGCGGTCGAGGCTGATTCTCCCGGCCTTGCGCCGGGGATGAATGCCCGATTTGAACAGCGCTTCATTGGCATAGATGTTACCGGCACCCACGACCACCTGATTGTCCATGATGAACGATTTCACCGGTGTGTTTTTGCCGCGGGAGAGCCGGAACAGGTGCGCGCCATTGAATTCCGGGGCCAGGGGTTCCGGACCCAGGTGGGTGATCAGCGGGTGCTCTTCGGCGGAATCAGCCCACAGCCAGCAGCCGAACCGGCGTGGGTCGTTGAATCGAAGGATGACGCCGGACTGCAATGCCACGTCGATATGATCATGGGTCAGGGGAGGGGTATTGTCAGTGATGATGCGCAGGCTGCCGGACATGCCAAGGTGAACAATCACCGTGCCCCGGTCCATGTTCAGGAACAAATACTTGGCCCGGCGGTCTACACTTTTAATCACCTGACCTTCCAGTTTCTCGCCCAGATCGGCCGGAACGGGCCAGCGCAGACTGCCGTTGCGGACTGTCACTCGTGTAATAGTCTCGCCTTCGCAGTGGGGTGCTATACCCCGTCGGGTCGTTTCTACTTCGGGCAGTTCAGGCACGGGCGGGAATCTCCGGTGGAAAACGTCTAAGTGTAATCAGTAACAATTTTGCATCCAAATGCTGTTGTTGTGGCTTACAGCTGTACGCTAAAGTGTGGAGGTTGGCCTCGCGCCAAAGATATTGATTTTGAGGATTTGCTATGTGGTTTAATGGTCTTCTTGACCTGTCGGTGATGCAGCTCATTCTGGTCACCCTCGGAATGACACACGTCACGATTGTCAGTGTAACGCTCTACCTGCATCGCCATTCGGCGCATAACTCGCTGGACCTGCATCCGGCCCTGAAACACTTCTTCCGGTTCTGGCTCTGGTTAACCACTGCGCAGAACACCAAGGAATGGACCGCCATCCATCGTAAACACCACGCCAAGTGCGAAACCGAGGAAGATCCCCACAGCCCGGTCGTCTTGGGTATTCGCAAGGTGCTGTTCCAGGGCGCCGAACTCTATGCGGAATCGGCGACGCCCGAAACGCTCGAGCGCTACGGCCAGCGGACACCGGAAGACTGGGTGGAGCGCAATGTTTACAGCCGCTACAAGATGCTCGGCATCGCGTTGATGGCGGTAATCAACCTGGCCCTGTTTGGCGTTCACGGTATCTGGATCTGGGCGGTGCAGATGATGTGGATTCCGGTCTGGGCTGCCGGTGTGGTCAACGGTATCGGCCACTGGATGGGTTACCGGAACTACGAATGTGCCGATAACGCCCGCAATATCAGCCCACTGGGTCTTCTGATTGGCGGTGAAGAGTTGCACAACAACCACCATACCTATCCCAACTCATCCAAGCTGTCTCGCCGCTGGTTCGAGGTGGATATCGGCTGGGGCTACATCCGCCTGTTCCAGTTGTTCGGACTGGCCAAGCCCAAGGGTTATCGACCGATTGCCCACCATGTGCCAGGTAAACTGGAGGTGGATGTGGAAACGGTTCAGGCCATCGCCAACAACCGGTTCGATATCATGCGCCAGTACCGTAAACGTGTCATGGAGCCGGTCCTGCGCCAGCAGAAGTCGCTGATGGACGATGAGATCCGTCCCCGTTACCGGAAGCTCAAGCAACTGCTCTCCCGTGAGATCACACTGATTCAGCCGAAGGAGAAGGAAACCCTCGAGTCTGTGCTGGAGCGCAATGCGGTGCTGCGCCAGATCTATGAGAAGAGCCACGAGCTGCAGGCCCTCTGGCGCCAGCGTGGGCTCAAACCCCAGGACAAGCTGAACGCGCTGATGGAGTGGTGCCGTGAGGCGGAAGCCAGCGGTATCCGCTATCTGGAAGAGTTCGCCGAGCACCTCCGGGCCTACTCGCTGCGCCCCTCAACCTGATGCCGGGTAGAGAATCGACGTAAACCTGCTTCGGCGGGGAATCCGGGGCCAGATGAAAGCGTTCATCTGGCCCTTTTTTATTCTGGCCCGGAAACAACCCGGAACAGGGAGTAGGTGACCTGTCCCGCACTTTTTTGCCGGTGCAACTGCCAGGAAACGGGCACAGAAGGCGTTGGCAGCTCGCTCTCGTGTTCCACGTAAACCCAGCCGCCGGGTTTGATCCACGCCTGTTTTTCCAGCAACGGAAACAGCTTTTCGAGCCAGCCCTGGCGAAACGGCGGATCCATGAACACGATATCGAATGGCGGTCGGTTTCTCTGGGCCAGATAGCTTTCGACGTCCGAACACACCACTTCGCCGTTGTCGGATTTCAACAACCGGAGGTTGTCTCGCAGTGCTCTGGCCAGGGCTGGCGTGTGGTCCACGAGGGTGGCCTGCCCGGCACCCCGGGAAAGAGCCTCTAGCCCAAGCGCGCCGGAGCCGGCGAACAAATCGAGGCAGTCACTGCCGGCAAGGTGGAAGGCAAGCCAGTTGAACAGGGTTTCGCGGGTGCGCGCGGGGGTGGGTCGAACGCCACCGGCGTCCGGGAAGCGCAGTTTGCGGCTGCGCCAGTCGCCGCCAATGATTCGCAGCTCACCGGTGCCGCTGCCTTTGCCAGCCGGAGCCGCCTCGCGACCAGCTGGGGATCTCGTCTGGTGAGACCTGCTTGCGGATTGTCTGCGCGTCATAGCCGCCGCTCCACGGAAATATTCGGTTCAGGATATGTGCCTGCATCTTACCGGAAACGTTTACGGTCGCGATAATCGGAGCGACCCTCACTTCACCGGGACAGTCTGCTAGAATACCGGCTTTCTTTGTCCCGCCCATTCAGACTGATGGATTGATTTTTATGACGGCAGAGTGGATTTCAATCGGCCTCCTGGCCCTTCTTGTGCTCGTATTTGTCCTGGATATCGCCGGCAACCGTAGCCGGGCACCACGCCCCAAGCCGGTGCCGCAGCGCAAGCCCGAGGTTTCCAAAGGGCCGGCACCAGAGCCGGAAGAGGGCGAGATTGAAGCGCCTGCCGCCGCAGAGCCACAACCAGAGCCGGTGGCTGAGCCGGAACCGACCCCAGAGCCCGCGGAAGAACCGCAGAAAGCACCGGAACCGGAGCCTCAGGTCAGCGTTTTCGAGCGCTTCAAAAAGGGGTTGGGCAAAACCCGGGCAAGCCTGACCGGTGGCTTGTCCGACATGTTCTCGCTTGGCAAGAAAATCGATGAGGAACTGCTGGAGGAAATCGAGACTACGCTACTGATGGCAGACGTCGGCGTAACCGCCACTTCTGAAATCATCGACTCACTCACCGACAAACTTGAGCGCAATCAGCTCAAGGACGGCGAGGCCCTGCGAAAGGCTCTGAGGGATGAACTGCATGGTCTGCTGAAGGATGTCACCAAGCCACTGCAGATCGACTCCGGCAAGACGCCTTACGTGATTCTCATGGTGGGCGTAAATGGGGTGGGCAAGACCACCACCATCGGCAAGCTCACCAAGAAATTCCAGAACGAAGGAAAATCGGTCATGCTGGCAGCCGGCGATACCTTCCGTGCCGCTGCGGTTGAGCAGCTGCAGGTCTGGGGCGAGCGCAACAAGGTTCCGGTGGTGGCGCAACACACCGGCGCTGACAGTGCCTCGGTGATTTTCGATGCCATCCAGTCGGCCAAGTCCCGTGGTGTTGATGTGGTGATTGCCGATACTGCCGGCCGCCTGCAGAACAAGGACAACCTGATGCAGGAGCTGGAAAAGGTGGTCCGGGTTATGAAAAAGCTGGACGAATCCGCACCCCACGAGGTCATGCTGGTGCTGGATGCAGGCACCGGCCAGAACGCCCTGAGCCAGGCGCAGGTGTTCCAGCAGGCCGTCGGCGTCAGTGGCATTACGTTAACGAAACTGGACGGCACGGCCAAAGGCGGTATCGTGTTTGCCATCGCCCGTCAGTTGCAGTTGCCCATCCGGTTTATTGGTGTCGGCGAGCAGGTGGACGACCTGCGCAGTTTTGATGCCGAAACCTTTGTGGACGCCCTGTTTGACGAATAGCCCGGAATCCAGCCGCGCGGAAGCCGCCCATGATTGAGTTTCGCCAGGTCACCAAGCGTTACGACAGTGATCACACCGCTCTGCGACAGGTCAATTTTGGCCTGGAACGCGGCGAGCTGGCGTTCCTGACCGGCCATTCCGGCGCCGGCAAGAGTACCCTTCTGAAGCTGATCATGGTGATGGAGCGCCCCAGTGCCGGTGAAGTGGTGGTTGGGGGGCAGGTTCTGAACCGTTTGCCCCGACGCCAGATTCCCTACATTCGTCGTCACATTGGCGTGGTCTTCCAGAACCACCAACTGTTGTTTGATCGCACGGTGTTCGACAACGTCGCCATGCCACTGGAAGTCATGGGCGCCTCCCCCAGAGATACGGGTCGCCGCGTGCGCGCGGCCCTGGACAAGGTGGGTTTGCTGCAGAAGGAAAAAATGAACCCGATGCAGCTCTCTGGCGGGGAGCAGCAGCGCGTGGGTATTGCCCGGGCGGTGGTGAACAAACCCCCGGTGCTGCTGGCGGATGAGCCCACGGGTAACCTGGACCCGGCTCTGTCTGCGGACATCATGAATCTGTTCGGGCAGTTCAGCCAAGTGGGTGTGACCGTGTTGATCGCAACCCACGACATCGCCCTGATCAACGAGATGGGGCGTCGAACGCTGAAGCTGGATCATGGCCGTCTGGTGGCCGGCGGCACGCCAGTTCTCGGGGGAGGTGTCCATGGCCGCTGATCCCCGCAAGAAAGCACAGCCTACCCGCGGCGCCAACCAGGCTCGCGCGCCCTGGCGTGAGCAGGCAGAAAGTTATTTCATCCATCACCGCAAGGTCGCCAGGGACAGTGCCAACCGCCTTTTGCATACACCGGTGGCGAGTCTGATGACGTGGACGGTCATGGGGGTTGCCCTGGCGCTGCCAGTGGCATTGCTGTTGCTGCTGACCAGTCTTCAGGGAGTCAGCGCAGGCTGGGAGAGCAGCGCCCGGGTGACCGCCTATATCGAGTTGGATGTGCCTCTCGAACGAGCCCGAGTGCTGGGTAACGAGATTTCCGGAGACGGCCGGGTGGCAGGTGTTGAGCTGGTGGATCGCGACCAGGCGCTTGCGGAGTTCCGCGCTTCATCGGGCCTGGAAGATGCTCTGGACTATCTCGAGGATAATCCGCTGCCACATACCCTGCTGATTACCCCGGAAGAGGGCGCCCGGTCCACTGAGGGTGTTGAGGGGTTGGTGCGGTTTATCGAGGGCATGGAAGGCATAGAGCGGGTTCAGGTAGACCTGGGCTGGTTGCAGCGGCTGAACGCCATGACGGATCTTCTTGCCCGTGCTGTCTGGGCGTTGGCGATCCTGCTTGCGGCGGCGGTTGTGCTGGTGATCGGCAATACCGTACGGCTTTCAATCGAGAGCCGTCGGGACGAGATTCTGGTTGCGAAGCTGGTGGGCGGAACAGACAGCTTCGTTCGCAGGCCCTTTCTGTACACCGGCGCCTGGTTCGGGCTCGGTGGTGGGATTGTTGCCCTGATATTACTGCAATTGTCACTTTGGTGGCTCAGCGGGCCCATAGAGCGGCTGGCAGGCCTGTACAGGAGCGACTTTTCCCTGGATGGGCTGCACATTGATGGCGCCCTGGCGTTGATAATTGTTTCGATGCTGCTAGGCTGGCTAGGCGCTTGGGTGGCCGTGAAGCGTCATCTGGATGACATGGAGCCGGGTGATATTGCCGGAGGAGCATGATCCGAATAACGGGAAAACCGTATTGAAGAGACAGCTTCTATTGGCGTAAGTTGTTAGATAGTAAAGCCACGGTGAATTTCCCAGATAGTTGTTTTATAACGTTTTACTGGGAATTTCGGGAACTTTCAGGGTTCTTGGCGGTCTAAAGGGTAATTGATATATTTAGGGCCGTTGGGTTCGGAGGTTAGAGCATGGGTACGAGTTTACAACTGGTTGACAGACTGGTTCCGGGTCAGAATCTCGAGTCTTATATTCAGGCTGCGAGCCGCATCCCGGTGCTCACAGTTGACGAAGAGCGGGAGCTGGCTGAACGGCTCCATTACGAGGGCGATGTGGAAGCCGCCCGTCAGCTGGTTATGTCCCACCTGCGCTTCGTGATTCACATTGCCCGGAGCTATTCCGGCTATGGCCTCGCTCAGGCGGATTTGATCCAGGAAGGCAACGTTGGCCTGATGAAGGCGGTCAAGCGCTTCAATCCTGAGTACGGTGTGCGGCTGGTGTCTTTTGCGGTGCACTGGATCAAGGCAGAGATTCACGAGTTTATCCTGCGTAACTGGCGGATTGTTAAAGTGGCCACCACCAAGGCCCAGCGTAAGCTGTTCTTTAACCTTCGCAGCCAGAAGAAGAAGCTTGCGTGGCTCAGCCATGATGAGCTGAACGCTGTTGCCGAGGATCTGGGTGTCGAGCCCAGGGTTGTCCGCGAAATGGAAGGCCGGCTGGCGTCTCAGGATACCGCCTTTGACGGTCCTCAGGACGACGATGACGACAACGCCTATCAGGCGCCTGCGTACTATCTGGAAGACGCTCGCAGCAACCCGGCGACCCAGCTTGAGAACGCGGATTGGTCGGACGATTCCAATGGCCGGCTGATGCAGGCTCTGGGGCAATTGGATGAGCGCAGCCAGGATATTCTCCGGGAGCGCTGGTTGTCTGAAAGCAAGTCGACCCTGCACGAGCTGGCCGACAGGTACGGCGTCTCGGCCGAGCGTATACGGCAGCTAGAGAAGAATGCGATGAAGAAGATTCGCATGCAGATGTCAGAGGTGGCCTGAGTTATTGGCTAGCCACTGAGTACCTGAGTCGTAAAAAACGCCACCACCGGTTCCGGTTGGTGGCGTTTTTGTTTGTATAATCGGAAACTTTACCTTGGGGGCAGAAGCGATTGGGTGGGCCTTTCCAAAACACGCTGTGAATACATCCATGTACGCTCGGCTCCGGCCCTCAGTGCTTATTGCTCCTGCGTCGCACTGAGGGTCCGGGGCAGGCCATCCATGGCCAGCCCGTGAAGCGCTTTCGCGCTTCACCCATGGCTCCGCACGGTTCTGGAAAGGCCCACCCAATCCCTTCTCCAACCTTCGTACAAGGCCTGAAAAATGACTCATAAACACCTTCATATCGCATTCCTTGGCATCGGCCTGATGGGCGCGCCCATGACCCGTAACCTCCTGAACGCGGGTTTTCCAATGACTCTGTGGAACCGCACGTCCAGCAAGTGCGAGCCGTTTGCCTCTGAGGCGGTGATCGCCGAATCCCCGGCGGAAGCGGTTGCCAATGCCGATGTGGTGATCACCATGCTGGAGAACAGCGATGTGGTGGAGCAGGTGCTGGTCGCCCAGGGCGCGATTGATGCCCTGAAGCCGGGCGCGCTGGTGATTGATATGAGTTCAATTCAACCTTCCGTGGCCCGGCGGCATGGCGAGTTGGTTGCAGAGCAGGGCGCTGGGTATGTGGATGCGCCGGTGTCCGGGGGGACTGTGGGCGCGGCTGAAGCCCGCCTGAGTATCATGGCGGGTGGCTCGGAAGCGGATGTGGATCGCGCCCGGCCGGTGTTCGAGGCGCTCGGCAAGTGCACGCGGATTGGTCCTGTTGGCGCGGGGCAACTGGCGAAGCTGGCCAATCAGGCTATTGTTGGTATCACCATTGGTGCTGTGTCCGAGGCGCTTTTGCTGGCGGCGAAAGGCGGTGCCGATCCTGCCGCTGTGCGGGAAGCGTTGCTGGGCGGGTTTGCCGGTAGCCGGATTCTGGAGCTCCATGGCCAGCGGATGATCGACCGGGAATTTGCACCCGGCGCGCCGGCTCGGATCCAGCTAAAGGACATGCGGATGATTCTGGATGAGGCCCGTGCGGAAGGGTTGACCCTGCCCCTGGCTCAACAGACGCACAATGAATACCTGTCGCTGGTGGCCAATGGCCACAGTGATGTCGACCACAGTGGCCTGTTGCTGGAGCTGGAGCATCTGAACGGTGCCCTGCTTGGCTCCCTTGGCCGCGGACCGAAGGAGTAAACACGCCATGCCCCGTTTTGCTGCCAATCTGTCCATGCTGTTCACGGAAGTGGACTTTCCCGAGCGCTTTGCCATGGCCCGGGCCGCGGGTTTTGAGGGCGTGGAATACCTGTTCCCCTATGCCTACCCCAAAGAGCGACTCGGCCAGATGCTGAGCGATAATCAGCTGACTCAGGTGCTGTTCAATCTGCCGCCCGGTAACTGGGACGCCGGTGAACGGGGCATCGCCTGCCTGCCGGACCGGGTTGAGGAGTTCCAGGCCGGCGTGGATCAGGCGATCGACTATGCCAAAGCCCTTGGCTGCCGGCAGTTGAACTGCCTTGCGGGGCTGAAGCCGGCGAACGTTTCCGATGACATTGCCTGGCAGACGTTGGTGAGTAATGTCGCCTGGGCAGCGGGCAGGCTGGCTGACGAGGGTATCACCCTGTGCCTGGAAGCCATTAACTCGCGCGTGGATATGCCAGGCTTCGTACTGGATACCTCCGGCAAGGTGCTCGCACTGATCGAGGAAATCGACGCGGACAACGTGCGCCTGCAGTACGACCTTTACCATATGCAAATCATGGAAGGGGATCTGGTGCGCTCCATGGAGTGTCTTTTGCCCTGGATCGGCCACATTCAGTTTGCGGACAACCCGGGGCGACATGAACCCGGCACGGGGGAGATTAACTTTTCGAATGTTTTTGCGGCCATCGATGCCATGGGATATGACGGCTGGGTAAGCGCGGAATACCGGCCTACCGGGGCAACCGGTGACAGTCTAGGCTGGTTTCCGGGGAAAGCCTGACCGTCGCCATTGGCGACACCCTCTTACAAGATCGTAACTGGCCGGGTTGCCAACTTCTTCGTACCCTTGTCGTTACTGTAATCCGCTATCGGGAGGAGAGCCGGTGAAAGCGCTGGTAATCGAAGACGATCAGGACGTTGCAAATTATCTTGTCAAAGGGCTGAAGGAATCCGACTTCGTGGTCGACCATGCAGCCGATGGCAAGGAAGGCATGATGATGGCGGCCAGCGAGGATTACGACATCATGATTGTAGATCGCATGCTGCCGGGAATGGACGGTCTGTCCATTATCAAAACCGTGCGTGCGACCGGAAACCAGGTGCCGGTTCTGATTCTCAGCGCCCTGGGTGATGTGGACGACCGCGTGGAAGGTTTGCGTGGCGGCGGCGATGACTACCTCACCAAGCCGTTTTCATTCACCGAATTGTTGGCCCGTATCGAATCCCTGGTGCGCAGAAATCGGCAGTCGGCGGAAACCGAGACCGTACTGCGGGTCGCCGATCTCGAAATGGATCTGCTTGCACGCACGGTAAAGCGGGCCGGCCAGAATATTGATGTCCAGCCGCGGGAGTTCCGTCTGCTGGAGTACCTGATGCGTAATGCCGGCCAGGTGGTCACCCGGACCATGTTGCTGGAGAAAGTCTGGGATTACCATTTCGATCCCCAGACCAACGTTATCGACGTACACATCAGCCGGCTGCGAGCCAAGATCGATAAGGAATTCGATACACCCTTACTGCAGACCATCCGGGGTGCAGGGTACATGTTACGTGAAACTGCTTAGCCAGCTCAGGACCTCGTCCTTCCAGCTAGCCCTGCTGTACATGGTGGTGTTCGCCACCTCGGTATTTCTGTTACTGGCCTTTATCTACTGGCGTACGGCGGGCTTCATGACCGCCCAGACCGACGAAACCATTGAAGCGGAAATCGCCGGTCTGGCGGAGCAGTATCGTGGCCGTGGCGTAAATGGCCTCATCACCATCATCCGTGAACGTGTTGCCCGCGACCCCAACGCCAAATCCATCTATCTGCTGACCACCGACGACTTTCTGAAGCTGGCCGGCAACATAGAGACCTGGCCGGAAGGCAGCCGTTCAGAGAGCGGCTGGATCAACTTCACCCTGAACGAATCCGTCGGCTGGACCGGGCCCGAACGCCTCGCCCGTGCCCGGATCTTTGAGGTTCAGGGTGGCTTGCGCCTGCTGGTCGGGCGGGATGTCGACGAACTCACTAACCTCAAGCGGGTAATTGAAACCGCCATCAACTGGGGTATGGGGATCACCCTTGCCCTTGCGCTGCTTGGTGGCTTCCTGATGAGCCGCAGTACGACCCGGCGTATCGAGGTTATCAACAACACATCACGTCGGATCATGAACGGCCACCTTTCCCTGCGGATACCAACCCGTGGCACCGACGATGATTTCGACCAGCTGGCGGAAAACCTCAATCAGATGCTGGACCGGATTGTGTATCTGATGGAGGGCATCCGGCACGTTTCCGACAGTATTGCCCACGATTTGCGCACGCCCCTGACCCGACTCCGCAACCAGCTTGAAAACACGCTGATGTCGGTGGATAACGACGAGGCGAGGGAGCAGGCCGGCCGCGCCGTGGCGGAGGCCGATCAGCTGCTGGCCACCTTCAACGCATTGTTGCGCATCGCCCGCCTGGAAACCCGTGGTAATACCGCCGACATGAAACCTGTGCCGCTGGATGAGTTGGTCACCGATGCCTGTGAGCTCTATGAGGCCTTGGCTGAGGATAAGGACCAGTCGTTCGAGCAGGGCCTGGAAAGCGGAGTGATGATCGAGGGCGACCGCGACCTTCTGTTCCAGATGGTCAGCAACCTGATTGATAACGCTATCAAATATACGCCGGAGCATGGCGTTATAGGCGTATCTGTTCGGCGCGAGGGTGCCGATGCGGTGTTTGAAGTCCGGGACAGTGGAATCGGTATTCCCGATGCCGAGAAAGACCAGGTCTTCCAGCGGTTTTACCGGGTAGGCAAGAGCCGTTCTTTACCGGGTAATGGTCTGGGCCTGAGCCTTGTGAGCGCTGTTGCGGAAATACATCAGGGCCGGATTGTCCTGAGCGATACGCATCCCGGAGAGGCGTCGCCGGGGCTGACCGTGGCTGTGAAGATTCCCGCCTTTACCGAAGCCCGCAAACGCATTCGCGCGGCCCAGGCGGAACAGCCGGCAGATTCAGCGGCCGGGGAAACCCGGGCCGCCTCTCAATCAACCGGCGTAAATACTCACTGACTGGCGCGAAACCGGTTGATCCTCGACAGCACCGGGGCAACCAATGCATCTCTGCGCGACTCGATTTCGTGAGTAATCCTTTCAACCTGGGAGCGGCGACGGTTCACGCGTACCTGAATGCTGTCCCATTCACCTTCCAGGTGCTTCTGCTCTACCGCCAGAAAAGCCGCAATGTTGTGGCGGTTGATCTTGCCGGTAATCCCGTACTGGTCCAGCCGGTAGCCTATGGCATCCACGCCATTAAGCGCCAAGTTCAGCAGGGTCTGAGTGTTCATATTGGTATCTCCGTGAATGGAAGCGGTAAAAATCTGTATGACGCTAACGCTATGCTCAGGACCTAGAGTGTGCAACCTAATTCCGACTTCGCGGGTCTTCATATTCCCTGACCAAAAGGTAATTCCTCGGCCACTCCGGTGTAATCCAGGCTGTGCATAATGGAAACTGTAGCTTTGGAAGCCTGCACGATTTGTTGCTTGCTTCTCCCTCCAGCACAGCGCTAGCCTTACCCCGTTTTTACGGGGTTTTTTTATGCCCTTCCCATTTCTGATTCCCATCTGGCAGAGGACGTTGCAAAACCAATGACCCAGGTTCCCGGTAATGGCGGCCCCCGCCCGCGATACATCACGCCGGAAGGCGAGCGGGCCTTGCGTGATGAATTGCAGTATCTCTGGAAGGTAAAGCGCCCGAAAGTCACCCAGGCCGTGCGTGAAGCCGCCGCCCTTGGCGATCGGTCCGAGAATGCCGAGTACATCTACGGCAAGAAGCAGTTACGGGAAATCGACCGGCGGGTGCGTTTCCTCAGCAAACGCCTGGAAGAGCTTACCGTGGTTGACCATTTGCCGGATGACCGGGACAAGGTGTTTTTTGGCGCCTGGGTGACGGTGGAAGACGAGGACGGTGATGAGCAGACCTATCGGCTGGTCGGCGCGGACGAGTTTGATCTGAACAAAGGCTACCTCAGCATCAACTCACCGCTCGCCCGGGCCCTGATCGGCAAACGCCTTGACGACGAAGTGAGCGTTCGCACGCCGGAAGGTTGGAAGTCGGTCTTTGTCGTAGGAATTCGCTACGAGGCGCCATCCGACGACAAGTGAATGATGTCACAAAATTGGCGAGTGCCCGGGCAGGTTGTGTGATTTGTCGATAAACTGATCAAAATTTGTCACAACTGGTCGCAGACAGGATCGTCTGCCGGGGTAAATGCCATGGGTATGCGTGGAGAAGCGGGGAACGTTCAGAGCAGGGTAATCACGGTGCTTGTCTTGGCTGCGGCATTTTCTGCCGGTGCGGCCTTTGCGCAGAGCGATGCGCAGGACAGTGCTTTCCAGTACGAAGAACGCTCAACCATCCACACCATCCAGCTGAATTCCATGGAGGAAGAGACGCTGGCCAATACCGTTATCGAGGGTGGCCTTGCGGCACCGGCTGCGGGTGTACCGCTCAAACCCCGGGTTGAAGACGACTTCTACCTGGATCCCCTCGGGCTTCGACCCGGAGATAACCGCACGGACCTCGGCCGATCACAGATTCCGGTGGAGTTCCGGTTCAGCAATCCGAAATCCATTCCCGGGCAGACCCACAGCAACAACTACGTGATCCGCCCACCCGAGAACCGCACTTACGATGCGCTTAACATCAATATGAATGAGCGTTGAGACAGGCTATCAGGCTGCGGCGCAGCCGTTGTCTCCGGCGGGCGTTTTACCAAGTACATCTTCATAGAAAAATGCCAGGGCCTGACTGGCCTGATTGAAACGCGCCCGGGATACCCGCATGCGATCGTTCAGGTATTCCAGAAACAGCCGGCGGTCTTCATTGGCCAGCGCATCCGGATCTTTCATGTCGCTAAACAGCACGAACCGTGTGATCCAGTGCAGGTAGGTTTGCTCAGAGCGTTGATTGAGCTTTTGTTCGTGGATGGCGTCCTTGACCCGTGCCACCAAGCCTGGCTGGGACTGTTCCAGCGCTTCCGTGATGTCCATAAATAACTCTTCCTGGTGAATTGGTATTGTTATTTTGCGCGCATCTTATGACAGCTCATTTACGAGCGCAAAGCTTTATTCAGGAAGATTGACTCTGGTCATTTTTCGACCAGAGTCTGGGCTGGAACACCAGTTATTTCAGGGCTTCAAGCTTGTCTATGTACTTCTGCATGGCCTCATCGCTGGACATGCCCTTAGCCTTTTCCCAGGCATCAAACTTGGCGCGGCCGACAAAATCCATCATGCCCGGGCGCTTGCCGGACACATCTCCCTCGGTGGCCTGCTTATAGAGCGCATAGAACTCCAGTTTCATCTCGTTGGACGGTTTGAAGTCGCCCTCGGCAGTCTGGATGTAATTCACGGCTTCGTCGAAGCGGGTTTTCAGGTCACTCATGTTGATCTCCTTATGGTTTCGTGTTGATCCTGCTCGTTGGGCGAGTATAGCCACAGCCAACAATGCCGTCATTGACTGAATTTTCGTATGAGTGATGACAGATTGGAGATCCCGCGTATTCTGGCAAAAGCTTGCCCGGCCGCACATTCGCGAACAAAGTTGGCCAGTTTTTGCTTGAGCCTGGCAAGTGATCTGTGTAGAGTTTTGATCGTTGCGCGCCAGGAGGGTGCGTACAAGGGATTGAACAATTGCAAATGATTTGCACAGGGAGCAAGCGCATGTCTTCAAAAGACGGTTCCGTCGCGCCTAAAGAGCGCATCAATATCAAGTACGTCCCCGCCACCGGAGATCAGCAGGCAGAAACCGAGTTGCCGCTGAAGATGTTCGTGGTTGGTGATTTCAAGGGACACGCCGAAGAAACCCCCATCGAAGATCGCAAGGCCATTTCCGTCGACAAGAACAACTTCCGTTCGGTCATGAAGGAAGCCGGCCTGACCCTTTCCACCACCGTGACCAACAAGCTGGATGAGGAAGCCGACGAACTGCCGGTAAACCTGGAATTCCAGACCCTTGATGACTTCTCTCCCGACAGCGTTGCCCGTCAGGTTCCGGAGCTGAACAAGCTGATTGAACTGCGGGAAGCCCTGGTGGCCCTGAAAGGCCCATTGGGTAACGTACCGTCGTTCCGTTCCAAGCTTCAGGAACTGCTGGACAACGACGACGCCCGGGACAAGCTGCTGGCCGAACTGGAACTGGCCACAGACAGCAACGAGTAAGGGAACACCCGCTCATAATTTCCGACTGAATTCAAAACGTACTAAAAGGATGTGGTATGTCTGATACTGCTGTGCAGCAATCTGCTGCCTCCGAATCCGTCACTGAAGGCTCTCTCCTCGACCAGGTCATGGCCAACAGCCGCATGGCGCCGGCGGATGAGGGTTACGATGTTGCTCGCAAGGGCGTGGCAACGTTTATTGCCAACCTGCTGAAAAGCGACGAAAAAGGCCAGCCGGTCAACAAGGCCCTGGTGGACCAGATGGTGGTGGAGCTGGATCGAAAGATCAGCGCCCAGATGGATGAAATCCTGCACGCGCCCAAGCTGCAGGAGCTGGAATCTTCATGGCGCGGCCTGAAACTCATGGTGGACCGCACCGATTTCCGTGAGAACATCAAGGTGGATATCCTCCACGCCACCAAGACCGAGCTGCTGGAAGACTTCGAGTTCGCGCCGGACGTTACCCAGACCGGGTTCTACAAGCACATCTATTCCACGGAATATGGCCAGTTCGGTGGTGAACCGGTCGGCGCGGTTGTTGGCAACTACGCCTTTACCCCGTCCACACCCGACATGAAGTTGCTGCAGTACGTATCGTCGGTCGGAGCGATGGCCCATGCTCCGTTTCTGTCCTCAGTGGCACCGTCGTTCTTTGGCGTCGACAGCTACCAGGAACTACCCGCCATCAAGGAACTGAAGGCCGTTTTCGAAGGCCCGAAATACGCTAAATGGCGCTCCCTGCGTGAATCCGAAGACGCCCGCTATCTGGGCCTCACTTCACCGCGCTTCCTGCTGCGGGTACCTTACGATCCCACCGAAAACCCGGTGCGCAGCTTCAACTACAAGGAAGACGTATCGGCGGACCACGAGCATTACCTGTGGGGCAACACAGCCTACCTGCTGGCCACCCGCCTTACCGAAAGCTTCGCCAAGTACCGCTGGTGCCCGAACATCATCGGTCCCCAAAGCGGTGGCGCAGTCGAGGACCTGCCGGTGCACCTGTTCGAATCCTTCGGTCAACTGGAAGCCAAGATCCCGACCGAAGTGCTGATTACCGATCGTCGCGAATACGAAATGGCCGACGAAGGCTTCATTGCCCTGACCATGCGCAAGGGCAGCGATAACGCGGCCTTCTTCTCCGCCAACTCGGTGCAGAAACCCAAGCAGTTCCCCAACACCAAGGAAGGCAAGGAAGCGGAAACCAACTACAAGCTGGGTACCCAACTGCCTTACATGATGATCGTCAACCGCCTGGCCCACTACATCAAGGTGCTGCAGCGCGAACAGATCGGTTCGTGGAAGGAACGCCAGGACCTGGAGCGGGAACTGAACACCTGGATCCGCCAGTACGTGGCCGACCAGGAAAACCCGCCGGCGGAAGTCCGCAGCCGTCGCCCCCTGCGCGCCGCGCAGGTCACCGTCTCCGACGTGGAAGGCGATCCGGGCTGGTACCAGGTCTCCCTGGCGGTGCGTCCGCATTTCAAGTACATGGGCGCCAACTTCGAACTGTCACTGGTTGGCCGACTGGACAAGGACTAATCCGTGTTCCATCACCCGGCCAGCGACGGATCGCAGGCCAGCAGCGGCAGCCTGTTCGAACGACTGGAACAGGCCGCCGCGCCGCCCGGTCAGAGCATGGGGGAGGTCACCCATGTTGTTGAATCCATCAAACGCCACCTGGTCCGCCTGCTGAACGCCCATCCGGGCAACAGCGCCAGCGTACCAGATCTGGGGTTGCTGGATTTCAACGACGCCACGCTCGGCACCCACGATCTGAGCGTCCAGATCCGTGGCGCGATCCGGCAGTGCATCGAGAAGTTCGAACCCAGGGTGAAGCGGGTGGATGTGGTTAATCTGCCCCAGGGACCCGATCCGCTGCAGTTGCGGTTTCAGGTGACCGTGTACCTGAATGTCGGCGCAAATGACGACAAAACGACCATAGATTTAGTATTGGATGACAAACGTTACTACCAGGTGGTGTAACGAAACGGATAAGCAAACACCAAGGATAGCGAGAGACGGTGGGGATGCTTTTCTGCAGGGAAAAAATGTCTGAGCGCAGCGAGTTGTTTTTTCCCGGAAGAAAAGTGTACCGACCGTCTCATACTCCCAAGGATGCGGTAGTTGTATGAAGTTAAATCGGTTCTACAGGGACGAGTTGAGTTTTCTCAGGCTTCAGGGCCGGGAATTCGCGGATGCTCATCCGCAGCTGACCCGGTTTCTGTCCGAGCAGAGTACCGATCCGGATGTTGAACGGCTGCTGGAAGGTTTTGCTTTCCTGACCGGAAAGCTCCGGGAAAAGGTCGAGGACGAGTTTCCGGAGATTACCCACTCGCTGCTGAACATGTTGTGGCCGAATTATCTGCGGCCGGTACCCAGTTGCACGATCATGCGCTTTGATCCGCAGTTGCATGCCATCAGTGAGCGCCAGAGGGTAGACCGCCACACCGAGATCAAGAGCCGGCCCCTGGGCGATGCCAATCGCCAGACCCAGTGCCGGTTCCGCACCTGCCGCGCGGTGGACGTATTTCCCGTGAGCGTTGCCGCGGCCCATGCCGAACACTCGCGCGAGGTATCGTCTGTCACCGTGGACCTTGCGCTGCATACCGATCAGCCCCTGTCGTCACTGGGTATGGAAAGCCTGCGCTTTTATCTGGGCGGCGAGAGTCATATCGCCGAAACCTTGTTTCTCTGGCTGAACCACTATCTCGAACGCATCGATCTGGTGGTGGGGGACGCTGTATACCGCCTGCCGGCCTCGCTGTTGCAGCCGGTGGGATTTGGCAACGATGAGGCTCTGCTGCCGTACCCAAAGAACGCCTACCCCGGCTACCGCATTCTGCAGGAATACCTCAGCTTCCCTGAGGCCTTCCGTTTCGTGGACATCCACGGCCTGGCACGCCGGCTGCCTGCGCTGCAGGCGGACGAAATCAGCCTGCGTTTCCATTTCAGCCGTATCCTGCCGCCGGACGCCAAGGTGCGGGAAGACAATTTTCAGCTCTACTGCACACCGGCGGTGAACCTGTTTACCCATGAAGGCGAACCGGTGGATCTGAACGGCCGCCAGACCGAATACCGGATTTCGCCTTCCAGCCGCTCCCCGGACCACTACGAGGTGTTCAGCATCGAGCAGGTGGAAGGCTGGCTGGAGGGTCGGTCCGGGCGCGGTGAGCCCCGCATCTACACGGCCTTCGAGAGTTTCCAGCATGAGGTGGAACGGGACCGGGGACGTACCGCCCTGTACTACCGGGTCCGGGCCCGGGACAGCGTGCGCGGGGACGGCTTTGATCATTACATGTCGTTTGTCCGGGGCGACGAGTCCGAGTGCCTGAGCCGGCAGGAAGCGGTTTCCCTGACCCTCACCTGCACCAATCACCAGTTGCCCAGCCAGCTGGCGGTAGGCGAAATCTGCATGGCGACCGAGAGCACGCCGGCGTTTGCCACCTTCAGCAACATTACCCGGCCCACCGCGACCCTGCGGCCAACCCTGGATGGCAGCCTGTTGTGGACGCTGATCTCGAATCTGTCACTCAATTACCTGTCCATGCTGGACGTGGATGCCCTGCGCACGGTGCTGCGGGTCTATGATTTCCGGGCCCTGGTGGACCGTCAGGCGGAGCGGGTGTCCCAGAAGCGTCTGGCCGGTATTACCGGTATCGAGACATCCCCGGTTGACCGGATGGTCAAGGGCCTGCCGGTGCGCGGGATCCGCTCGGTACTGAAACTGGACCAGCAGGCCTTTGCATCGGAAGGTGATCTTTACCTGTTCGGCACGGTTCTCAGCCAGTTCTTTGCTCTTTACGCCAGTATCAACGCATTTCACCAACTGGAAGTGGTGAACACCGATAATCAGGAACGGTACACATGGACGTTACAGCAAGGTCAGCAGCCGCTGATGTAGCCGAGCTGCAACCCGTTCTGGGCAATGCGCGGCGATACAGTTTTTTCCAGCTGGTGGACCTGATTCACCGGCATCACGGGGATGATCTGGAGCGAAACAGCGACGACCAACCCCGCCAGGAACGGATCCGGTTTTCTGCTTCCGCAGGGTTGGGGTTTCCCGGCAGCGATGTGGTTTCGGCGCTGTCGCCGGAGCACGAGCATGCCCCGTATCAGATGGAAGTCAGCTTTCTGGGGTTGCACGGCTCCCAGTCGCCATTGCCGGGCTATTACCTTGAAGACCTGGCCTGGGAAGCGGGGCAGAATCTGGGCATCCGGCGGCATTTTCTTGATTTTTTCAATCATCGCCTGGTCACGCTGTTCCACCGGGCATGGCGCAAGTATCGCTACTACGTTCGGTTTCAACCCGGTGCCTCGGACGGCTTTTCAGAGCTGATCTTTGCCCTGATAGGTCTGGGCGACAGCCGGTTGCGGGAGGCGACACCGGTGAACTGGTCCAAGATGCTGGCCTATTCCGGCCTGATGGCCGGTCGTAGCCGGTCGCCTGAGGTGGTGAGCGGCATCGTTGCCCATTGCTTCGATCTGGATGATGTCAGTATTGAACAGTGGGTCCTGCGCAAGGTGGCCATCGCCGATGATCAGCAGACCCGACTAGGCCAGGCTAACGCCTGTCTGGGCAGCGACACACTGGTGGGATCGGCCATTCGGGATCGCAGTGGTAAATTCGTGCTCCGGTTGCGAAATCTCAGCCGACAGCGCTTTGCGGATTTCCTGCCTAATGGCCAGGACCACCAACGCCTGGTCAAGCTCGTTGAGTTCACCACACGGGAGCAGCTGGCGTACGACCTGGAGCTTCAAATGCGTCCGAAAGACATCCGTCCCATGGAGCTGGGAGAAGATGTGCGGCTGGGCTGGAATTCCTTCGTGACCCCGGAAAAGGCCAGGCGCCGACCGGCGGTCCGGATCCAGATTCGCCGGTGAATCCGGCAGGGAAGATATTCATGGATGAACAACAGGCTGTGGGACTCAAACTGACAGTCACCAATCCGACCGTTGCCGGCGGCGGGGCAACCATCGACCACTGCTTCAGTGTTCGTGGCGGCTCTATCGGTACAGCAGCCAGTGATACCTGGCGGTTATCGTCCCACAGAACGGGTGCGGTTCCCGGCCACGCGGAGATCCGTTTTCTGGACGGCGGCTTCTGCCTGATTGATCGCAGTGGCCGGACCTACATCAATAGCGCAAGTCAGCCGGTGGGTCGGGGCCGTCGGGCACGACTGAATCATGGCGATACCATCAGTATTGGTCGCTATCAACTTCGTGCGGAGTTGGCCGAGGTTGTAAGTGAACCGCTGCTTGAGAGAGGTGAGGCAGATCAGGCCCGGCAACTGATTGATGTCGATGAAGGGCCGCTGATGCGGGCCGAGTACTTAACCAGCCAGACTGAGAACCCGGAGCCGCTGCAGAATTTTGGCGCGATAGCCGGGGAGGCAGTCAGTGATGACCCATTGGCACCCTGGAACCTACAGCCGGACCAACAGAAGTCGGATGCTGACGCGCTGATGGTCAGCGAGACCTCCTGGCGCGCCGCCGAAAGGCAGGTTTCGGATGAGTACCGTGAAAACCGCGACGTAGCGATGGGCCTGCCAGTTCGCAAAGGAGAGAAAGACAGGATGTCTGAGATTTCAGAGAGCACTGATCGCAGGGAGGCTTCCGATCAGAGCAGCAAGCACATCAGTGGTGCCCCCCTGTTGCGGGGTATGGAAGTCGGGCTGGACTTTGCCGACAGCGACGAGATGCGTCTGTTCCTGGAGGAAGTAGGGCAAACACTGAAGTCGACCGTGGAAGGCCTGTTGGCCCTGCATCAGGGAGAAGACAGCAGGCATCAGGCGCTGCGAACCCGCCTGCAACCCATCGAGGATAATCCACTGCGGTTGGGTGAGGGTTATGAGGATACGGTGCAGACCCTGTTCGCCAGCCATCGTAGCCCGGTTCACCTGTCGGCGCCGGCGGCGGTGCGGGAGAGTCTGCAGAGCCTGAATCATCACCAGCAGGCAACCCGTGAGGCCATCAGCGAGGCATTGGAGGCCATCCTGCATGCCTTTTCGCCCGAGGCCTTGCTGCGTCGTTTCCATGGTTACCGCCGGGGACTGCGCCAGAACGAGGACGAGGGACGCTGGGCATGGGATATGTACCAGCATTATTACCGAGAGTTGAAATCCAGTCGTCAGCAGGGATTCGAGCGTCTGTTCCAGGAAGTGTTCGAACAGGCTTACGACCAGAACCTGCGCCAACTACAGAGGGAGAACCCGTTGTGAAGACCTGCAAATGGAGTTTGCTGGCCATCGTATTCGTGCTTGCCGGATGCAGCACACCCTATAACGCGGTCACCAAAACCGCAAAAGTGCTTTGGGACCCGGATATCCCGGTGGGATACCCGGAGGATCTGCCCAGCCGGGTCGGTCTGACCATGGTGGCCGAACCGGATGTAAACCCGAATGAATCCCTGGCACCCACGCCCGTTGCGTTTCAGATCATCGAGATGCGCGACAGCTCACTACTGATGGCCGGGGATTTCGACCAGCTACTGAGTGACCTCGAGTCGTCACTGGGCCAGAACTATGTGGACCACAGCGATTACTCCCTGGTGCCGGGCCAGTTCAAGTTCATCGAACCCTTTGAGATTGGCGAGGACACCCGATTTATCGGCGTGATCGCCTTTTACGCCTATCCCAACCTGTCCCAGTGGAAGAAAGTGGTGAAGGTGGATCCAATCGGTGGCCGCTACAACCTGCTGGTGAACCTGCGGGAGCGGGAAGTTCAACTCAAGCATTCGGATGACACCTGATGGCGGTAACCAATCGAGTCGTCTGGAGTGATGGCCTGTTCATCAAGCCCCAACACTTCCAGCAACAGCAGCGATATCTGGAACACCAGATCAATGAACGGGCGCTCGCGATCTCCGATTATCTGTATGGCTTCAGCGACCTGGAACTGAACGCAGAGTACCTGAGTTTCGGCCGGGTTGGCCTGGTTCGGGCATCCGGCCTGTTCCCGGATGGCACCCGCTTCAGTCTGCCCCAGGACGATGTGATGCCGGAGCCGATGGAAATCACCGATGCCTCCGTGGCCAATCAGATCGTGTACCTGGCCCTGCCACTGGGCAGTGACAGCCTCGCCGAAGTGGAATGGCCGGACGCCCCGGTGGCGGGCCGGTTCCGTGCCGACTCCCTGGAAATCCGGGATCTGCATTCGGTCGACGGTGATGCCCACACCATCAATGTGGGCCGGGTTGCACCCCGCCTGATGCTGGAGCGAGACGATCGCAGTGCCTATGCGGCCCTGGCCATCGGCCGGATTCTTGAGAAGCGCCCGGACGGCAGCCTGGTGATGGACCCGAACTTCATCCCGACCATGCTGAGTGTGCGAGCGGCACCGAGGCTGCAGCGATTTGTCGGGGAAATGGCGGGCCTGATGCGGGAGCGGGCACGCACTATCGCCGAGCGTGTCGGTGCGCCCGGGCAGGGGGGCGTTGCGGATGTGGCGGATTTCATGTTGCTGCAGATGCTGAACCGGGCCCATCCCAGGTTCATGCACCTGGCCCGCCTGCGCCAGTTGCATCCTGAACGGCTGTTCGAAGCCCTGCTGGAACTGTGTGGCGAGCTGGTGACCTTCACCGATGAAGGGCGCCTGCCGAGGGAGTACCCGGCCTATGACCACGATCTGCCGGAGGATTGTTTTACCCCGCTCATGCAGGTTCTGCGGCAGTCCCTGAGCACGGTGCTGGAACCAAGAGCCCTGGCTATCCAGCTTCAGCAGCGCCAGTACGGCCTGACCGTGGCCCCGGTTCAGGATGCCCAGTTGGTCCGGGATGCGGAATTCATTCTTGCGGTCAAAGCCGACATGCCGCTGGACGATCTGCGCAAGCAGTTCACCCAGCAGTGCAAGGTGGCCTCGGTGGAGAAAATACGGGATCTCATCAGCCTGCAGCTGCCGGGAATTCCGCTCGCTGCGTTACCGGTTGCACCCCGGCAGTTGCCGTACCACGCCGGCTTCGTGTACTTCCGCCTGGACGACCAGAGCCAGGCCTGGCAAATGCTCGACAACGCCAGCGGCTTCGCATTCCACGTGGCCGGCAGTTTCCCGGGCATGGAAATGCAGTTCTGGGCAATCAGGAGCTAAATCATGGCAGATGCACAGGTAATGGACTTACCCAACGGCAGCAGGAATTCCGGCAGCAGTGCGTTCAGTGATCTGATCTTTGCCGACAGCCGGGGAGCCGCTGAGGGCAACAGGGAAGGCCAGGTCGACGAGCAGTTCCAGCTCAGAGGGTTGGAACATAACCGCCTGATTGACGCCGCCACACCATTGCTTGGCCTGGTGATCAGGATACGCAGGCTGGCGGATTATCGCGCGGTGGAACCCCTCTACCAGCAGGTGGTGGATGAGATTGCTGCCATCGACCGGGAACTGGTGGAGCAGGGTTACGACCGGCCGGTTGTTGTCGCCTATCGGTACGTCCTCTGCGCCTTCATCGATGAGGCCGTGCTGGGGACCGACTGGGGCGCCCATAGCGTCTGGTCTCAGCACTCCCTGCTGTCCCGCTTCCACAACGAGACCTGGGGTGGGGAAAAGGTTTTTGCCATTCTTGCCCGGATGGAGCAGGAACCGGCCCGTTATCGCGACATGCTGTCGTTTATCTACCTGTGCCTCTCCCTGGGTTTCGAAGGGCGGTACAAGGTGATGGAAAACGGCCGGGATGAATACGACCGGATTGTTCGTGGCCTGCACGAGCAACTGAAAGCGTTGCAGGAGGAACAGGACCCGGCGCCTCTTGCGGATGCCCGGGCGAACGTAACGCCAACCCGGAACCGGTTGCGCAGCGGCATGCCCGTCTGGGGCATTGCAGGTCTGTTTGTGGCGGCCATGGCCGGCATCTACTCCCTGTATAACATGGCACTGAACGAGCGCATCACGGACGTATTGCGCGTACTCGACCAACTACCGAAATAAGGACATCAACGTGATTCGGGTAGAACTGCCGGCGCTGATCGGGCGCCTCAACGACATGTCACGCCAGGCGCTGGAAGCCTCCGCCGCCCTGTGCATCAGCCGCCAGGGCGCGGAAATCACTCCGGCCCATTTGCTGTTCAAGCTGCTGGAAACACCGTTTTCCGACGTGCGCCAGATTCTGGAGCACACCGGCATTGATCATCAGCAACTGCAACCGCTGGTGGGCGACAGCCTGAACGGAGAGGTGCAAAGCGCTGAGCCCTATCCATCGTTCTCGCCGCTGTTGGTGGAACTGATGCAGGATGCCTGGCTGCTGGCTTCCACCGAACTGGGGCACACCGAACTGCGCTCGGGCGCGGTTTTCCTGGCCCTGCTGATGAATGCCGACCGATACCTTATGCCCCGGGTGGCACAGGCACTGGCGGACATCAACCGTGAGCAGCTGCGCAAGCAATTTGACCGGTTCACCGAGGGCTCCGCGGAGCGGCTGGAACCGAGCGAGCAGGAACCCGGGCAACCGGTGGCAAGCGCGGATCTGGACCCGCTCAAACGCTACGCTACCGACTTCACCGGACTGGCCCGGGAAGAAAAACTGGATCCGGTGGTGTGCCGTGACGCCGAGATCGACCAGATGATCGACATCCTCTGCCGCCGCCGCAAGAACAACCCTATTGTGGTGGGCGATGCCGGTGTGGGCAAAAGCGCCGTGGTGGAGGGCCTGGCTCTGCGCATCGTCAACGGCGATGTGCCTGACCGCTTGAGAAACGTTGAGCTCTGGACCCTGGACATGGGCGCCCTGCAGGCCGGCGCCTCGGTGAAGGGCGAGTTCGAGAAACGCCTCAAAGGCGTGATTGAAGCGGTCAAAGGCTCCGCTACCCCCATCATCCTGTTCATTGACGAAGCCCATACCCTGATTGGCGCCGGCAACAGCGAAGGCGGCTCCGATGCGGCCAACCTGCTCAAACCGGCCCTGGCCCGGGGCGAGCTGCGCACCATCGCCGCGACCACCTGGCGCGAGTACAAGAAATACTTCGAAAAAGACCCGGCCCTGAGCCGCCGTTTCCAGCCCGTGGCATTGGATGAACCCACACCCGGAGAAGCCGTCCACATCCTCCGTGGCCTGCGCACCGTCTATGAAAAAGCCCATCAGGTCCTGATCGCCGACAGCGCCCTGAAAGCCGCTGCCGAGATGTCTGCCCGTTACCTTGCCGGCCGTCAGCTACCGGACAAAGCCATCGACGTACTGGACACCGCCTGCGCACGGGTCAGCCTGAATCTGAGCACGCCGCCCAGACGCCTGAGCCACGTCCGCAGCGAGCTGCATCAGCTGGCCATGGAACAGAACCTGCTGAGCCGGGAACACACCCTGGGCCAGACCGTGGATGCCGACCGGGAAAGGGAACTTGAACAGCGCATTGCCGGGATCACTGCTGAATCCGCAGCCCTGGAACAACGCTGGAACGACCAGCGCGAGCTGGTGGCACGACTGGTGGAGATTCGTGAACAGTTGCTCACCGGCGAATCCCAGGCCGAAGCGGATACCTCTGAATTGACCGATGGGGATACAGAAGAACGCCCGGACCTGAAAAGCGAAGCCGCCGCCATCGAGCAGGAACTGACTGAACTCCATGCCGACGAGCCGCTGGTACACGCCCGCGTTGATGCCAGGCAGGTGGCCGAAGTCATCGCCGACTGGACCGGCATTCCGGTCAATCGCATGACCACCGACGAACTGGAAAAAATCACCCACTTGCCGGCGTATCTGCAGGAGCACATCAAAGGCCAGGACACCGCCATCGACTGCCTGCACCAACACCTGCTCACCGCCCGCGCCGACCTGCGCCGGCCTGGCCGCCCCATGGGCGCCTTCCTGCTGGTGGGGCCCAGCGGCGTCGGCAAAACCGAAACCGTGGTACAGCTCGCCGAACTGCTCTACGGCGGCCGCCAGTTCCTCACCACCATCAACATGTCCGAATACCAGGAAAAACACACCGTCTCGCGCCTGATCGGTTCACCTCCGGGGTACGTTGGCTTCGGCGAAGGCGGCATCCTCACCGAAGCCATCCGTCAGAAACCTTACTCCGTGGTTTTGCTCGACGAAGTCGAAAAAGCCCATCCGGAAGTCCTCAACCTGTTCTACCAGGCGTTCGACAAAGGCGAACTGGCTGACGGCGAAGGCCGACTCATCGACTGCAAAAATGTCGTCTTCTTCCTCACCTCCAACCTGGGCTACCAGACCATCGTCAACCACGCCGAGTCCCCGGCCAGCCTGGACGAAGCCCTTTACCCGGAACTGGCCAGCTTCTTCAAACCGGCCTTGCTGGCAAGAATGGAAGTGGTGCCCTACCTGCCTCTGGGCGAGGAAACCCTCAACCGCATCGTTGGCGACAAACTCCAGCGCCTGGCGGACCAGATCAAGGCCCGTTATCACACCGAAGTGGAACTTCAGGACGGCCTGATCGATGCCATCCGTAGCCGTGCGACAAGAAGCGAAAACGGCGCAAGGATGCTTGAGTCGATCATAGAGGGTGAGCTTTTGCCGCCGGTTTCATTGGCGTTGCTGGAGAAACTGGCGGCGAGGGAGTCGGTTACGAAGGTCATGTTGGGTGTTGAAGATGCCAGATTTACGGGAATGGTGGTTTAGGGACACTCCAAAGTAGCGCGGCGTGGGGATTTGCTTTCCAAAACCCTGCGGAGCCATGGATGGCGGAGCGGAGCCTACAGGGACGTATTCACGGCGTGTTTTGGAAAGCAAATCCGCACGGTGTGCGGTTGGCGAACACAAAAGCATAAAAATCTTAGGGAAGAGAACCATGGGACGGATGCAGATGGAACTGCACACCGGAATCGACCTGGCGGTGGCCCTGATCCAGCAAGACAACCTGCCGGATCTGCTGAAAACCGCCACAAGACAGCTGGAAAACGCCTTCGGCCTGACCCGCTGCTGGGCACTCGAACTCGACCTCAGTGGCCGGACCCTGCACTGCAGCGACCTCGCCGAACACGGCGAATTCGACTGCGGTGACTTCAGCCACCCCTTTGCCCACGTGCTGCAAACCGGCAAAGCCCGGGAACTTACCCGTGCCGCCAGCTACCGCCTGGACCACGTCGGCTTCCAGGCCCTGTTTGAGGCCAGCGACCGGCCGCGTTCCCTGTGGCTTGAGCCCCTCACCGGTAATGACGGCCGAACCCTGGGGGTGCTCGTACTGTGTCGGGACGAACCCGACTGGGACGGCATTACCGGCCAGCCTCTGTATTGTGGCCTACGGCAACTGCTGGTTCATCAATGGATTACCCAGCTTCAGAGCCGTGATCAGGTCTGGCAGCGTCGCCTGCTCAAGCGCTCACTGGATCATCTGCACGACGCCGAAACCGTTCGCACCCGGTGCGAACAACTGGCCCGAACCCTGGTCGGCAACTCCCAGGTCATGACCAGCCTCCGGGCCCAGATCGTCCGGGCCGCCGGCAGCCAACTGTCCGTTTTGGTGCAGGGTGAAACCGGCTGTGGCAAGGATGTGGTCGCCCGCGGTATCCATGAACTGTCCGACCGGGCCGACGGCCCGATGGTGGTGGTCAACTGCGCCGCGATTCCCGACACCCTCCTGGAAAGCGAACTTTTCGGGCATACCAGGGGAGCGTTCTCAGGCGCCGACCGGGACAAGCAGGGGCTTCTGGCACAGGCCAACGGCGGCACCCTGTTCCTGGATGAAATCGGCGACATGCCCTTGGCCCTGCAGTCGAAGCTGCTCCGGGTGTTGGAGAGCCGTCAGTTCCGCCCACTGGGCGCCCGTGAGGAACAGCACTCCGATTTTCGCCTGGTAGCGGCCACCCACCAGCCGCTGCAGGCAGGTATCGAAGACGGCAGCTTCCGGCGGGACCTGTTTTATCGCCTGAGCCAGTTTCCGCTGCGGGTGATGCCCTTGCGGGAGCGCCCCGAGGACCTCGAAGCCCTGAGCCGTCACTTTATCCGCCTGTATACCGAGCGTGAGGGTAGCGGGCCCATGGGCATTTCCAGCCACGCTCTGCACCTGCTGGCTGGATACGACTTCCCGGGCAATGTCCGTGAGCTGCGCAACATCATTGAACTGGCCTGCCTGCAGACCCCGGGCGGGGATGATATCCAGCCGGAAGTTCTGAGGATTAATGACCTGTTTGAAGAGCCCGATGGCTGGACCCGCGCACCCTCGGATGCCAGAGACAGAAATCCCGTTGATCTACCTGCTGTGGAAGAGGTCCGGGATCTTAAAGTCGCGGCACAGGCCTTTGAAGCGGCAATTATTCGCGAGCGTCTGCGCCAGTATGGTGGCAACCGGGCCCAGGCGGCAGAAAGCCTCGGCCTGCCAAAGCGGACCCTGGCCCACAAGTGTCTCAAGTACCGGGTGACAGAGTCATGATTCCCCGAAGAGTGCGATTAACCGGTGGTATTGCAGCGGCATTGGCGCTGCTTTCGCTGGTCTCCAATGCCAGCGCTGACCAGCTTGAAGATGCCCGACTCTGTACCAGTGAGCCCCAGCGACTTGAACGGCTGGCCTGCTTTGACGAGGTTTTTGGTACTCACCTGGCGGCATCCGGCGAGGAACTTGCGGCCCCGGATGCCCGGCGATCCGAGCGATGGCGACAGGCCTACGCCAGCCTTGATGCAGAAAATGCCGGTGCCGGTGTGCTTTACCGGAATACCGGGCGAGCAGCTGGCCACCTGGTGACGGTTCCGGCTCTGGGCGTTCAACCTCCCAGACCTCTGCTGGCCCTTCAGTGCTACAACAACATCACGGAACTCACGCTGATGCTGCCCGAGGCAATGGACGAGCAGCGGATTCGGCTGGGGTTTGGCCGGGGACAGACCGTCTGGCGGGTGCGGGACAACGGTTTCGTGCTCAGCGGCGGCCGGGGACTGCCAGCCATTCGTACCGTGAAAGCCATGATCGACGGCACAGAGGCGCGCATTGACTCGCCCAACGGTCGCATTGATGGCCTGCTGTTTGATCTCTCGGGATACCGCCGGGCCATCGAACCGCTACGCGAGACCTGTGGCTGGTAAATGCCGGCTGAACACAGCGATTCAGGACAGCAACATGCAGATCATTGAGCAACATCCCTACGTTGAACAGGTTGTCTCACCATTGCCCGGCGATTCCGGTGTCGGCGAGGCACTCGGAGACGATGCAACGCTCGAGTCTCTGGAAAACGAGATCATGAAGGTGGGCTCTCTGGCCCATACCGACATCGACTGGAGCAAGGTTGAAAGCGATGCCCTGACGATTCTCTCGGACCGCAGCAAGGATCTGAAAGTGCTCGGTTTTCTTCTGGTCGCCCTGCAACGCGGTGGTGATGGTGAACGGTTCGCCCTATCCCTGTACCTGCTGCACCGGGTGCTGGACGAATGGTGGGAGCAGGCCTGGCCCTACCCTGGAGAGACGGGCAAGCGGGCACGCAAGATGATGTTCACCCAGATGCTCCAGCGCGCCGGCAAGGGCGTCGACGCCCTGGCGTTTGATGGCAGTGTTGGCGACGGTCGGGCGTTCTGCCTTGAACTTCTGGCGAGATTGATGGACCAGGCCGCTGGCCGGGAATTGCCCGAGGAGTCGCTGCAGGATCTTAAACGGGCGGTTGAAAAGCTGCCCAGGGTTAACGACGCCGCGGCAGCCCCCGAAACCCGTCCGCAGGCAGGGCAGGTCAGCCAGGATTCGCGAACTGAAACGCCAGAGCAGAAACCTGCACCGTCGAAGCCTTCCCTGGGGGCACTCACCCTGGACCCGGGCGACGAACGAGCAACCCGGCAGAGTCTTCTGAAAGTCGCGGACATGCTCACCGAAACCGGGCCGGACCAGCCTCTGGGGTACCAGGTTCGCCGTTACGCTATCTGGCAGAACATCACCACGGTACCGCCGACACGGGACGGAAAGCGCACCGATCTTGCCGCCGTCAGTGCCGATCGGGTGGCTGACTATCGCGAAGCCCTGGAAAAATCCGCCGACCTGGCGTTGTGGCAGAAAATCGAGCAGAGCCTGTCGGTCAGTCCGTTCTGGCTGGACGGCCATTGGTTAAGTGCCCGGGTAGCGGCGGCCCTGGGCCACCACGCCTGCGCTGAGGCCATCCGTGTGTCCGCAAAGGAGTTTGTTGAGCGCCTTGCCCAGTTGCCGGAGCTCACCTTCAACGATGGCACCCCGTTCCTCTCCCGGGAGGCGGAAGAGTGGCTCTGGTCCGCGCCGGCGACCGGTGGTTCCGCCGGCAGCGCCAACGCCTGGGAGCAGGCTTATGACAAAGCCCGGGAGCTGGCCGGGCAAAAGGGGCTGGCTGCCGGGATGCAACTTCTGGAGGACGGGCTGGCGGAAGCGAGAGAACCAAGAGACCGCTTTTACTGGCGCCTTGCCAGCGCCCGATTAATGAAGGACTCCGGCCTGAAATCACTGGCCACGCAGCAGATTCAGGATCTGCAAATGCAGGTGCGCGGGCTGGCTCTCGAGAACTGGGAGCCAGCCCTGATCAGGCAGCTTGAAAAGCTGGGCTGATACCCGGAACACACCAAGGAATCACAGCAGGAATGGACACCATGTGGAGAAAAGCTTTACTCATCGGTCGCTGGCTTCTGCCATACCTCAAAAACGCAGCCCCGGTCACCCTGGTACTGGGCATTATTGCCTTGGTGGTGGCCACCTGGTGGCTGGGGCCACGCTGGGAGCTCAATGGTGAGTTTCCATTGGCGGCCTGGCAGATGCGGGCCGTGGTAACCCTGGGCGTTGTGCTGGTCGTGGCCATGGTGTGGGGCATGATGCTGGCGCGCCGCCTGCGCAAGGTGAACGTCAGGCAGGCGGAAGCGCAGAAGGAACAGGAAGATCCGATTCTGCCCATGGAGCGCAAGCAACAGCGCCTGCTGGATCGCCAGCTGGCGGCCCTGAAAAGCAACCTCCCCGGCCGCAAAGGCATTTACCGGCTGCCCTGGTATCTGGCGATGGGCCTTGAGGATGCTGGCAAGACCAGCCTGATTCAACGCTCCGGGCAGACCTACACGCTCACCAACGTAACCCGCAACAATCGAATGGATCGCAATGCCTTCGGTTTTGACTGGTGGATCGGCGATAAAGGCGTGCTGATCGATCCGGATGGTGAACTGCTGAGCCAGAGTCAGGGGGAGGGCGCCGGCGCGGAGATCCAGCAGCGTCTTTGGCATCATTTCATCGCCTGGCTGGAGCGAAATCGTCCTCAACGCCCTCTGAACGGGGTGGTGCTGGCCATAGATCTGGCCAGTCTCAGCGTGGCAGACTCCGGCCAGAGGCGGGACCGGGCCATCCTGTTGCGCACGCGCCTGCGGGAACTGATGGAGCAGATCGGCTCCCGCCTGCCCGTTTATGTCACCTTCACCAAGATGGACCTGCTTTACGGATTTGGCCCGCTGGTGCGGACCCTGAGCAAGCAGGACAAGGAGCAGGCCCTGGGCTTTACCTTCAGCCTCGAAGGCCAGATGGATAACGACGATTGGCTGAACCAGTTCGCTGACCGATACACCGCCATGGTTGAGCGGCTTACCGATCGCTTGCCGGATGTTCTGGCCAATACCCGGAATGCCGAGGAGCGGGCAGCGGCCTACTCCTTTACCCGCCAGCTTGCCGGCCTTAAGCCCGTTCTGGAGCAATTCCTGACCGACCTGCTGTCTGCGGATGTGTTCTCGACACCGGCGATGGTCCGCGGCACCTACTTCACCTCGGTGTTGCAGGAGGGTGTCCCGGAGGATGCCTTTGTCTCAGCGGCTGCTGCCAACTACCAGATTGCAGGGCCCATTCAGCCTGCTCAACGGGCAGGGCAGTCCGCCAACCTGTTTACCCGGGCACTGTTCCCCGAGATCATCTATCCGGAGGCTGGCCTGGCCGGTGACAACCGACGGGTGATTCAGTCCCGGCAACGCCGGCTGGCCGTGGCCGCCGTGGTGGCTGTTTGTGCCGGAGCGGGTATGACAGCCGGCTGGCAGCATTTCTTTATCAAGAATGCAGAGGCCGCGACCGCCGTGGAAACCCGTGTGCGGGGATTCATCGATAACTGGCAGCCGGTGGGTTTTGAGCCGGACAATACCGGCCGAAACCTGCTCGGCCCGCTGGATGAACTTCGTGAGGCGACCCTGGCCTTTGGCGACCACCGCCGGAACTGGCCGTTGCTCAGTGATATGGGCCTATACCGTGGCCATGAGGTGGGCCCGGAAGTTGAGGAATCCTACCTGGATATGCTGGCATACCAATATTTGCCAGCCCTGATGTTCGGTGTGATGGCCGAGATGGGTCAGGCGCCGGACAATAGCACTGAGCGCCTGGAGCATCTGCGGGTGTTGCGCATGCTGTATGACGCCAGTGGTCGTCGGGACGATATTGTTACCCGCTACATGCAGAACCACTGGCAGGAGGCGTTCCCCGGCCAGAGTGAACTGCAGCAGCGGCTACTGGGTCATCTGGACTATGCCATGGCGCATACCGATCTGGCACAGCTAACTCGCCAGGGCGATGCGGTTGCCGATATGACCCTGGCGCCGTTTCGTAGCAGTGTCGAGTGGGCACAACATGAGCTTGGTCGGATTGCCACGCCAGACCGGGTCTATCGGGATCTGGAAATTGAAGCAGAACAGGAATTCCGGGCACCGTTGGAACTGGCCCGGGCATCCGGGCCGGCATTCAGCACGGTGTTCACCCGGCTGGATGGCTATGGCGAGCCGTCGGACTCGGGAGCAGCGGTGGAAGAAGACCCATTGACCATCCCCGCGTTGCTGACCCGGGAGGGACTGGAAAAATGGTTCCTGCGCAAGTCCGGCTCGGTAACGGAGCTGGCTCTGGTGGACGCCTGGGTGCTGGGCCGCCGGGACAACGTCGATTTTAGCAAGGCGGATGAAGCCAGGCTGCTGGCCAGTTTGCAGACCCTCTATGCCGAGCACTACGCCGAGGCCTGGCGTACTGCCTTGAGCCGCATTGATATTCAGCGATTTGAGGACCTGAACCACGGCGTACGTATTCTGGAGAGCCTGACCAGCGGCCACGAGCCCCTGGCAAGCCTGCTCGGGCAGGTTCGCCATAACACGCGTCTTGTACCTTCGGCAGAAGGGGAGAGTGCTGCGGCCCGGGAGCTTCTGGAGCAGTCGCCCCATTTCCGCATGCTGCAGGATATTGAACGGCAGTTTGCGGAGCTCAACCAGTTGACCCGAAAAAATGGCGATCAGCCAACCGGGCTTGAACAGATCATGCTGGTGGTCGCGGAACTTCACGAGTACATGCGCAACATCCAGGAAGCGCCAGACAAGGGCAAGGCTGCGCTGGCCGCTGCCCGGGCCCGCATGGGCCTGCAGGGAGCCGACCCGATCTTCACCCTGCAGCGCATGGCCGACAACCAGCCGGAGCCCCTGAACCGGCTGCTGACCCGGTTGGCCACGGAAAGCTGGCGGGTGGTTCTGGACCAGGCGGTGGCGCAGCTCGAGCATGAGTGGTACCGCGAGGTGTATCAGCCCTTCCAGCAGAATCTGGCCCGCCACTATCCCTTTAATCCGGACTCCGGGCGGGATGTTGCACTGCAGGACTTTGAACGGTTCTTTGCCCCGGGCGGCGTATTGGACGCCTTCTATCAGGACAACCTGAAACTGTTCCTCGAGGATCACCCGGAACAGGTGGGCGATGCCCGACGTGCCGGCCTGGTGCGCGGTGCGGTACTGACGTCATTGGAAAATGCCGATCGAATCCGCAGGGCCTACTTTACCCGGGGTGGTTCGCTGGATGTGGAGTTCGCGCTGGAACCGCTCAATCTCTCAGCCAACAAGCGCCGCAGCGTGGTCAATGTCGACGGCCAACTGGTGGAGTTCAGCCATGGCCCGCGCCAGAGCATTCCGCTGGTCTGGCCTAATACCCTGCGGGACTCTGTTGAGAGCCGTATTACCCTGGTGCCGGTTCAGGTGAACCGTTCACCCCGCAGCCTCTCGGAAAGCGGCCCATGGGCTCTGTTCCGACTGCTCGATAAAGCCGACATTACCGGCGTGAGCAGCAGCGCGGTCGATGTCCGGTTCCGGGTTGACGACGGGGAGATGCGTTATCGCCTCCACGCGGCCAGCAATACCAACCCGTTCACAGAGCAACTACTTGCGGGGTACCGCATACCCCGCAGCTTGTATTAAACTCTTTCAGCATACCAGGGCCGCCCTGATGAGAGCAGGACGCTTTCATCAGGGTTGAGCCTTCGCACAGGATGGTGCGAAAGCCCGGATTTTCTTTTTTCTTCAGGGACCGAAGACATGCCCCAGGCAAGCGGACTGCAATTCACCGCCACCATTGGCGAATACTCCTCTGACCACTTTTCCGTTGTTGGCTTTGCGCTGACAGAACGGCTGTCCGAGCTGTTCCAGGGACGCCTTGACCTGGCCAGTACCGATCCGTCTGTTGTCGCCTCGAAGGTGCTGGAGCAACCAGTGGATCTCGTGATCTGGCAGGACCGGGCACCGCTGCGTCGCTTTACCGGCGTGGTCAGCGAATTCGCTCGAGGCGATTCCGGCCATCGGCGTACCCGCTACGAACTGGTTTTCCGTCCGCCGCTCTGGCGCCTGGCGCTGATGCACAACAGCCGCATTTTCCAGAACCGGGGCACGGATGAGATTGTGCGTACCCTGCTGGAGGAGCGGGGGGTTGTCGATACCGTCTTCGACCTTGAACGCCGCCCAGAGGAGCGGGAATACTGCGTACAGCATCGTGAAAGTGATCTGGCCTTTGTTGAACGTCTGGCTGCCGAAGAAGGCTGGCACTACCGCTACCAGCACGGCAGCCTCGATGGTCAGGAGCCACCGGCCCTGGTTTTTGCCGATCATCATCGCGATTCGCCACGGCTCGAAGCCGTCCCCTACAACGGCAAAGCAGGGGGCAGCACCCGAACGCCCTGTGTGTTCCGGTTCGCGTACCGAGAGCGGGTGCGCCCTGCTTCGGTCGCCATGAAGGATTACACCTTCAAAAACCCGGCCTACGCCCTGATGCATGAGCAGTCTGGCGATCAGCTCGTCCACCGGGAGGATTACCAGCACTACGACTACCCCGGCCGATTCAAACAGGATGCCAGTGGTCGGCCGTTCACTGAAGCCAGGCTTGCTGCCCTACGCAGCGATGCCAGCACCACCTTTGGTGAAAGCAATCGTCCGGACTTTGCACCTGGTGCCAGGGTGCCGCTGACCGACCACGACAACGAGGCTGTGAACCGCGACTGGCTTCTCACAGCGATCACCCATACTGGCTCACAACCCCAGGCCCTGGAAGAAGAGGGTGGCAGCGAACCGACACGCTACGGCAACCACTTTACCGCCATCCCCGCAGACCGCAGCTGGCGGCCCGTGTGTGAGCACAAACCATTGATGGACGGACCCCAGATGGCCATGGTGACCGGCCCGGAAGGCGAAGAAATTCATTGCGACCAATACGGCCGGGTGAAAGTGCGCTTTCCCTGGGATCGCTATGCGTTAAATGATCAACACAGCAGTGCCTGGCTCCGGGTCAGCCAGGGTTGGGCCGGCGGCCAGTATGGTTTCACCGCACTGCCGAGGATCGGCCATGAAGTGATCGTTTCCTTCCTGGACGGCGATCCGGACCAGCCGATCATCACCGGCCGGACTTGGCACGCCACCAACACACCGCCGTATTCGCTGCCGGAACACAAAACCCGCACCACCCTGAAAACCAAAACCCACAAGGGCGAGGGCAGTAACGAGCTTCGGTTTGAAGACGAAGCCGGCGAAGAACAGATCTACGTTCACGCCCAGAAAGAACTGGCCCTGATCACGGAGAACAACCGCACTGAAGTCATCAGGAACGATCGCCACCTGACCGTGGGCAACGACCGCAAGGCCCACATCAAAGGCAGTGACCACGCCACGGTGAACGGTGAAAAACGGGAGAAAACCGGCAAAGACCGTAGTTTCAACGTCACTGGTACGTTGCACCTGAAAGCCGGCACGGCTTGGCTAACCGACTGTGGCACCGAACTGCACATCAAGGCCGGCCAGAAAACCGTTATTGAAGCCGGTGCGGAAATCACCCTCAAGGCCGGTGGCAGTTTCGTGAAGATCGACCCCAGCGGTGTGGCTATGGGTGGCGCTGCCATCAAGCTGAATGCCGGAGGTTCGCCGGGTAAGGGGAGTGGGCAGAAGGTTCAGGTGCCGGAGATGCCGGGGTTGGTGGAGAAGAATGGGGGGGCTGTTGCGCCGGTGGCCCTGCCGGAGACACAGCAAAGACCGATGGCCAAGTCCGACCAGATGCGCGCCATCAAGAATGCCGCGAATCAGGGTAAGGGAATTTGCCAGGTCTGCTCACCAGAATCACAAGGTGCGATCTGATGGGGCATCTGGCTGGACTTCCCGGTGAGGGGAAGACGTTCATTCTTATTGATGGCGCCAAAGTAAATAATCTGCCCCAAGTTATTTATCGTGAGATCGAAACACCTCATTGTGATGCGCTCTACAGGCAAACGGAGCTTGCCGACCTATTGGAAGTTTCACCGTGGCTGGTTGAAACGGGAATAGATAGCTCGCTGACACTTAAATGCTTCAATGATTGGAAACATCAGGGTGTTGCCATCGTATTGCGGGCTGACTGCCACTTCGAAGAGGTCATGCAACACTTGCGTGGATTGCTTATGGCGAGGTTGGTCACGGGAGATGAGGTTGTTTTCCGGTTTTATGATCCTGAAATCGCGCGGCACCTGTTGAAGCTGGATTCGTCAGGTGAAAATGTGAGGCGATTGATGGGGCCTTGTAGTCTGTTTGCCATTCAGGATCGCCGCACTGGTGAGTGGGAGTATTTTCATAATGATCAGCCCAGTAGTGAGCGGCAGGCTGAGAGGTTAAGCATTCGTGAGGAACACCAGGTTGCCATGGAAAGAGCGGCGGAACGGACGGCCCTCAGGAAACTCGAACTTCACGTTGCAAACTACTTTCCCCATTTGCTTCACAAAACGGATACAGATGGGAAGGATTGGGGGATGGTCTCTGCTTTAGTCGATGCGGCGAAAGCGCGGGGACTCTGTAGTACCCGAGATATTGCGCTGTTTATCAATACGATTGGCTGGCTTGGACACCAGGCATTCGACGACAGTGAAGTACAGCTTCTGTGGAAAGAGAATTCCGCAGCGCCAGGCAAAGCCATAGCGCGAATTGCAGAATTCGCCGAGAAAAAGTCAACGGAGGGACTGGTTCATGGGTAGCGCTAACAGCTCAGCGTTTATACAGGGTGCTGATGACATAGACTCAGCGGCACAGATGTGCCCGCTCCAGTTCAAAACCGTTGCGTTGTATCCGGTACGTTGGGCGATCAGTCAGGAAGAAGTAGCGCTGCCCCCTCACTTCCGACCGCCCACCGTTGCGCTTGAAACCACGCATTACTGTGTACGAAAACTAACGCCCGGTTGGGTGTATATGTTCTCCGAAGTATTCGGAACGCTGCATGAGTATCGTGTTGACGAACAAGGCGAGTTGACAGAAGTGCAGCCGGGGTTCAACTCGGTTCTTTTTTCCGCTGTGGACGCAGAAAGCGCTTTGCCCGCCTTACATCACCCTGCGGAAGGAAAAGTTTTTCTTAAGTTTGTGCAGCATCGATGGACTTCCCGTTTGCAGGAACTTGTACGCACGGATGCGGAAATTCGCGAAGAGCACATGCAGCCGTTCGACTTGCGAAGCCTACCTGGAAGAGGTGAGGCCGTTAATATCAGTGAAACTGAAGCGATAAGCGAGGTGGTTGAAGATTTTCGATCAGAACCGTTGGATTTTGAATGGAGTCTGACCACCTTAATGCATGGAATCGGTGAATCGGATTTGCAGGGCCAATGCAAAAAAGAAACTGAATTTTCTTACTGCGTTGCTCTTGAAGACGAAATCGGTATCACATCTGATTTGAGTCAATTGCATGCTCTTTATGTGAATCTGATTACGAACTATGCCGAGGAGAACGCATACGCCTATACAACCGCCCAGATGGTAGATGCGCTCATTGCCCGTGAGGCTGGCAAAAAGGAATCGCCTGAGGACCAGCAGGAAACTGCTGAGGAACTTAAAGAACGAGTTCGTTCAGAGGAAAAAGACGCATTCGTCGAAAGCTACCACAAGCAGCTTGAAAAGTATGACCACGCTCGAACATTGGTATTCGATGATTGGAAGCGATGGATTGATTCTGACCAACTGGCCAGGAAGCTGGAGCTCAACGACTGTTACTGCGCCGAAGGGTTCAAGGCGGTTGAGCAGGAACTGGCAGATATATTGGATGGCTACGTCAGTTCGGAGAAAGGTAAGGAAGACTCTGAAAATTGGTTAGCTGCTGATGAGGGCGACGCGGGTACGGTTGGGAACATGTTAAAAACCGTCCTGTTCCTCGCATCTGCTACCAACGGCATGACCGAAAAACTGAAAGGCCTGCCCGGCTTTGACTATGGCAGCCTAAAGATCGTGGATAGTATCTTCGATATGCCTGCCTATGTGCAGGTGAGCACCGCCACCGATACTCTGATGCTGGAATTTGCCGCTCCCGCTGCCAAGATGGGCACCTGGGCGAAAGACCCTCAAACTTGGCCGCAGTGGAGAAAGTGGACCAGGGCCGTCCAGCGACGTTATGGCATTGATGTCCACCGACACGGAATAACATTGAATACCGCGGCCGACTTGCTCCACGAGGTCCACCGTAAATCATTGGAAGGGGCCGGCCATAATCTCTCAGAACTTGCAATGACACCCCTGGCCGCCGGAATGGCGGATGCACGTATCAGGGCCTACCTGAACAGGGCACTGATCGACGTATTCCACCTGACCCCGGACTTCAAGGACAACCCCTTTGGCTGGCTTCATACCCGTCTGGACCCGGTAGTTGAAAGCATCAAGCAGAATAGGGGCAAGTTCATCGGCGCCGTGACTTTCTTCCACGCGATTAATCTGGCAAACCTGTTTTCTGGGTTGGATAAGACTCGGAAGGACGTGATGATTGGCGATAGGACAGCTATTGACCGGTGGGGGGCTGTTTTGTCCGGCCTATGGAGCGTCGGCGAGGGCGTTGTTAATCTCAGTGGAGTATTAGTCAAGGAGGAATATGCCAGAGCCTTGGGGGCAAGTCTCTCTGCGGCTGGTGCCAGGGTTTCGGTGGCTTTTAATGGGCTAAGGTTTGTTAGCAAGGTCGCAGATATTACGGTGAGTCTTGCGAGAATCAGCCTAAAGCCCCTTCCTTACGTCGGTGTCATACTGTCAATAGGTCTGGAAGGCTGGACGAGCCACAAGGCTCTGAACACAGGCCATTACGCAATGGCGTCGCTATCCGGGGTCCAGATTGGGCTGAGTATCGGCATCACTTACCTGGCGTCTTTGGCAGTAGCGGGCGCCGTTACCGGGGCGGGTTTACCCGTTGTGCTTGTGGTGGGTTCAGTACTGGTCGCGATCTCTTTCGTCATCAGTATGGTACAGCTATATATAGCCCGATCTAGGATCGAGGATTTCATTTCACTGTCATTCTGGGGTAACGCGCCTACATTGCGGTACTGGGATGAGCAATCCAGGCCATCAAGCGCAGAGCTTCTGGAAGATAGCCGAACCATTGTTTCTCAGGGTGAGGGTGTCGATGTCAGGCGATATTTCGAAGCGGAACTGGATGGATTCTACTATTTGCTGTTCTCCCCCCTGGTAAAGATAACTGAGTACATGCCCAAGCATTGGGCGGTAACCCAACAGGGTGAGCAGCGAGTTCTATCAGAATTCACCAGTCTCATCGTGCATTTTCCAGGTTACATTGAAGGTAACTGCGCTGTCTCCATCAAGCTTTTCGTGGCTAATAGAAACTGGTTAGTGGAGAACGAGTCGAGGGAAATCACAGATCTGTTTAATAGAACAGCGAGGATAGACTCCACTTCGCAGGGCTTAATGTATCGGTTCACGCACTACAATCACGATAATTGGGAACAGCTCGAAATGCTGATCGAGTATGAGAAAGACGGCAGGAGCGTAACGGGTGAAAACGGGCTTAGAGTCATTCTGGATAACAACGATGTAGAGGAACTGGGTATCGATGAAAGACTTGCCTTTGAAGTGTGATTTTCCGGACACGAACCTGGAACAACAACTGGAAAAGAAGCTGTACCGAACCCACGGAGCGCGGCTTGCTAGTCCGCCGGCACGAAAAGTGAGGGGGGTGTCCGATTCGTCGGAAAAGATGGAGCACAGTTTTGCCTGCATCGGTGAACGTTTCGTGGACATTCGCACTGCCTTAATGTCTCTTCGCTCAGGCTTGCCAGCAATCATCAATATTTTCATGATTATTGTTATGGTATTGGGTTGGGTTATTAGCTTTTTTTATTCAAAAGCACTGTTTGCGATGTTGATTGCTTTTGGGCCAGTCTGGGTGGCCGTCTATGTGTTCGAAATTTTTCTTCCCCTCACGTTGCCCGTCCGGATCGACCGAAAGGAAGGATTTGTTTACGTAGGGCATAGAGGGACGTTCTACCGGATTCCTTGGGACGAATTGGAAGTGACCTTTTCTTACAACTGGCAATATTTAGGCTCCGGGGTTGTATGGGAACGACAGTACTACGCCCACCTTTTTATGCGGGAAAAGCATTACTTTTGTGGAAAGCCCCCAAAGATGCCCCTGCAGCGGAAAAAAATATCTTCCGGTTTTAAAGAAGAACGTATTTACCAGAAATGGAATTTTATTGTCAGGTATTATGATGAAGGAACCACTAGAGAGGACTTCGATAATCTTGCCTGGGTTAATTACGATTTCTATAAAGAGGATCTGAAAAAGAAATCAATTGGGATCAAAATTGTTGAGTGTTTGGGGGTCATTTTATTTGTTCCGAGTATTATTTGGTGGAATTTTACCCCCTTTAAATACAAATGGCCGAAGGAAATTGAAGCCATTTTCGGTAAAGCCAATTACTACTAGCCATTGAAAAGGAATTCGCGGTGTCTGTAAAAATCGCTCTAATGCTCCTCTGCCTTATTCCCCTCTCCACAAACGCCGGCGTCTACAAATGGGTCGATGCCAACGGTCAGACCCATTTCGGGGACCGTCCACCAGCTCAGGCAGCATCAAGTGAAGTTACGGTAAAGGCCGCCCCGGCCAGCGTGGATGCGGGAGCCCGGGAGCGGCATCAGAAGATGACCGAGTTTCTGGAGCAGCAGCAGGAAGAGCGTGAGACGCGGCAGGCTGCCAATGCCAAAGCCGAGGAGAAGGCGGAGAAGCAAGCCGAGCTGTGCAGAAAGCTTCGGGCGCGCCTCAAGTTTCTTGCCAGCGTTTCGACCTTCTACAACATCAACGATCAGGGCGAGCGGATTTATGTCAATGAGGCCGAGAATACCCGTATTCGTGAGGATTTCCGGGAAAAGGTGAGGAGCACCTGCGGAAACGACTAATACGCGGATGCTGACCAGGGGCGGAAAGGAAAGTCTGACCTCTGTAGGAAAAAGCAACTGAGAGCAAAGGAATTGCCATGCCGTTTCGATTGTTCAGCGCCGCGCTGCCGGTGCTGATTTCCCTTCTGTTTTCCCCCGTGGCGGTAGCGAAACAGCCCGAGCTGACACTCGCCAACGTGTATCAAAAGGGCATGCCGCTGGACGGCTACTGGTTCAGTGAAAAGCTCGACGGGGTGCGAGCATACTGGACTGGCGAGCGATTTCTTTCCCGTGGCGGTCATGAGTATCGGGCACCCGGTTGGTTCACCAGAGGGTTTCCGGCACGTCCCCTGGACGGTGAGCTCTGGATGGGGCGGGGCCGTTTTGCGGAATTGTCAGGGGCGGTGCGTCAGGTGGTGCCCGATGACAACGATTGGCGGCGGATTCGGTTCATGGTGTTTGATCTTCCGGATAAGGAGGCAACCTTCGACCAACGTTTGGCCCGGCTGCGTGTATTAATCCAAGAGGTTGAATCACCCTACATGGCGCTTGTCGATCAGCAACGGGCGAGCACCCATGAGAAACTGATGCAGCGTTTGGATAAGATCGTCGACGGCGGCGCAGAGGGTTTGATGTTGAAGCTGGGGTCCAGTCATTACCGAAGTGGGCGCTCCGATGATCTACTGAAAGTAAAACAGTATCAGGATGCCGAAGCGGTGGTTGTTCATCATCTGCCGGGAAAGGGCAAATACGAGGGGCTGATGGGGTCACTGCTGGTGGAGTTGGACGATGGCAGGCGATTCCGGATTGGTACGGGGTTCAGCGATTCCGAGCGAGCGTCTCCTCCGAGACCCGGAACCACGATTACATTCAAGCACTATGGCCTCACAGCCACGGGGCTGCCTCGCTTTGCCAGCTTTCTCCGTATCCGGAATGATGAACCTGCGCGGTAATTGAGCGCACAGGCTCACTGGCGCTTGACGGGGGTCAAGACTGGCAAGCGCAGCTAGCCATACACTGGAATGAGTCAAATACATCTCATCCCCCACAGTCATGGAGACTGCGCGAATGTCCCTCGAAAAACACGATCTGATTCACGAACTGCCGGAATCCAAAGAAGCCATTCATCTTTTGAAAACCAACAGCACTCACTTCGCCAAGCTGTTTGACGAATATCATGAAGTGGACCATGCCGTTCATCGCGTTGAAACGGGCGCTGAAAACACCTCCGATGAGTATCTGGAAAACCTCAAAAAGAAGCGGCTGAATCTGAAGGACCAGTTGTTTGCCATGATTCGCGAGTATGAGGCTTCGGCGGCTAGCTGAGGGCAACCTGCCAGATAATCCAGCATCGGCTGTCAATTGGCCGTAATCCTCCTTGGGGAGACTGTTGATAGGGTATCATCGGTCTCACAAGGAGGAGGTTATGATGTTACGGATCCTTTCGGGGCTGGTGCTGTGCTCGGTACTTTCCCTGGTACAAGCGGCGACCGTTGAAGAGCTCTCCCCGCAATCAATTGCGCTGGCGCCTGAACAGTCGGAGCCCTCGGTCCATCTGGGACCACGGCCTTTCTGGCTGGTTGGTGCAATGGACGACAGTCCGCTCAAAGAGCGCCTGCAAGCCTGCAATACCGACACTGTCGAGAAAACGGATTTCTCCATCGGCCATCGTGGCGCGCCCCTGCAGTTTCCCGAACATACCCGTGAATCCTACATTGCGGCAGCGCGCATGGGTGCGGGTATTCTGGAATGTGATGTCGCCTTCACCAGGGATCGGGAACTGGTTTGCCGACATGCCCAGGACGACCTTCATACCACCACCAATATCGTTGCCGTCCCTGCATTGAACGCCAAGTGTACCCAGCCTTTTGTGCCCGCCGATCCTGCCACGGGCACGCCGGCACAGGCCGAGTGTCGCACCAGCGATATCACTCTGGCCGAGTTCAAGTCACTGGAGGGCAAGATGGATGCCCACAACCCAATGGCAACCACGCCGGAGGAATACCTGGCTGGCACCGCAGACTGGCGCACTGATCTCTACTCCAGCCGGGGCACCTTGATGACTCATCAGGAGAGCATCGAGTTGTTCAGGGCTCTGGGCGCGAAGTTCACTCCGGAATTGAAATCACCGGTGGTTGCTATGCCCTTTGAGGGGGATTACAGCCAGCAAGACTATGCCCGCCAAATGATCCAGGATTACATCGATGCCGGTGTGCAGCCGGAAGACGTCTGGCCCCAGTCCTTCAATTTGAAGGACGTTCTTTTCTGGGTAGACGAGATGCCGGAATTTGGTCGGCAAGCAGTCTTCCTCGACCAATCTGAGTCTACCCTTGTGAACGCGTCCGCAACCTATATGGCTTACCTTAAAAGTAGGGGTGTGAACATTCTGGCGCCGGCGCTCTGGAAGCTGCTGACTCTGGACAGCCAGAGGCAAATCGTTCCGTCCCGGTACGCGGAGAATGCGCGCGAAGCCGGCCTGGACCTGATTGCCTGGACCGTTGAGCGCAGCGGTCCGCTGGAAAAGGGCGGCGGCTGGTATTACCAGACGGTGACCGATGCCATTAACAACGACGGCGACGTGCTCACCGTGATCGATGTTCTGGCCCGTGAGGTAGGTGTGATTGGGGTTTTCTCGGATTGGCCGGCGACAACGACCTTCTATGCCAATTGTATGGGGTTGTCTAAGCATTGAGGTAGGGACGGCGCAGCGCCAAGTTGGCCCCCCGGAGAGAATGTGAATCTATGGCCTGTTTCTCCGGAGGACAGACAATAGCGCTCCTGAGCTCTTGTTCACTTAAAAGTCTTGTTCATTATTAATGAACAGTGCTATTTTGTGAACATAATGTTGGAGAGGCTATGAAACCATCAATCAACGAGCGCGCATTTCTAAGCCAGGCAATCCGCGCGTTCCATCAAGAGACAGGTTTAGACTTACACCCTACTGTCGAGAGTGAAGTGATGCCCTGCTCTGATGGCCTCATTCTTGAACTGGGCGATACGGGCATCCAGTACAGCGTTGAGCTGAAGCGCTGGGCGCAGCAGGCGAATATAGGCACTATTGTCGCTCAGCTACGGCGAATGCCGCCGCCCGCATTGCTGGTCGCTGATTACGTAAACCCGAATATGGCAGACCGCCTTCGAGAAGCCGGCGCACAGTTCATTGACGCCGCCGGCAATGCTTATCTGAACGAAAAGACATTCTTCATCTTCGTAAAAGGTAATCGCAAAAGGCCGGTTCATGCATCAGCAAGGAAAACCTCCCGAGCCTTTAATTCATCTGGTTTAAAGCTGATTTTCAGTTTTCTAATGGACCCTCATCTGGTCGGTGAAACTTATCGAAAAATGGCAGAAGTCAGCGGTGTTTCCCTCGGAGCCATCGGCTGGGTTCTGAATGACCTGAAAGACAAGGGCTATGTTCGAGAACATGGAAAGAAGGGCGCAAGGTCACTTGAGAACCCTATGGGGCTGCTTGATCGCTGGGCCGAGTCCTACCCGGAAAAACTGCTACCCGAGTTGGACATGGGGCTATTTCAGGCAACCTCTGCGATGCCGTGGAAGAAAATCCGGCCGGAGCTTCTGGGTGGGTGTTGGGGCGGGGAAGTTGCCGTCTCTCGGCTGGGCAACTATCTGTCGCCTGCCCAGGGGACTATTTATCTGCCCCGAGAAAAGCTGAAAAGCTTGGTGATGGAATATAGGCTTCGTAAAAGCCCGGGCAATTCACCCAATACGTCCGAGACATTGCAGATCAACGAGAAATTCTGGCTCGCTGATTCACTCAACGTAAACCAAACTCCTGGGATTGCCCCAGATATTCTTGTCTATGCTGACCTCCTGATGACCGGCGACTCGCGTAACCTGGAAGCAGCGGAGCGGCTTTATGCCCAGATTAAAGATCGATTCCAAGAATATTGATCCGACTCAATTGAAGACCTACGGAGCCATCAAGTGTGTCGCCGTGGATCAGGATGTGCCATTCATCATTGTCGGCGCCTCCGCCCGTGATCTGGTAATGCATCACGCCTATGGAGCACCCATTCAACGGGCAACAATGGATATCGATCTTGCCGTTCAGGTCCCGGATTGGGCTGATTTTGAACGCATCCGGGATAGTTTGATTGGCAAAGGTTATACCAAAACCGATCTCCCTCATCGTTTGCACGGCCCGAACGGCGCACCCATCGACATTCTTCCTTTTGGAGCTGTTGAAAGTGACGATTCAGTTATTCAATGGCCGCCTTCTGGCGAAGTGCAAATGAGCGTGGTCGGTTTTCAGGATGCCCTGAATAACGCCGACTGGTTGATGATAGCAGCAGAGTCAGAGTCAGAGCTGGAGTTGCCTGTTGCCAGTCCTCAGGGATTGGCCCTTCTGAAACTGGTGGCCTGGTCCGAAAGAGATGCGCAAACAAGACGCAAAGACGCGGCCGATATCGCTTATCTGGCATCCAACTATGAAAATATTCCTGGCCAGATGGACCGGCTTTTCGAACAGCATGAAAGCATCCTCGAAGCCTACGGCTGGGATACGAGACTTGCGGGCGCTCAGTTGCTCGGCAAGGAAACGGCACAGATTGCCAACAAATCAACGATGAAAGTCCTGCGACGCCTGCTCAGTAAGGATCTGATTGCCAACCTGACTAGGGATTCGGGCAACACGTGCGGCGATTTCACCGAAGAAGTTGTGTCAGCGTTTATTGGCGGACTTTTTGGCTCAGAAGTAACAAATGTACAAAATTGACTCAGAAGCCAACCGCATAACACCAATGGCGGTAACTTCTCAGAATGCAAGATTTTAGAGCGAAATCACTGTCAGGAATGGCTCGAAAACGCTCCCGAAGCCTTCGGCGAAGAGCTTCCGATTATCCAGAAAGAGTTCGACGGTTTTGAAGATACCCGTGGACGCCGAGATTCACTTGTTCTCGACAAAGACGGCAACCTGGTCATTATCGAAAAGAAGCTGGATGACATCCGATCGTTATGTGGTCTGGCAGGCGCTGAAGTACGGCGGCTACTCCGCGAATCTGAGCAGTTCCTAGCGCCTGATATTCGTGGCGGCTAAATTCCGCAAAGAAGTCACCAATGTGGTGTTATGGCTCAGCCAGTTCTGATTGCATTCTCTTCCTTGCGCTTGTCTTCTACCGCCTGACACGGCCGGTTTCCTCCAGAAAACGGCAAAAAGGGGTAGAGGCGCAATCAGGTTTAGGTATCGATGCCATTCGCAATCTGATCAAAGCCAATCCCCTGGAGGCCGCGTTGATGGCGTTCGCAGTGGGTATCGCAGAGCAGAAGGATCCCAGGCTCAAATCATTGCTGATGGAAGGTGGCATGGTGCTGATGAAACGGGCCGAGTCGTCTGACCCCGACCGGGTCGTTGCATATAAGACTCCCGAGAACGAGAGTGAAACCAAGCCAGATTCTAATACCCCTCAATAAGTCAAAGTTGTTGTTTTTTCGAGGTTAATTGCGGATTACGGGATCTTAGTCCGGGTTTAACCCGGTAGGGCAGGAATTCCTAGTAGGGTGAGTTCAGGTAATTGAAAGGCAACTTTCGATTTCCATGGAATGAAAGGATATTTGAACTCATTAGGAGGAACGCCCTATGAATTCCGCAATCCGTATTACCAGCGCCGCACTGTTCACAGCCTCGCTTGTTACTGCGCCCGTCGCTTTAGCTCAGAGCAACGCGGAGAGGGACCAGTCAGGCCCCTATGTCAGCGGCAGTTACGGTGGCTACAAATCACACGGCGGCGAGTTCGAGGATGAAAACGATCTGCTTGGCGCCGCTGTCGGCTACCAGTTCAATCCGTTTTTTGCCCTGGAGGCCGAATACATTGATTTCGGCAACTTTGGCGAGGACGAGGTTGAAGGCAAGCTGAAAGGCTTTGGCCTGAGCGCTGTTGGCCGTCTGCCTCTGACCGATAGCTTCGGCGTCTATGGTAAGGCCGGCGCGTTTGCGTCTGCGTTTGATGTTGATGCATTCAACGCAAGTGAAACCTACGATGAAGTATCGCCCTTTGTCGGCGCCGGTGTGGATTTCCGGGTAACGCCCGCGCTGACGGCATTCGCGGAATACAATCGCTACAACGTCGACATTGATAAAGAGGACTTCAACGGCCAGGTAACCAACAGCGGTCCGGAGTTTGATACCGGTCGGGTCGGCCTGAAACATCAGTTCTGATGAGTGCAGGGCGCAGCGCGGGGCTGCGCCTTTCTCTTTTACTGAACGTTTTCCTGCTCGCCAAACTGGCCGGCGAATAACGCTGTGGAAAGATAACGCTCGGCGGTATCCGGCAGCACCACCACGATGTTCTTGCCCTGGTACTCCGGCTGCTTGCTGATGCGTACCGCAGCCGCCACCGCTGCGCCGCAGGAAATGCCGCAGAGAATGCCCTCTTCCTGCATCAGCCGATGGGCCATGTCCATGGCGTCTTCGTTGGTAACCGTCTCCACCTGGTCAACCATTTCCAGATCCAGATTCTTGGGCACGAAGCCCGCACCGATGCCCTGGATCTTGTGGGGCGCCGGCTTGATGTCTTCGCCGTTCATCATCTGGGTGATCACCGGTGAGTCGGTAGGCTCGACGGCAATGGTGGCGATCTGTTTGCCCTTGGTGCCTTTGATGTAGCGGGAAACGCCGGTCAGCGTGCCACCGGTGCCCACGCCCGCCACGAAGATATCGATTTCACCATCAGTGTCTTCCCAGATTTCCGGGCCGGTGGTGTCCTCGTGGATTCGGGGGTTGGCCGGGTTCTGGAACTGCTGGGGCAGGAAATAGTTATCCGGGTCTGACGAGAAGATCTCTTCGGCCTTGGCGATGGCACCCGGCATGCCTTTGGCAGGTTCGGTCAGCACCAGTTCTGCTCCCAGTGCCTTCAAGACCTTGCGACGCTCAAGACTCATGGAAGCGGGCATGGTAAGGATCAGTTTGTAGCCCCGGGCGGCTGCCACGTAGGCCAGGGCGATCCCGGTATTGCCGCTGGTGGGTTCCACAATAGTCATGCCCGCCTTCAGGGTACCGCGCTTCTCGGCGTCCCAGATCATGGCAGAGCCGATCCGGCACTTAACGGAATAGGCCGGGTTTCGGCCCTCAATCTTGGCCCAGATCGTGGCGCCGTCGTTCACGCGGTTCAGTCTGACCAGTGGGGTATTGCCGATGGACAGGGAATTGTCCTCGTAGATGCGAGCCATGGCGTTCTCCTTGTTACTTTGTTTTTATTCAGTCTAGCACCACTCAGGAACCCACTGAGCGCGCTTCCAGCCGGTTGCGACCGTTCTGCTTGGCCTGGTAGAGCGCCTGGTCTGCCTGTCTGAGAAACTCTGCTGGCGAGTCGTCGGGGCCCGGTACGCCAGTGGCAAGGCCAATGCTGATGGTGAGGTGAACGTTGTGTTCTCCGCATACCGAGCAGCTTTTTTCGACGTGTTTGCGGAAGGATTCCAGCCGGTTACGAATTTCGGTACTGTCATCATAGCTGGCGAAAATAACAAACTCTTCGCCACCGAAGCGCGAGAGCCGGTCGGTTTCCCGCCGGAAATGTTTGCGCATAAGCTCTGCCAGTGTTTGCAGGCAGATGTCGCCCGCTTCATGGCCGTAATTGTCGTTGATCCTTTTGAAGTGGTCGGCATCCACCATGGCCACTGCGAAGCCAGAATGGTGGCGCTGGCACCACTGAAAGCTCTTTCGGAATTCCTGATCAAAGTAGCTTCGGTTGCCCAGTCTGGTGAGGTCGTCTGTCACGCTGAGCCGCGCGAGTGTCTCGTTGGCGTCGGTCAGGTTTTTGTTGAGCCGGTTCAGCTTGCGGTTCCAGTAAACCAGAAGCAGAGCAATCAATATGGCTGCGATTGAAAGCTGCCAGATCAGCGTGTAATCAACGGACTGCTTGAGACGGATGTTGCGCCACTGCCTCTCGAGATCTTTGCGTTCCTGCGCGGTCAGGCTGGATACCAGTTTTTGCATGATTCCCAGGACGACAGGCTCGTCTTTCCGTGTGGCGACTGAAAGCGACCAGTCTGCCGGAATGCGGCCGATGACTTTCACATCCGCAAGGCCCAGCTCCTGCATGTAATAGCTGGCTGTTGCCAGAGTTGTAATATAGCCGTCCAGGTCATGGTTCTGTAGTTTACGTAGGCCCATCTGCTCGTTGGCAACCTCGATCAGATTGAGGGAGGGGTAGCGACTCTGAAGCAATTCTGCGAAGGCATAGTCTTTGACAACGCCGACTCTTTGTCCGCGCAAGTCCCCGACCCGCTCAATGAAGGGGGCTTCAATCCGGCCAAGCACAACTGTCGGTACCTCGAGATAGGGTTCGGTAAAGTTCAGGAATTCTGACCGCTCCGGAGTTTTCATGGCCATGGTGAAAATGTCGCATTTGCCCTGCCGGGCTGCTCCGATCGATTCGGTCCAGCTGTCGGTGCGCACCAGCTCGAACCGAACCGGTGCCCGTGAGGAGAATAACCGGGCCACTTCTGCGGATAAGCCTGCGTGGTTGCCCTCTTCGTCTATGCCTTCGAGCGGGAGCCAGTTCGGATCAATACACATGTTCAACTGGTTGTCGTGGACCTTGAGCCACGCCAGTTCAACCGCATTCAGGGAAACCTCACCCGTTTCCTGTAGCTCCAGGTCTACGCTCGCGCCCAGCCAGCGGCTTTCGATGGTGTGCATCTCTTCGGGGGAAATTGCAGCCAGCGCCTGATCGAGTATGTCTGCCAGGGGCGCGAGACCGGGCCTGACGCCAAACCGGAGGTCTTCCCCGGACTGTCCCTCGATAACCAGCTCTCCCGCGATTCTGACGCCTGGTATGCCCAGCTCCCGGATCCAGAAGTTGCCGTTGGGAAGAGCAGCGAGTACAACATCCACTTCGTCTCTGGCCAGAGCCTGGAACATGGCATCCTGGGTCGTAAAAATCCGGGCGTTGTTGCCGAGGGCCTGGGTAACAGGCTCTTCGTAGTAAATGCCGGAGCCGAGAGCAACGCGTTGGTCCTTCAGGTCTTCCAGGCTTTGAATTCTTAACGCGGGATCCCGGGTAAAGGCGACGTTGGGTATGGTGTGGTAGGGCTGGGTAAATCGGGTGAAGGCCTGACGATCAGGCCGGAAAGACATGTTAGCCAACACGTCAATCTCGCCATCGCGGAATAGTGGGAGTAGCTCTATCCACTGGCCCTCGACCGGTATTACCTGCAGCCCGGTCAGATCGGATATCCGGCTCAGCACGTCTACGCTCAAACCGTGAATTCGAGTTGCGCTCTCGAAACTGTAAGGTGCGTAATCCCGCATCAGACCAACGCGCACGGGGCCGGTTTCGGAGATGAATTCCTTTTGATCTGGTCCCAACGAAAAGCTGGTGCCCCGGGCTAAGCTATTGCCTCCCAGTTCCTGCCAACGCTGAAGCAGTTCGTTGATGCGTTTCGCCGGAACCTGCTCCAGGCCAGAGGAAATCCTCTGGTACAGCTCGCTCTTGGCTTTCAGAACACCAATTCGAAAATCTTCGGTCGCCAGATCACCGAGGGGGGCGGTGCCGGCAATCTCAAGAAAACCGAACCCGGCCTGGTTGGCATAATAATGCAGCGTCAGCCGCGGCCCGATAATGACATCCACCCAACCAAATGCCAGAGCGCGAATGAGGCTGTGGACCGAATCATAGCTCGTCAGGGATACACCCTGTGCATCGAGTGCTTCGCGATAGTAGACGTCGCGCACTATACCTACCCGAAGTCCCTTCAGATCCGAGAGGGTGCGGATGTCCCCCAGTGGCCTCTGGTTGTTGTGCATCAGATAGGTCTGGCGAAGGTGGTAGGGCTCTGTGAACAGGATGTTTTCTGCCCGCTCCGCACTGAACGAGATGCCGTCGATAACATCAAGCTCGCCCCGCAAAAATGCATCGTAGATTTCCGGCCAGCTGCCAGCGCGAAATCGGAAGTTCAGATCGGCATTTCGGGCGACCTCGCGAAGCACATCAACAGAAAAACCGGAGGCGCCGGGACCATCGTCGAACGAGAAGGGTTTGTTGTCGCCCACGATGCCGACAGTCACGGTGTCGTCGGCCTGTTCGGACATCGCCAGTGGGGATGCGAGCAAAAGGCAAAGGGCCCAGAGGACTGTCGCGGCCACGCTCCGGTATCGAGTTTCTTTGTGAGTAGCGGGAGTCTTCATCGGCGAGCCGGCGATCCTTTACTGCTTCGACTTAAGTGTAGCCTTAACCGACTCGATTGAACATTACTCAGGTGCTCACTGGGCGGCCGGTGTAATCGGAGAAGTCCGGCTTTTTCGGATGATGCTGGTCGTCTGTCATGTACGCCGAGGTAAGAATGAATTCGGCAGTTGCGCGGTTGCAGGCCACGGGAATGTTCCAGAGCGCGGCAATGCGCAGCAGTGCCTTGATGTCCGGGTCATGGGGTTGAGGTTCCAGAGGGTCCCAGAAGAACACCAGCAGGTCGATTTCGCCCTCGGCGATCTTGGCGCCGATTTGCTGGTCGCCGCCCAGCGGACCGCTTAGCAGGCAATGGATATCGTCCCGCTCCAGGTTATCCCGAAGCAGCCGGCCCGTGGTGCCGGTGGCGTAGAGTTTCAGCGGGGCAAATCGGGTGCGGTTTTCGGCAACCCAGTCCACCAGTTCCTTTTTCTTGTTGTCGTGTGCCACCAAAGCGACGGATTTTACGGCCATTTGGGGTAAAGTCTCCTGTTATCAAGGTTTTTACGGTGCCAGTGTTTCACAGGCTGGCCCGGTTCGGAATAGGAAAGAGGTTTATGTCCGCGACAACATCGTTTGACTGGCAATCCACACCGGCGGCTGTCTGGCGTCGGCATCGGTCGGGGCTGCGCGCCATCCGACGGCTCGATCCGGTGCAATGGCAGGATCTGAAGGGCATCGACCGACAGCAGCAGGCTCTGGCCCGCAATACCGAACGGTTTCTGGCCGGTGAACCCTCCAACAACGCGTTGCTCTGGGGCTCACGCGGCACCGGCAAGTCGTCGCTGATCAAGGCGCTGTTGAACCGCTACCAGGAGCGTGGGCTGCGGATGATCGAGGTGGACAAGGATGATCTGGTCAACCTGCCGGAAATTGTCGATGAGATCTGCGAGCTGCCGTTCCGGTTTGTGATCTTCTGCGACGACCTGTCGTTTGACGTTGGTGAGTCCAGCTACAAGGCCCTGAAAAGTGTACTGGAAGGTTCCCTGGAACTGCCCCCGGAGAATGTAAGGGTGTATGCCACCTCCAACCGCCGTCATCTGATGCCGGAGTTCATGTCCGATAACCTCAAGAGCGAAATGCGCGACGGTGAGCTGCACCCGGCCGAAGCCATCGAAGAGCAGGTGTCCCTGGCGGACCGGTTCGGTCTTCAGCTTTCGTTCTATGCGTTTTCGCAGGCTGTGTACCTGCAGGCGGTGGACGCGCTGTTCCCCGACTTTGATGACCGGGAAGGCCTGCATCGGGAGGCGATCCGCTTCGCCACTGCCAAGGGCGTACGCAATGGTCGCACGGCCCAGCAGTTTTACCGGCAGTTTGCCGGCGAGCAGGATCTCGGCAGGCTGAAGTAGCTACTGCCGTTTTGCCATCTTGATGAAGTGATGGTGGACCACCCGAACCCCGAGAAACACCAGGGTCATTACCACCGGAATGGCGATGCCCAGAACCAGGGTCTTGTTGAAGACAACACCGGCTTCGTAAACCGAATCCAGCCCGAATTTGAGCAGGCCGATCAGGTAATAGGTGATGGCCACCACCGAGAAGCCTTCCACCGTATGCTGCATCATCAACTGGATCTTGGAGCGCCGGTCCATGGAACTGAGCAATTGCTGGTTCTGGCTCTGGATGGCCAGTTCCACCCGGGTGCGCATCATGTCCGAGGCCCGGTCGACCCGTCGGGAAAGGTCTTCCAGCCGTTCGCTCACCGCTTCGCAGGTTTTCACTGCCGGAGTCAGTCGGCGGGTCATGAATTCGGTCAGGGTCAGGTGGCCGGAGAGTTCGTCTTCCCGCAATTCTTCCAGGCGGGTCAGTACCAGCCGGTGATAGGCGCGGGTGGCAGAGAAACGGAACGTGGAGTGGGCCCGGAAGGCCTCGATACGGGCCGCAATGTTGGTCAGTTGGGCCAGCAGTTTTTCTTCGTCCACATCCTCATTTTCCGCCAGTGACCGGGTGATCACGGCCAGTTTTTCATCCATATCGTTCAGTGACGGTGTGATTTCCCGGGCAACGGGGAGTGCCAGCAGTGACATCAGGCGGTAGGTTTCGATTTCCATCAGGCGCTGGGTCAGACGGCCCAGCTGGCTGTCCGACATGTGGTGGTTCATCACCATGAACCGGCCAAAGCCGTCACTGTGTAGCCGGAAGGTGCCCCACACCCTGGCGGCACCCTCCTGGGGACTGCTCCCGACCAGTCGCATGCCTTCGAAGTGCTTGCGTACATAGTCCAGGTCGCCTTCGGTTCCGTCAGCGGCCGGCCGTACTTCCAGGTGGAATGCCGCAATCACTGTACCGGTCAGCTGTTCCAGCCACCCCTCCGGCAACGGTGTAATGCCGGTCTCGCTAAAGGGTGTTTCCTCACCCGCAGCCAGGTTGATAAAGGTGTAGGACGCGAATTCCATGTGCATCTCGCGACGCACCCGCAGGGCACCGAAGGTATGTTCAAAGCAGCCCACCTCGTTCTCCGGTACCGGATGCCCCATCAGCCGATGGAGTTCCTGCAGGTGCCGGAATTGTTCCTGCCGTTGCTCAGGTGTTGTCAGAACCGCCATCTGGGTAACCCGCGCCGGTGTCGGTAGCACCTGGAACGGCCTTGAGTGCAGCTCGTTGTAGAGATCGTTCCGAAGCGGGTGAATGTCGAGGGATTCCAGGCGTGCGCTCACGGCAGGGTGGTCCTGTGGTCAAGAGTGGATAGCTGGGATCATAACCCGGAAGCACACACCGTCAATGCCACCTTGGGCGCGGTTCCGGGCTTCCACATGGGCACCATGGTAGTCGGCAATCAGGTTGACAATGAGTAGCCCCTGTCCAAGGTGGCCCTGTTCCTGGCCGTCCCGCATTGAAACGAAGGGGCTGAAGATGTCAGTTGTTGTGTCTTCGGGCAGCGTTGAACCCTCATTGAAGACCGACAGACACAGCCCTTCCGAAGTTGTTTCCAGGCCTACCTCAATCAGTCCATCCTGTGGTGTGAAATCCCGGGCGTTATCCACCAGCTTGTCGAGCAGTTGCACCATCAGTTCTGGCGAACCCGTGATCTTGCAGCCTGCCTGCGGCCCCGAGTAGCGGATCTGATGGCTGCTGTCGAGGGCCTGATACGCAGCGGTTGCTTCTGCGGCCACCTCCGCCAGATCGAACTGTTCTTTATCCGCATGGTCCAGGCTCTGCTCCAGACGCGCCGCTTCGCTCATGCCATGGAGTATCTGCCGGAGGCGTTCGGTGGCGGAAGCGGCCCTTTCGATGTATTGCCTGCGCTCTTCCTCCGAATCGCTGTGGTTGAGGTTTTCCAGCGAGGAACGAACCACAGCGACAGGTGTTTTAAGTTCGTGAGAGAGTCGCCGGGAGAAGCTTTCCAGGTAGCGGTTGTACCCGTGGAGACGATCCACCATCAGGCTGAAGTGTCGCTGCAACTGGCCCAGTTCGTCCTTGCTTCGGGCATCCGGCACTCTGCCCGTGATCCGGCCGTCTTCATCAATACTGGCGCTGACAGCACGCTGCAGCCGGGTAATCCGCCAGGACAACCAGCTGGCATAGCCAAGCAGAACCAGGGTGAGAGCGACAATGATGAGGGTGCTGCGGGCAATGACCGAGCCGAGGGCAGAGCCGGAGAGGGTAAGAAGCTGATCCAGCGACTGCTCCAGAATCAGCGTGCGGCCACCGAAAACCTCCCGGGTGGTCAGCAGCCAGACGCTGTCATCTTCATGACGGACCAGGCTCGTTTCCGGTAGCGCCTCAACGTCCACACGGTTGGTGTCGGTTTCGATTGAGGTGGGTTCTGGCTGGTAAAGGCGCACCAGGCCCCTGAGTGCATTGAGACTGATCTTTTCGATCACCTGCACCGGGCTGAGACTGTCGAACTCTGGCGCTGTGACGGCTGAGTCAGCCTGTTGTCTCGCGATGACCCATCCGGCCGGTTCAACCAGTCGGGCCTGCTGGCCGGGGTTAAGTTGTGGTTCCAGCTGTCGCTCCAGGGCGAGATTTCGACTGACCAGCACCGGCAATGGGTCAACCGACGTGGAGACGCCGGTTACCTGATCACTGCCCCATAAGGCGGCAAAACCCAGGCGGCTGCGGTCGACAGGCATGGGCAGTTTCAGTTCCAGCTGCCAGCCATCACCGGCGCCCTGCAAAAAGCCGGAGAGGCGATAGTCAGGCTGGCCGCCTTTCTCTTCAAGGCCATAGAGCTGGCCGGGAGCCGGTGTGCGCAGTAACCAGGACTGCCGGCCGGATTCCTGGGCCAGGTTGCCGCCTGAGGGCTCTAGCCAGAGCCTCAGCCGGTCATGGGCCTGTTCCGGGCTGCCGGGATTAAAGAACACGGGTTGCCTATGGCTAACGCGAATTAGCAGGTACAGGTTCCGTCTATCGGTAGCGGCCTGCCATTGCAGAGCCGTTTCCCCGGCTTTGCCGCTGGTGACCCTTTGCCAGTTTCTGGTCTGGTTTGCCTCGTCATATCCTGGCCAATCGTCAGCGTAACCATCCAGGTTCAGGTTGCCGGCAAAAGGTTCCACGTAGATGGCGGGCTCACCGGGCCGGACCACCGGCGTACCGATGATCTGATCGCCGGCAGTCGCGGCCAGTCTTTCGGCCTGGGCCTGGAGTTGCTGCCGGGCCTGTTGGCGAAGGGCATCGTCCAGCTCCAGAACAAACTGAAGGCCCGCCCAGGGGATCAGCAGCATCAGAAGGCTGGCAACGAACAGCTGGCGCTTGAGATTCAAGACTCAGACCTCACGGGCGTTCCACCGGTAGCCCATGCCGTAGGCGGTCTGTATGCCGTCAAAAGTTGCGTCAATCTGCTGGAACTTGCGGCGGATACGCTTGATGTGGGAGGTGACCGTATTGTCATCCAGCACCGTGCTTGCGGCTTCCATCAATTGTTCCCGGCTGCGGACATGGCCGGGGTGCTGAACCAGCGAGTGCAGCATCCAGAATTCAGTGACGGTCAGGTCGATGGGCGTTTCATCCCAGGCCACTGTCATGCGATCCACATTGAGGGAGAGTTTGCCCCGCTCGAGCACCTCGTCCGGTTTCTGCAGGGCTTCGGCCCAGGCGTCGGCCCGCCTGAGCAGGGCGGTAACCCGGGCCAGCAGGTGGTCCAGGCTCATGTCCTTGGTGACGTAATCATCGGCCCCAAGGCGCAAACCGTGGACGGAATCGATGTCGCTGTCTCGGGCGGTCAGGAAGATAATCGGCAGGGTCTGGGACAGTGACCTCAGATCCTGGCACAGGGCGAAGCCACCCTCCGGCTCATCGCCCAGGCCAACGTCGATGATGGCCAGGTCCGGCAAGGACTGCCGCAACACCTGCCAGGCCGACGACCGGTCGCCATGGGCGGTCACGCGATAGCCACGGCGCTCGAATGCGGCGCGGTAGTTGTCGCGGATGGCGGGTTCGTCTTCGATCAGTACAACGTGTTTCTTCATGGTGGCGGCTGCTTCCCGTTGCCGGTGTGTGCCTATTTAACCACGGCAGGTGCTGATAACAAGCGCGCAGGTCGTTGTTGCCATAATTCATCATTTTTTGAGGGTGGTTTGTCGCTTTCTGCCATGGGAGTTCCTCTCCGGATTGCTGAAATGGCGGTGTTTCGCACAGTCATGCAGTCACAAGGATTCTCTCATGATGCTCTCCAATTCTCTCTTGCAGCTCTACTCGACTTCTTCTGATAAGAGTCTGCCGCCCGGCCAGCGCCGGGTACCTTCCGAAACACGCTGTGAATACGTCCCTGTACGCTCGGCTCCGCCATCCATGGCTCCGCACGGTTTCGGAAGGTACCCGGCGCTGGCCTCTTTCATGAGCCGCTTTCTGCACCGTCGTTTCAAGCAGATCTGTGAGGGAATTAGCCTCTGGCTGGCAGTTTTGCTGATGCTGTTTGTTCACCCACTGTATGCCGAGGCGAATGAGGCAGACAAGGTCGGCCAGTTGCATTTTGTCGACGGCCAGGGGCAATGGCAGGAACCGGCGCTGGTGCTGGACAGTGAATTCGACATTCAGGTCAGCGGACTGATTGCCGACACTCGGTTGCTGCGCAGTTTCCAGAATACCAGCGACCAGTGGCGCGAAGGCGTTTTCGTGTTCCCGTTGCCCGAGAAGGCCAGTGTGTACGGTCTGACGATGACGGTGGGGGAGCGGACCATTGAGGGCAAGGTGCAGCCCAGGGAGACGGCGCGGCAGACCTATGAGAAAGCAAAGCAGGCCGGGCAGCATGCGGCGAATGTGGAGCAGCAGCGTCCGAATCTTTTTACTGCCCGGGTTGCCAATATCCCGCCGGGGGAGACGGTTTCGGTTAAGCTGAAGTACCAGCAACCGGTGCAGTATCAGGCCGGGGTGTTCGAGCTCACTGTGCCGACCACGCTGACGCCGCGTTACATGCCGGGAGCGCCGGTCAGCACCGCACCGGATCAGTGGCAAGGCGGGTGGGCGCTGCCGACGACCGAGGTGCCGGATGCCGGTGCCATCAGTCCGTTTACGGTAACCCCGGATGATGTGGCGGCCGACAGCCACCGGGCGGTGATTAATCTGGTGATTGATTCCGGGCTGCCGCTGGAGAGCGTCTCCAGCCCGTCCCACCGTCTCGCGACCAGTCAGGATGGCCAGACTTTCAGGATTCGTCCCGATGGCGGCGAGATCCTGATGAATCGTGATTTCGTGGTGCGGTGGCGTCCGGTTGCCGGGCTGGAACCCTCCGCAGCGGTTTTTCACCAGTCCTGGCAGGGTGAGGACTATCTCATGGCGATGCTGGTGCCGGGCGAAAACGGCGCCATGGCGTTGCCCCGGGATCTGGTGTTCGTGATCGACACCTCCGGTTCCATGGCGGGCGAATCGATCCGCCAGGCCCGAGATGCTCTTCAGGCCGGTCTGGACACACTGACACCGAGGGACCGGTTCAATGTCATCCAGTTCAACAGCCAGACGCATTCCCTGTTCATGCAGCCTGAAGTGGCCACCGGTAACAACCTTGCCCGGGCGCGTCAGTATGTGGATCGCCTTCGTGCCGACGGTGGCACCGAGATGGCTCCAGCCCTTTCCAGAGCCCTGGAAGGCGGAGGCGAGACTGAAGACGGCGCACGGGTGCGCCAGGTCATTTTCATTACCGATGGCGCGGTGGGAAATGAAGCTGCGCTGTTCCGGCAGATCCGCCAGCAGCTTGGAAACCAGAGGCTGTTTACGGTGGCTATTGGCTCTGCGCCGAATCGGCACTTCATGCGCGAAGCCGCCCGCTGGGGGCGGGGTACCTACACGGCGATTCACTCGCCTTCCGATGTGGATGGACCTCTGCAGGCCCTGTTCTCAGCCATGGAGTCACCGGTTCTGACCGATATCGGGGTCAACTGGCCCGGCCAGAAAGCCGGTCAGGAGTCGTTTCCGAGACGCCCGGGCGATTTGTTCCAGGGCGAGCCGCTGATTCATGTGGTTCGTGGCGTCCCGGCCATGGGGCAGCTGGAGGTGTCGGGGCGCCTGCCGGGTGGCAGGGACTGGACCAGAACGCTCGATCTGCAGCAGGCCGCTCCCGCAACGGGGCTGCATCGGCATTGGGCGAGGGAGAAAATCGACAGTTTGGAGGATGAGGCTAAGGTCACAGGCCGGGAGCCCGATAAGGCCGGCCTGACCGAGCTGGCGGTTCAGCACGGCCTGATGTCTGCCTACACCAGTTTTGTGGCCGTGGATTCCACACCCGCCCGAAGTTCAGAGGCGCCCATGGAATCGGATAGTTTGCCCACTCTTCTACCGGCGGGCAGCAAGGCGGGCATGCTGCGCTATCCACAGACGGCAACATCGGCGCCGTTGCTGATCGCGCTCGGTTTGGTGGGGTTGATGTTTTCACTGGCGATTGTGCTGCTGCAGAGGAGGGCGTTCTCATGACCCGGCTTCTGCTTCTGTTATTGACCAGCTCTGCTACCTTGTTGGTATTCGGGTTATGGATTCCGCTCAAGGCGGTTATCGCCCAGGAATTGCTGGCGATCGCCTGGGCTGAAAGCCAGGCCCGGCAGACGGAATCGCGCCCCTGGCCGTGGGCGGACACCTGGCCGGTAGCCCGGCTGGCTATTCCGGAACTGAACGACTCGATGATTGTTCTGGCCGATACCCATGGTGAGAGCCTCGCCTTTGGGCCGGGCCGATTAACCGGAGGCGCAGATGTCGGGGGAGCCGTGATCATTGCCGGACACCGGGATACACATTTCCGGAGCCTGAAAGCACTGGAGACCGGCAATGAGGTGCGTCTGCAGGGAAGGGATGGCCGTTGGCAGAGTTACCTGGTGGAGGGTGCCCGGGTGGTGGACAGCCGTTCAGAGCTGATCGATACCCAGCGTCTGCCAGAGGGGACGCTTCTGCTGGTGACCTGTTACCCGTTCGACAGTGTCGACGCCGGTGGGCCACTGCGATACGTCGTCAGAGCCTCGGCAAAGGGTAAACAAAGGGAACAAATTGACACTGTTGCCGGAATATAAAGTTGGCGTACACTTGTGCGCCAAAATTTCGCTGCAGAGTTTGGTTGCATGGGTATTATCAGAAAACTGCTGGCGTGGCTGAGCGTACCGATCATTTGCCTGTTCGCGCTCGTGTTCTACGCGGCGAGGCCGTTCAATCCGGACAACAACCGTATCCTGGCGCGCGTCGTCGCTCGTTTCGGGCGGGCGGTTCTGGGTATGGAGCGCCCTCTTGAAGGCTGGGAAAACATGCCGCAGGACCGGCCTACCGTCGTCATTGCCAATCACCAGCACAATGACGATCTGTTTGTTGTGGGCGACTTGTTGCCGCCGCGCACCGTCACGGTTGGTAAATCGTCACTGGTCTGGGTGCCTTTCTTTGGCCAGGTCTTCTGGCTGGGCGGTAACGTTATCCTTAATCGCGGACGCTCCCACAAGGCCATTGCGGTCATGAAGGCCACCAGCAGCGCCATCGCACGGGATCGAAAGAGCCTCTGGGTGTTCCCCGAAGGCACTCGCAGCAGAGGCCGGGGACTGCAGAAATTCAAGAAAGGCGCGTTTCACGCAGCGGTAGCATCGGGCGCGCCCATCACCATGGTCTGTGTTCAGGAGTACGCCGATGAGGCCGTCGGCTGGACCGGCCGGCGTGAGTCAGTGGCCATTCGGGTTTTACCGCCCATCGAAACCGAGGGTCTCACGGCTGATGATATTCCGGAGCTGATCGAGCGTTGCCACAAAAAAATGTCGGAGACGATTGCCACATTGTAATCGCCTCGTCTGGAAGTGCTTGAAGCACTTCGGTAAACAGGGCAGTCTTGCGGGACTGATCGTTTCGTTCAACGACCCTCAGGGAGAGGCAAGAGATGAATCTGATTTTGTTTTTGATTATAGGCGGTGTGGCCGGTTGGCTGGCTGGTTTGATCATGAAGGGCCGTGGTTTTGGCATTCTGGCCAACATCGGTATCGGTATTGTCGGCTCGTTTCTCGGCGGTTTTGTGTTCCGCCTTCTGGGTCTGGCGGCCCAGGGTGCTGTTGGTGAGCTGGTCACCGCAACGGTAGGCGCTGTGTTGCTTCTCGCTATTGTTAGTGCAATCAAGAAGGCCTGAGCATGATCGTACCCGTAACCGGAGTGTTTGCCGCAGTTATCGGCATTCTTTTGCTGGTGTTGTCGGCGCAGGTCGTCAAATTTCGTCTGAAGTACAAAAAGGGCCTGGGCGTCACCGATGATCGGGATTTCGAGGCCGCGGTCCGGGCCCACGCCAACCTGGTGGAGTATGCGCCACTCGGTCTGCTCATGCTGGCTATCGCTGAGCTCAACGGCGTTTCCAGTACTCTGATTTACTGGACCGGTATGGCGCTGGTGGTTGGCCGCATTCTTCATGCCTTCGGCATGATCAACGGTCGCGGTGGCACCCATTGGGCCCGTATGATCGGCATTCTGCTGACCTGGCTGGCGATTCTGGTGACAGCCTTATTGCTGTTGTGGAACGTCTGGCAGGTTTATGGCTAGACCAGAAAAGAACGGGCGGCCAATGGCCGCCCGTTCTGCTTTCAGCAACCCGGTTTTATACCCGGTCAGTCTTCAACCTGGCTCTCATCCTCCAGGATAAGCTCTACTTCTTCCGCATCCAGTACCTGAGGCTCATAGGTCAGTCCCTGTGCCTCGATCACGCTTACAAAGGCTTTCAGGTGGCTTTTTGATCCATCCAGCAGGTTGGAATAGGCAAGAATGATGGCGCGCTCATCGGTTTGATTAATCGCAGCCAGAATATCTCTCATATCCTTCTCTTCGATCAGGCCCCCTACGAACAGGCCATCAACAAACGAGTTTTTTCCCTTGGCAACCAATTCGTCATACAGGGCCTGAAGTTCCTGATTGGTGAATACGCCGATCGTGTCATTCACTACCGGGTCTTCAACACCAAACTTTTTCAACAGGTAGTCTACGGTGCTGGTATGAGATTCCTCGGACAGCGCGATTCTGGCGAATACCTGCGTTCTGTCACCCCAGTACTGGTCCATTGTGAGATAAACGTCTCGGGCCAGCTTTTCCTCTTCGCGCATGAACTGCAGATCGCTCACCTCAATGGTGGTCAGATCTTCCGAATCGGCAGTTTCTGCCGATCGACCCCCGCCGTCGCTGTTGCGCGGACCGCCTGCAGCGAATGTGGCGCTGGTAAGGAACATCGAACCAATGAGTGCGGCAGTGGTGAAGGTTTTTGCGTTCATAGTGACCTCTCTAGTCAGGTAACAGTTAAACCCTGGATACATGACTAAGACGAGGAATTCGGGCAAAAGGTTCGTTAAATAAATGTAAGTTTGCTTTCTAGTTTGTAAATAAAATCTTGTTTTTATTGAATAATAATTTTCAGTTTTAATGAAATTGATCCGTTTACCGCTTCAGAAATCGGAATAATTAAGATTTCATAAAAGCCGCCGACAGCGGTTGCAGGGTGTTCCATCACGCCTGTGCAGGGTGCATCCAGCCCCCGCTATGCGGTAAGTCCGGGGGCGGCCTATGGGGTTGGTGTTGCCGCTCAGAGTGCCTGGGCGACATCCATGTCCATGTATTCCAATTCTACTCGGCGGTTGGCAGCCCTGTCTTCCGGCGTTGCCAGAGGGCGCGCTGAGCCCCAGTGCCGCATTAGAATCCGGGATTCCTCCACGCCTTCCTGAATGAGACTTCGCGCCACTGCATTGGCCCGCAATCGTGACAGAAACTGGTTGTAATCCTCCGAACCGAAGTTGTCGGAATGGCCATGAATCCGCACGCTCACGGAAGGATGCTCCTTCAGGTAGGCGGCGTGCTGTTGCAGGAAGGCAATGTCATCCTTGTCCAGTGAGTGCTTGTTGAAGCCGTAATGGAACTTCATGCGGTGCGGGCGTCTGGTCCCGGCATCGTAAGTGGCAGCGGTGAAGCCTGCGGCCATCGCAGCATTGGCGATCAGGCCCGGGTTATCCAATACAAGTACGGTCATCTGAAAATCCTTGGTTCGGTATCCGGTTTTTCTTGTTATTCCTGTTCACTATTGGCCGGAGCAGGAATAACGGCAATTGGCGAAAAGTCGATACATGTCCCGGCACAGTCCGTCGCTGGAAATGATTTAATGTCATTTGTGTGACGCGCCAATGACAGTCTCACCGGTAGTCCGGGCTTTTCCGACTCTGTGGGGTGTGCCACATTTCCGGGATTGACCCATAGCGACCTTTGCGCTGGATTCCATTTGAGCGCGAAAAGAAGGCGTGGCTGTGGTAAAAAGCAGACTTTCAGGGACAGATTATGATGAATTGTGACCGCCCATGCTGATTATCCCCGCCGAGAACGCCATCAACTGGAAACGCCCGCCCTGGGTCACCCTGGGCCTGATCATGGCCTGCCTGCTGGTTTTCCTGTTTTATCAGGGGGACGACAGCCGGAAACTCGAGCAGGCCGTTGAACAGTACCTGGCCGCCGACCTACATGAGCTGGAGGCGCCGGCCTACGAGGATTACCTGCAACGGCAAATCCAGTTCCAGGGTGAAGAAGGCCGGGTATACGAACTACAGCAGTTTCAGCAACTCCGGGAAGAGAACGAAACCTTCTGGCTGGCCATCAATCTGATGATGGACCGGGAGTTCTACCAGTATCTGCTGCAGAACCGTGATGTGATCTGGGCGCCGACAGAAAGGGCCCGTTGGCAGGAGCAGCGCACTGCGATAGAGCAGCAGTACATCCAGAAGCTGAGTGCCAACCAGTTGGGACTGGTTCCTGCCGATCTGTCACTGTATACCCTGATCACCTACCAGTTTCTGCACGGCGGCTGGGGCCATATCATCGGTAACCTGATCTTCCTGTTCCTGCTGGGATTCACCGTTGAGAAAGCCCTGGGGCCGGGTCGGTACCTGATTGCCTATCTGGTTTGCGGTGCCTTGTCCGGCCTGATGTTTACCGCGGTTTCGGCGGGTAGCTATGTACCCCTGGTGGGTGCCTCGGGCTCGATCTCCGGCCTGATGGGCATGTACGTAGCCATCTATGGCCTGCAGAAGATCCGTTTCTTCTACTTTCTCGGCGTTTACTTCAACTATTTCCGTGCTCCGGCTATTGCTCTGTTACCGGTATGGGTGGGCAAGGAAATCTACGATTACTGGTATGCCGGTGCCACCGGTATCGCCTACATGGCCCACGCTGGCGGTCTGATCGCAGGTGCCGGCCTGGTCTGGCTGCTTGGCAAAAGCTGGCTGCAGGTGCGAGAGGAATTTTTTGAACCGGAAGAGGAAGAGCAGGATGCCCGGTTTACCACCGGTTACGCCCAGGCCATGGCCAGCCTCGGCCGAATGGAGTTCGATTTGGCCCGGCGGCAATTCGAGGCTCTTCGTGAGCACTATCCGGAACGCCATATTCTGCTGGAACACCTTTACCAGTTGGCCAAACTCCGCCCGGACTTGCCCGAATATCGTGATCGCGCCAAAGAGCTGATGAACGATGCCCTCAGCCGGCGCCAGCCAGAGCAGATGATTGCGATTTGGCAGGAATACCTCGGCAAGGGGGAGAGTTATCAGCCACTAGCGGCAGACGACCATAACCGGGTCCTGTTCACCAGTCTCAAGCAACATGACCTCAAGGCTGCAGAGAAAGCTTTCGAGCGGCTCAGAAGCACAGGCGATGACATGCTGACTACCGAGGCCTGTCGGTTGCTTGTGGAAGAGTTTGAAAAGCGCCAGATGGCGCCCAAAGCTCGTCATTATCGTCAACTTCTTCAGGCCGGCTAGCCTCGGGGCAGCAGGGTATGGGAGGGGCTTCCCAAAACACGCTGTGAATACGTCCCTGTACGCTCGGCTCCGCCATCCATGGCTCCGCACGGTTTTGGGAAGCCCCTCCCATACCCTGTGTCAGTCCTGGGCAGAAAACGTTGCTTTCGGTCCCTTCAGCGGCTCTTTATTCTGCGCCTGCTCCAGATAAACCGTAATCTGCTCATGCAGCGGATGATTCACACATTTTTTCTGGATAAACGTCAGGAAGGCCGTTGCCTTTTCCCACTGGGACAAGCCGTTGGCCAGGGTCTGGGCGACCAGCAGATAGGCTGGGGCCAGCTGTTCGCTGTCCGGGAAGCGTTTGTGGAAATCCTGAAGCACTCGCAAGGCCGGTTTGAACTGGCCCCGGTGGTACAGGGCCCGGGCGCAGCGCACTGAAAGGTCCGGATCCTCCAGTTTGAAGCCGGGTTCTGCTTTCTGGATCGTATTCAGCGCACCGGCGATGCCTTCGCCGTCGTTGCGGTCGGCCAGCCAGCCCAGGATTCGTGGATGGTAGCGGTAGAGTTCGTCGGTGTCCTGGCGGGCGGTGAGTAGCTGGTACAGCTGGCCGATCCTCAGGGCGTGATCACGATCTCGCTTCAACGCCTCCTTCAACATGCTCTGCACCCGATCGTAGTTGCCGTCTTTCAGGTTCATGTCGATATCGGCATCGAAGCGGGCGCTACGGTCGCGCTGATGGGTGTCCTGCCCGGCGGTGTCATCCTGGATATCCGAGGCAAAACCCAGCTCTTCCTGGTACTGGAACAGCAGGTAGCCCAGCATGTGGAACAGGATCAGGGTGAAGGTACTGTTCAGGAAACCGGCCAGGGGTTGGGCAACCCAGAACGGAAAATGATTCACCGCGAAGTCCTGGGCCGCGCCCGAGGCGAGGGTTAGCAGGATCAGGTAGCCGTAGAGCAGGAAATAGGGGGTGCCAATTCGCGAGATCAGCACCGCCAGATTCATCGGATTTACCGCCGCGCCCACCGAACGCTCCATGGCCAGAACCATGATGCTGGCCGGCAGTGCGAGAATCACGAACGCCAGCGCCAGCAGCATCAGGATGGGGCCGCCGAGCATGGCGGCAGCGCCAACCAGCCCGCCCATCAGCACGAAGACCAGCAACTGCAGGATGACGATATCGAACCCGCTGCCGGTGAAGGCGACGGACACGGCGGGCGGTTTCAGATGGCCTTCAGCGGTGTGGTTGATCACCGCATAGGTGTACTTGAACAGAGCCAGGGCAAGCACCAGCCAGATCAGAATGCCAATCAGGTTGGCGGGGGCGACTACCGGCACCAGGGTACAAATGGCGATCACGATGAGCGGATCGGTATGGAACGGGTAGCGGAAGAAAGCGCCGAGTCGCTGCCAGAACGGGACCACTTCGGTGGCGGCGCCCAGGTATCGCATAGCCTTGCTGCAGTGCGGACACAGGGCCCGACGCTGTCGGGTATCGGCGTCGGGCATGCAGCGGCTGCAGTAGTGAATCTGGCACTCCCCACAGTGCCATTTGGCAGGGTCGCCGGGGTGATAGTGGCAATCGTGTTTCACAGGTGCTTGTGTCCTGGTCCATCAGAAAATCGTTGGGTCATGATGACAGATGTCGGTTTTGATCGCAGCAAACCAGTTAACAGGTAGACTATTGTGAATTCCCGGGCGTATCCAACCGGGCACATTTCATTATCCGGAGGTTGCTTGGAACACCCCCAGAATAGCGTAACCGGTATCGACACCCGTGAAACCCGGCAGCAATACACCTGGCGGGATATCTTTGGCCTTGCGCTCAAGCACAAGCCGAGACTGGTGCGTGCCAATCTGCTGGCTATCATGGCTACCATCATGAGTGTGCCAGTTCCGCTGCTGCTGCCGGTTCTGGTGGACGAAGTGTTGCTGGACGAGCCGGGCCCGGTGTTACCGGTAATGGATTCCTTCCTGCCGGGGAGCTGGGAAACGCCGGTGGTCTACATCGGCCTGATGGTTGTGGCGGCTTTTCTGCTTCGTGTGGCGGCACTGTCGTTCAACGTCTTGCAGTCCCGGGAGTTTTCCAAAGTCTCCAAGGATGTGGTGTTCCGTATCCGTTCCCGGCTGCTCGGGCGTTTGCAACGGGTTGCTATGTCCGAGTATGAGACCCGCGGCTCGGGCGGAATCAGCAGTCACTTCATCACTGACCTGGACACCGTAGACCAGTTCCTGGGCACCACCATCAGCCGTTTCCTGGTGGCGAGCCTGACTGTGCTGGGTACCGCCATGGTCCTGCTCTGGGTGCACTGGCAACTGGGCCTGCTGATTCTGCTGTTCAACCCGCTGGTCATCTTCGCCACGATTCTGATCGGCAAGCGGGTCAAGGAGTTGAAGCGCCGGGAGAACAGCGCTTACGAAGAGTTCCAGGGCGACCTGACCGAAACCCTGGATGCGATTCACCAACTGCGGGCGGCTAATCGGGAAAAGCATTACCTTCGCCAGCTGATCGACCGCGCCCGCAACGTGCGGGACCACGCGATCCAGTTCGAATGGCGCAGCGATGCAGCCAGCCGGGCCAGTTTTGCCCTGTTCCAGTTCGGCGTCGACGCGTTCCGGGCCGCCGCGATGGTAACCGTGCTGTTCAGCGACCTGAGCATCGGCATGATGTTCGCCATTTTCGGCTACCTCTGGTTCATGCTGACGCCGGTTCAGGAAATGCTCAACATGCAGTACGCCTGGTTCGCCGCCAATGCGGCGCTCGGGCGTATCAACCGGTTAATGGATCTGAAAGAAGAGCCCCGCTATCCGGCGCTGGAGAACCCGTTCCGCGACCGTCATACCGTGGGGCTTACCCTGCGCAATATCCACTTCGCTTATGGCGAGGAGCAGGTGCTCCGGGGCATCAATCTGGAGTTGGCGCCCGGCGAAAAAGTGGCTCTGGTGGGCGCCAGCGGTGGCGGCAAGTCGACCCTTATTCAGGTCATCCTCGGCATGTACACACCGCAGCAGGGCGAGGTGCTGATTGATGGAGTGCCTGTTGAGCGCATTGGCTTGCCCTGCCTCCGTGAACATGTCGCGACCGTGCTTCAGCACCCGGCGCTGTTCAACGACACCGTTCGCCAGAACCTGACCCTTGGCCGGGACAAGCCCGATGCCGCGCTCTGGGATGCCCTGCGAATCGCCCAATTGGACGGCACGGTTGCGGCAATGCACGACCAGCTTGATACCGTTATCGGCCGACAGGGCGTGCGCCTGTCGGGCGGACAGCGTCAACGCCTGGCGATTGCCCGGATGATCCTGTCAGAGCCTTCAGTGGTGATCCTGGATGAGGCCACCTCGGCTCTGGATGCGGAAACCGAGTTTCAGCTCCATCGGGACCTCGAAGCTTTCCTCAAACAGCGCACAACGCTGATCATTGCCCATCGCCTCAGCGCCGTTAAACAGGCAGATCGTGCCTGTGTTTTCGAAGATGGCCGGATTATTGAAGAGGGTCACCACGACGAGCTCATTGCCAGGGAAGGGCTATACGCCCAACTTTATGGCGAGCGCCAGATGTAATCCTGTCCCTAAAGTTTACTTCTCATTACAACAAAAAAAGATCTGTCGCTTTTTGCGTCCGTAAAAGATTGGAAATGCAAGTTCTAGGGGCTAAACGTTGCGTAATGCACCTATAGCCCGGTTTCAAACTTCTCTGCAAACTTGCGCCGATCTTTCACGGACAGGAAAAGTGAACAGGAAAACGACAAGTATTCTGCTTTTCGCCGCAGCTTTCCTGCTGGCACTCGCGCTCCCGGTGATGCCGTCGCTGCTCAACAACAGCGGGTTTTACGGGATGGCGATTGATGAGCCGGGGGAGAACCTGGATGGCTACCAGCCTCCGCAGAACGGGCTTTCCGTTATTTTCTTTGGTTATCGCCAGTGCGGAACCGTTTGCCCGGTTCAATTGGTCAATCTGATGGAGCTGAGCCAGCTTTTGGATGGGACTGAGATCGAGTTCCTGTTTGTCACCCTTGACCCGGAAAACGACACACCGGAAGTCCTTGACCAGACCATGGAGAGTCTTGGGCAGGCGTTCAAATACTACCGGCCGGAAACTCACCGGGCCGCTCAAAAACTTGCTTCAGCTTACAACGATTTTGCCGTTAAACAGGGTAGTTCCGAGGATGATCTCATTGCTCACAGCGCACATCTGCATGTAGTGACGGGAGAGTTCCGCAGAAGGCTGGTTTACACAACACCAGATCTGAATCTCAAGCTGGTTGAACAGGATCTTCGCCGCTTACTAAAAGACAAAAATAGCGAGAGTTCCACATGACGACCGCAGTAAACAGTCAGTCTTATGAAGTTGAAATCCGGGAGCGCACCGATCGCCAGATGTTGTTGATCCTTCTGGCTCATATTCCGGTGGTCGGCTTGCTGGTGCCGATGGGCTATGGCACCACCACGTTTGCTCTGATTGCGTCGTTGTTAGTGGGAGGTCTTGCAACTGCCGGTTTCTTTACGATGCGTGGAACAAGGGCCTTGTCGTCACTGTTCGCAATCTGCCTGATGCTCTTCTCAGCCATCATGATCCAGGCGCAGTTGGGTCGCATTGAAATGCATTTCCACATCTTTGCCGCCCTGGCTCTGGTGATCATTTATCGGGACTGGCTGCCGGTGGTGGTCGCGGCAGGTACCATCGCTGTTCATCATTTGGCGTTGACGGGCCTGCAGCTGAGCGGTGCGTCCTTTGGCAACATGGCATTGATGATCTTCAACTATGACTGCAGCTGGTCGATCGCATTTCTGCACGCAGCTTTCGTGGTTTTCGAGGCGGCGATTCTGGTGTTCTTCGCGATTCGAATGGGTGCGGAGCAAAAGCAGTCGATCCAGATAATCGAGATTATTCGAGGATTCGATTCCAACAACGATCTGACGACACGTCTGGATGACGCGGACAAAAGTGTGACGGCCGGTTCGTTCAATAACATGCTGGAGCGGTTTGTCGAATTGATTTCCAGGCTCCGGGAGCTGTCAGAACAACTTCGCTCAAACGCTGATGACATGACCAGTGTCAGTGACACAACCACGCAGATTGCCAACGAGCAGCAGGTTCAGACTGATCAGGCGGCCACGGCAACCAATGAAATGTCCGCCAGTATCCAGGAAGTCGCCAGTAACGCGCAGTTGGCGTCCGATGCGGCCAGCAATGCTTCCGAGGCCGCCACCAGAGGTGGTGAGGCCATGGCTAACGCGTCGAAACTCACGGAGTCTACCGATGAAGCTCTTGAAAGCAGTGCTAATCGGGTCGATGAGCTGAGCGAAAAAATCGAATCCATTTCTTCTGTCGTCGGCTCTATCAATGCGATCTCCGAACAAACCAACCTGCTGGCTCTGAACGCCGCCATCGAGGCGGCAAGAGCCGGAGAGCATGGCCGTGGATTCTCCGTGGTGGCGGATGAGGTCAGGGCGCTTTCCCTGAGAACCCAGGAATTTACTGACCAGATTCGGGCTACCGTCGGCGAACTGAGCGACATATCAGAAGCCACCAAGGCTTCGATGGAGATGGGCCGGACCCGTTCTGCCGAGTCAACACGGGCCATGCGAGAAACTGGCGAGGCAATTCGCGAAGTTGAAGCAGCCATCGGCGAGGTTTCGCGAATGAATTACCAGATCGCATCGGCCTCGGAAGAGCAGGCAGCCACGTCGCTTCAGATCAATGAGAACATCCATTCCATCGCCAACCGGAACAACGATGTGGTATCCGAGGCGGAGCGGGTCAGAACCATGGCTTCAGACCTTGAGGCGGTCACCGAAAAACTGAATGAACTGGTGAAGCTGTATCGCATCTAAACCTTCCAGGAACTGATGTCGGAGAGTCGTCCGGCTCTCCGACGTTGGTCTGATATTCACCGCGCTGATGCCGAACATTCACCGGCCCGCGGTTGAACTCTCGTTAATTGCTGCAATAGTTAAAGGTGACTTCACGCTGTGGAGTCCTTTCATCAGGCTATTGCCCGGTATGGGATTGCTTTCCCGGTCGATGCGTTGCTGAAAGGGCTTCGAAAGAGCCTTCCGGACTACGCGGATAACGACGAAAAAGGAGGCACCACATGTCGAACGAAAGTCTCAGTAAAGACAGTCTGAATACCCTTTCCAGCCTGGATGCTGGCGGTAAAACCTTTCATTACTACAGCCTGCCCAAGGCTGCGGACACCCTCGGCGACCTGAATCGCCTGCCGTTTTCGCTCAAAGTGCTGATGGAAAACCTTCTGCGCAATGAGGATGGCACCACCGTGGACAGAAGCCACATTGATGCCATGGTGCAGTGGATGAAGGATCGCTGTTCCGACACTGAAATCCAGTTCCGGCCTGCCCGCGTGTTAATGCAGGATTTCACCGGCGTGCCCGGCGTCGTCGACCTGGCCGCCATGCGCGAGGCAGTGAAGGCTGCTGGCAAGGATCCGGCCATGATCAACCCGCTGTCCCCGGTGGATCTGGTGATTGACCACTCGGTGATGGTGGACAAGTTTGGCGATGCGTCTTCGTTCAAGGACAACGTGGCCATTGAGATGGAGCGCAACCAGGAACGCTATGAATTCCTGCGTTGGGGGCAGCAAGCCTTCGATAACTTCCGGGTGGTGCCGCCGGGTACCGGCATTTGCCACCAGGTGAACCTGGAGTATCTGGGCAAGACCGTTTGGCAGAAGGACCAGGACGGCAAGACCATTGCCTATCCGGACACCCTGGTGGGCACAGACTCCCACACCACCATGATCAACGGCCTGGGCATCCTTGGCTGGGGTGTTGGCGGTATCGAAGCGGAAGCCGCGATGCTGGGCCAGCCGGTCTCCATGCTGATTCCGGAAGTGGTGGGCTTCAAGATTTCCGGCAAGCTCCGTGAAGGCATTACGGCCACAGATCTGGTGCTGACCGTCACCGAAATGCTGCGCAAGAAAGGCGTGGTGGGCAAGTTCGTGGAATTCTACGGCGACGGCCTGAAGGATATGCCAGTGGCCGACCGTGCCACCATCGCCAACATGGCGCCGGAGTACGGTGCCACCTGCGGCTTTTTCCCGGTGGATGAGCAGACCATCAAGTACATGCGCCTGACCGGCCGTGAAGAAGAGCAGCTCGAGCTTGTGGAAGCCTACGCCAAGGCCCAGGGCTTGTGGCGTGAGCCTGGCCATGAGCCGGTGTACACCGACAACCTGGAACTGGACATGGGCGAGGTTGAGGCCAGCCTTGCCGGCCCCAAACGCCCGCAGGACCGGGTTGCCCTGAAGAACATGAAGTCGTCCTTTGAGCTGCTGATGGAGACAGCCGAAGGTCCGGCCGAGAACCGGGAAGCCAGTCTGGAATCTGAGGGCGGCCAGACCGCAGTGGGTGTCGATGACAGCTACAAACACCACGCCAGCCAGCCGCTGGAAATGAACGGTGAGAAAAGCCGGCTGGATCCCGGGGCGGTGGTGATTGCCGCCATCACCTCCTGCACCAACACCTCCAACCCGAGTGTGATGATGGCGGCCGGCCTGATTGCCCAGAAGGCGGTCGCGAAGGGTCTGAAAACCAAACCCTGGGTGAAGACCTCCCTGGCGCCGGGCTCCAAAGTGGTTACCGACTATCTGAAAGTGGGTGGTTTCCAGGACGACCTGGACCAGCTTGGCTTCAATCTGGTGGGCTATGGCTGCACCACCTGCATCGGTAACTCCGGTCCACTGCCGGACGCCGTGGAGAAGGCCATTGACGATGGCAACCTTACGGTGGCCTCGGTGCTCTCCGGTAACCGAAACTTCGAAGGCCGGGTGCATCCGCTGGTGAAGACCAACTGGCTGGCGTCGCCGCCCCTGGTGGTGGCCTATGCGCTGGCGGGCAATGTGCGCCTTGATCTGGAGAAAGAGGCCCTTGGCACCGACAAGGACGGCAACCCGGTGTATCTGAAAGACCTCTGGCCCAGCCAGCAGGAGATCGCTGAAGCCGTGGAGAAAGTGAAAACCGACATGTTCCGCAAGGAGTATGCGGAAGTGTTCGACGGCGATGCCACCTGGAAGTCCATCAAGGTGCCGGAAAGCAAGGTGTATGAGTGGTCTGACAAATCTACCTATATCCAGCATCCGCCCTTCTTTGAAGGCCTGAAGGAAGAGCCGGACGCCATTGACGATATCAAGGACGCCAACATCCTGGCACTGCTGGGCGACTCGGTGACCACCGACCACATCTCACCGGCGGGCTCCTTCAAGCCGGACACCCCTGCCGGTAAATACCTGCAGGAGCATGGCGTTGAGCCGAAAGACTTCAACTCCTATGGCTCCCGCCGGGGTAACCACGAAGTGATGATGCGCGGCACCTTCGCCAACGTGCGCATCAGGAACGAAATGCTCGACGGCGTGGAAGGCGGTTTCACCAAATTCGTTCCCACAGGCGAGCAGATGGCCATCTACGATGCTGCCATGAAGTATCAGGAGCAGGGCACGCCGCTGGTGGTCATTGCCGGCAAGGAATACGGTACCGGCTCAAGCCGGGATTGGGCGGCCAAGGGCACACGTTTGCTCGGTGTGAAAGCCGTGGTGGCTGAATCCTATGAGCGCATTCACCGCTCCAACCTGATTGGTATGGGCGTTATGCCACTGCAGTTCCCGGAGGGTACGGATCGCAAGAGCCTGAAACTCACCGGCGAGGAAACCATCAGCATTGAGGGCCTGTCTGGCGAGATCAAACCGGGTCAGGCCCTGACGATGACGGTGAAATACAAGGATGGTTCTACAGAAACCTGTGAGTTGAAATCGCGGATCGATACCGCGAACGAAGCCGTTTACTTCAAGCATGGGGGCATCCTCCATTACGTTGTGCGGGAGATGCTGCGCACTGCCTGAGTGGAAAGAATGAAATGGCATAGCGGTCTGTCGCTATGCCGAATTCAATAGATAAACGAGAGAGACTTTATGACTGATCAACCGTTTCTGACGGACGTCAAAACCCTTCGCGAAAGGGCCCGCAAACACATTGAAGAAGGGGCTATGACTGAAGGCTATGGCGCCAACCGTGACAATGTGGTGAAGATTCTTAACGAGGCACTGGCTACCGAAATTGTCTGCACGCTGCGTTACAAGAGCCACTATTTCCGCGCCGAGGGTATCAACGCCAATGTTGCTGCCCAGGAATTCCTCGAGCACGCGGACCAGGAACAGCAGCATGCAGACTGGCTGGCAGAACGTATTGTGCAGCTGGGTGGCAAGCCAAACTTTTCGCCAGAAGGCCTGTTGACCAGATCACATGCGGAGTTCGTCGAAGGCGAAACGCTTCGGGAAATGGTGGTTGAGGATCTGGTGGCTGAGCGGATAGCGATCGACAGCTACCGCGAGATTGCCCGTTATCTCGGCGACCAGGACCCGACTTCCCGGCGGATTATCGAGGAAATCCTGGCCCAGGAAGAAGAGCACGCCGACGATATGGCCGGTCTGCTGGAAGGGCTGGATAGCTGAACTTCGCGGACCAGTGCCGAGCAAGGGCGCTGCCTCTCAGGTAGCGCCTTTATCGTCTGCGTCGGCCAGGGGCAGGCTTAGCCAGAAGCAGGCGCCTTTGCCCTCTTCTGAGTCGAAGCCGACTTCCCCTCCCATGGCATACATCAGCTCCCGGGTGATGGCCAGACCCAGACCGGTGCCTTCCTTGCTGCGTGACGATGAGGCGTTTGCCTGGGCAAACTTCTGGAATATCCTGTCCCGAAAACTCTCCGGCACGCCGGGCCCACGATCCCTGACTTCCAGTCTTATCCGAGTTCCGGATTGCCGAATGTCCACATCCACGATGTCGCCCTCCGGCGAGAACTTGATGGCATTGGAAAGCAGGTTGGACAGGGCCTGTGTCAGCCGGGTGCCATCGAAATTGGCACGGACCCCGGGATTGGCGTTGTTCAGTTGGATCTCAATGCTGTGCTGGTTTGCAAGCGGCTGGATTTCCTCCAGTGCCACCCGTACCGCGCTTTCGAGGTCCTGCACGGAGGCATCAATCGTCATATTGCCAGTGACCAGTTTCTCGATATCCAGCAGGTCATCAATCAGACGCCTGAGCTGATCGGTGTTGCGTCTGGCAATGTCCAGCATTTGTGTGGTTTTCTGGGTGAGTGGCCCGGTGGCGCCGCCCAGAATCAACCCCAGAGAGCCCGAGATGGAGGTCAGCGGTGTTCGCAGTTCATGGCTCACCGTGGAAATGAACTGGTTTTTCATTTCATCAATTTTGTGGCGCTCGTGCACGTCGGCAATGTAGCCGTGCCACAGAGTACTGCCGTCGGGCAGTGGTTCAGGCCGAGCGAGCCCTTCTACCCAGTGCCAGCCACCGGTTTTCCAGCGAATGCGATACTGATGCTGCCACTGCTCAAGTGACTCTGCAGAACGCTGGATGGATTCCGCCACTCCTGCCAGATCGTCCGGATGAATCCGGTCGAACACAGGGGAGGCGTCAGAGGCTACTTCCTCCCCCGAAACCCCATAGATGTCCTGAATGCCAGGGCTGGTGTAGGGAAAGCTGCTGTGTCCGTCGGGCCAGAGGCGGTACTGGTAGAGCATGCCGGGAGTCTGGGTCACCAGCTTGTTGAGGGTTTCCGTATGCTGCTGCTGGTATATGGTGTCCGCGACCCAGCGTGCCAGTAACGTGACGAACATGCGCTCGGTGGCGCTGAACGGGGTCAGTCTTGGATCTCTGGAGGAAAAATTGATGGTGCCGAATATCTCGCCGTTAATCCAGATGGGGGCAGCCAGGTAGCTTTCCAGCCCGAAAACCTGGTAGCAGATGTGGTTGCGATAGGCCGACTGCCCCATGTGATTAATGGCCAGCACTTGTCCGGTTGCCACCATCAGTGAGCAGTAGGTGCGCTCCATGGAAATGGTGGTGCCGTTGGTCAGGGTGTCCTGCAGGTGCGTGAAATGCCAGTGCACCGTGTAGGCGCCGCCGGTTATCCGGCTGACGATACCGGTCTCCAGTCCCAGGTAGTTGCAGGCAATTTCCAGGGCCCGTGTCACTCTCTGGCTGGCGTCTCCCTGGGTATCCAGGGCAATTTCAGTAAGTAGATTCAGGGCCCGGTTACGCTCATCGTAAAAGTTGCCCAGCTCACCCAGCCCGAACTCCCGCTCAACCAGGTCGGCGAGATCCCGCAGGGTGGCTTTGTCGTCGTCGGAGAACGACCGGGGTTTGCGATCAATCACACAGAGAGTGCCAACGCGATGGCCGTGGCGGTCGTGAAGCGGCGCACCGGCGTAGAAACGGATGTTGGGCGCGCCGGTTACCAGAGGATTGTCCACAAACCGCTCATCGTTCAGGGCATTCTCGATGACGAGGGGCTCTTCCCGCAGAATGGCATGGCCGCAAAACGAAATATCCCTGGCAGTCTCCGGAGCTTCCAGTCCGTGCCTTGATTTAAACCACTGCCGGTTATTGTCAATCAGCGATACCAGCGCGATAGGAATATCGAAGGTGCGGGCGGCAAGCCGGGTGAGCCGGTCAAATCTTTCCTCTGGCGGTGTGTCCAGAAGTTTCAGTTCGTCCAGGGCACATAGCCGGTGCGCTTCATCCGGTGGCAGGTCAGGCGTTTTCATGGCGGTCTCCGGATTCCGGCTTTTCAGGCTTCACGGCGGGCAATTCCACCCAGAAATGGGCCCCATTCTGATAATAATAGCCGACCTCACCGTTCATGAGCGTTGCAAGCTCCCGGGTTATCGCCAGGCCCAGACCTGTGCCTGCCCTGGCCCGGGTTGAGCCGGACTCCGCCTGGGCAAAACGGTGGAAAAGACGGGGTAGAAAGCTTTCTGGCACACCCTTGCCCTGATCGGTCACTGTGATACGGACCTGGCCAGATGTGGTTAATTCGGAACGGACTTCGACGGTCCCCTCAAGAGGGGAGAACTTGAGGGCATTGCTGATAAAGTTGTCGAGAATTTGCCGGAGGCGCAGAGGATCCGCGCTTACATACCGGGATTCGCCCTGTTTCGCAGTGAGCGGAACTCGGTAATGTCTGGCCATGGCCCCGTTGCTGTCGCAGGCATCGGCAATGGCTGAGTTGACCTCGATGGTTTCCAGGTTGATGGGCATCTGGCCGGCCAAAGCCTTGTTAAAGTCCAGCAGATCGGAAATCAGCCGTTGCAGCTGCTCGCTATTGCGGAGTGCTACATCCACCATGGCCCGGGCTTTGACCGGTAGATCGCCGGAGGCACCGGAGTTGAGAAGCTTCAGGGAGCCGTTGATCGAGGTCAGTGGCGTGCGCAGTTCGTGGCTTACGGTGGACACGAACTGGTCCTTGAGCACGTCCAGGGCCTCCCGTTCTTCCATCAGTTGATTGAAGGCGCTGGCGACGCTCCGGATTTCTGGTGGCCCGGCAGGTTTAAGCCGGGCAGAGACGAAACCATCCCGGGCCATGGCGCGGATTTTTGACGACATTTTTTCCAGCGGCCGGGTTGCGGCGCGGGCCAGCGTCCAGGCAGTGATCGCAAGTATCAGCATGGCAACAATGCTGATGACAAAGAACGCCCGGAACGAAGCCCAGGCCGGCTGCGTTGCCTGTTCGTAAGGCACCGCGCGGAGGAACATCCAGCCCACCCGCTCCAGGTGACGGGTGGCGTAGATCCATTTTTCCCCGGCCCGATCAGTCACAACGCCAGAGGTGACGCCGGACAGCGCCGCGTCGACGATCAGGTTTTCACCGGGGGCGGGGAGGTCCGGCATGATATTTGTGCCGGACAGGGCATCCACCTGTATGAAATGGTCGGTATCGAGGACCTTGAACACCGTATCCGGACGGTTGGCGTCCTCCATTGGAATGATGCTCGCTTCGGCAAGATTGATAATGCCGCCGGCAAACCCCAACAGATCGCCGTCATCACTTTCAATGGGAGCCAGGAAGGATAGCAGGGGGAGACCGGTGGTCCGGCCAATGATCGGCCGGCTGATAACCGGGCTCCGTGATGAAAACGCTGTCCGGAAGTGCTGCCGGTCTGCGTAGGATGTGCCCAGGCGACCGGGAACATGCACGTTCTCAGCGATGGCAACGCCGTTGTCATCAAATACCACCAGGCCTTCCTGAAAGTAGGACTGCAGGGATGGTTGCCGGCCCACAAGGCTCTCGATTCGTGGCAGTGGTAGTCGGTCCTCACCGTCCGTCAGTAGTGCAGCAAAGGTCTCCAGAGCCTGCAGCCGAACCTGCAGGTCCTGGTTTACCCGGTTGGCGTTGGCTTCGGTCTCGAGCAGTTGGCGCTGGGTCAGCACATTTTCGAAGTCCCGCACCAGCTGGTTATAAGCGATCGCTAACAACACAGCGACCGTAACAATGCTGCTGAAGATGGCAATCAGGGCGACGCGACTGCCTAGGGACAGGTTTCGCAATATACTTCCTTAAGGTTATGGCCGGGCGAGCGCAAACATGGTTCTATTGGGGCGAGAATAGTGGATTTTGTCAGGGCGGCAAAATACATTCATCGGGAGAATTGATTTGGCTTCGCAGGAAAACAGCGATGTCTCGGCAAAACTGGCAGCGCTGAGGCAGAAGTTCCTCGTTCGCGCGAGCGCAGACATTGAAGCTCTGCGTGCATACGCAGAGCAGGCCCGCCGTGGTGAACTGTCTGCGGAGGGCCTTATCCAGTGCTATCAGCAACTGCACCGCCTTGCCGGTTCAGCCGGTACTTTTGGTTTGGCGGAGCTGGGTGTTGCGGCCCGGGCCCTGGAAAAAAAGCTGAAAAGTCAGGCCGAAGAGCTCACAGATGCCGACAACAGCCACAGTCAGACCATTGAGGTGAACGACGGGTTTGCCGACGGCATTGATGCCCTGGCAAAACTCATCGAAGTAAAAAGCGAAAACCGCGACCAGGGCCAGACCACCGTTTCAAGGGGCGACGCATTCGAGGGCAGTCACGGTATGCAGGTAAGCGTGATTGTCATGGACGACGGCCGCGAGGGATTGGCCTCGCTCGGTGCCGAGATGGCTCGCTATGGCTTTGACTGCCGGACCGTCGATCGACATGCTACGGCCGCGGTGCAGGAAGCGCTGGCGGACACCCCGGGTGCTGCCGCCATACTGTGTAGCGACTCAGCGGTGGCGGATGTGATGGCGCTTCGCAACCAGTTTATGGCAAAGGGGGCCCGCAGGCGCCTGCCGGTGATCTGCGTAGGCGCTGATGCGTCGTTCGGCAATAAATACCATGTGGCGAAACTGGGCGCCTACGCATTCTTCCCGGAGCCGGTGGATGTTCCCGAACTTGCCGAACGCATCGAATCTCTGGCGATTGAGCGAAGCGCTGGCGTTCAGGGCCGGGTGTTGATTGTTGAAGATGACACAGAGCTGGCCGAGCATTATTGCCTGGTGCTGCAGTCGGCGGGTATCGAGGCGCAGACAGTATCGGACCCTCTCGATCTCATGCCCACTTTGTCAGCCTTTCAGCCGGATATCGTCCTGATGGATGTCCAGATTGGTGATTACTCCGGGGTGACCCTGGCGCGGTTGATCCGGTTTGAGCCGCGCTGGCTGAGCCTGCCGATCATCTACCTCTCGTCCGAGGATGATCCGGACAACCAGTTGGAGGCGCTGTCCAAGGGGGCGGATGAGTTCCTGATGAAGCCGGTCTCCGATGATTACCTGGTCCGGTCGGTCAGGATCCGGTGCTACCGGGCACGGCAGTTGTCGGAACTCATGAACCGGGACAGCCTGACCGGCCTGCTTAAACATTCACTGATCAAGCAGGAAGTGGAAAAGGAACTCGCCCGGTGTCGTCGGGACGGACATCCTTCCAGCCTGGTTATGCTGGATCTGGATCATTTCAAGCGTATCAACGACACCTGGGGCCACCGGTACGGGGATATAGTCATCCGCACCCTTGCGAATCTGCTGAGGAACCGCTTGCGGGAAACCGACATGATTGGTCGGTATGGAGGCGAGGAATTCCTCGTGGTCTTGCCGCAATGCCCGGTTCCGGCAGCGGCAGAGCTGATTCAGGGTATCGGCGAGAGTTTCGCCGAACTGGCGTTCTCCGTTGGCGAGAGCAGTTTCCAGGTAACGCTCAGCGCTGGCATTGCCGCGATTAACGACTTTCCGAATGGAGAGGACGCCCTGGAAGCTGCTGACCAGGCCCTCTATCAACGAAAGCGCGGCGGCCGTAATGGCGTTACCGTTTACTCTCTCCAATAATCCTTGCCGTGTAGCCCAGAGGTGGATTCTTGAAAGCATTGATACTTGAAGATGATGATCTCATTGCCGAGTTGCTGGAAACCGTGGTGGCCGGGCTGTATCCCGGAGTTGCGGTGACGGTTGTGGCGACGCTTGCTGAGGCACATCAACGGGCGGCCAGAGACCGTTTTGATCTGGTCATCGCAGACTGGAATCTGCCTGATGGGTCGGGTCTCGATCTGGTCAGGAAGATTCGCGGTTCAGATCGCGACGTGCCGGTGGTGATGGTTTCCGGGCGCTCTGATCGCGAGTCGGTTTTGCAGGCGGCGCATTACGGTATTAACGGGTACATAACCAAACCCTTCGACGTACAGCTGCTGCACGAGCGCCTTGCCAAACTTCTGAAGATCGAGTCCCGGGAGCTGAAGCCAGTCGCTGAATTGCTGGAAAACTCGCTGGGACAGGTGATTCAGCTACCGTCTGATGTTGACCCACAGGAGATTCTCGAGCTCGTACAGCGGCAGGACGAATTGTCACCGGCGCAGCTGGCCGAACGGTGGCGGGAGGAAACCAGCCTGACCGCTCGCCTGATGGATGTGGCGAACAGCAGTTCGTTCCGCCGGACTGGCAAGCCGGTGGAAACCCTCAGGGACGCCATAGCGTCGATTGGTGTGGCGCTGGCCCTCAATCAGGCCCTTGCCCTGTCCCTGGATGTGTCCAATAAACTGCAGCACGAATCACTCAGGGAGCTGGCAGTAAAGCATCATGAAATGTCGCTGCAGGTGGCCAAGGAGGCCCAGCGTCTGGCGATCAGGCTGAAAAAACAGCCAGTCGTGTTCCAACAGGCCGGGCTGCTCAGTCGGTTGGGGGAGCTGGCGGTACTCAAGGTGCTTAACCAGCATATTGGGGCCGGAGGTTCTCTCGGGGAAAACGAAGCAGAGCAGGCCCTGAACCAGTGGTCACAAGCCTATGGCAACCGATTGAAAGTGCAGTGGCGACTGCCGCTTGGTCTGCGGGAGCTGATCGGGGCTGTCCACTTCATTCCGGGTGATTGCACGCGGGACGAACGGTTGATCATGCGCGCGGCTGCCATGATTGCCGCTGACGAACAGGCGACCGGGGAGTGTCAGAAGCTGCTTCGGCGTATTGGTCTGGAAACCGAAAACCAGTTACAGGAGTAGGGCCGTGGTGGCTGAAAGGGAAGGTTTGCCTCAACGGGTTATGTATGTGGAAGACGATCCGGATATCCGGGCAATTGCTGAAATCGCGCTGCAGGACGTGGGAGGGTTTACGGCCCGGCTCTGTGAATCTGGGGCACACGCCCTGAAGGTGGCTCCAGAGTTTGACCCGGAACTGGTGCTGCTTGATGTCATGATGCCCGGTATGGACGGGCCTGAAACCCTGCGGGCGCTAAGGGAGTTGCCGGGCATGGCGCAAGTGCCGGTGATTTTCATGACTGCAAGGCTGCAGCGCTCCGAGATTGAAGAGTACCGGGCCCTGGGTGCAGCAGGCGTGATCCCCAAACCGTTTGACCCCATGACGCTATCGGAGCAGATTTCGGAGATTCTGGCCAGCGCCCAAATGAGGCCATAAGGGCTTCCTGGCTGGCTCCGAACAGATGCGGACGAGTGCGATTTCCGGTAGTCTGGCCTCCCTGAGCCCTGTTTTGATTGAAGAGGTACCCATGTCATCCTCCCCGTCCCGGGACGAACTGAAAACCAAACTGAATCTCGAGACTTCCCGCATCCGCTGGCATGAATTGCAGACCTATTTTGCCCGGGGGCAGGTTGTCAGGGTGGCGCCGGAACTGGATCTGCTCGAGGTGGCCACCGAATTGGCTGCGGATAACAAACCCCGTTTCGAACAATGGATGAAAGAGAGCAAGGTTGGCGAGGTTGCGCCGGATACCGCGCAAAGCTGGTACGACCGCAATGCGGAGCTCTGGGCGGTGGTCATCGCGCCCTGGGTTCTGGTTCAGGACAGGTCAGGTCATGTTCTGCACTGACAGCCCGGCACCATGAAGCTTCACTATTTCCACGGCCGCAGCCCGCTCCGGGACCTTGTGATGGTGAATGACAGCCAGCGGATTGAGCTGCATATCCGGCCCGTTGGCGATGGTCGCTGGGGGCTGGTGGCACTGGCGGGCCCGGATAAGGGTCGGCCTGATGGCCAGTTTTGCCGGGGCCCCTGGCCAACCCAGGCCCGCGCTGAATCGGTTCTGAGAAGCGTTGCCGGCACCATGATGGGAAAAGGCTATGATCCAAAGCCCGGTGACTATGTGGTGTGGTCCGTGACGGCCCAACGCCTTGCCCGCACCATCGGAACCCCTGAGCCTGAACAGGCCAGCTCCGAGGCCGACCCCGACCAGTTCAAACCGCTAACCTGATAACCACCCCTTCTGTTTTTTGAGGACACCATGCTGACCGGAGCCCTGCTCATTCTTGCTCCCCTTTTTCTGGGGTTTGCCATTGCCCTTGAGAATCGCAGGGCCATGACCGTAATCCATTACACGGTGGAGGGGCTGGTCTACTTTATCCTGCTGTTGCTCGGCCTGGGGCTAGGTCAGATGGAGGGGCTGGCGGCACAGCTGGGCGGCATGGCAACCCAGGTACTGGCACTGGTGCTGGTGCTTTTTGTCGCCAACATGTTCGGACTATGGCTGTTTCACCGCTGGCAGCCAATGTCGGTTGAGCGGGTTGAAGGCAGCGTCAGTCCCGGCTACCGCAGGCTGTTCCTTGCCGGCCTGAAACCCCTGGTGGCGGTTATTGCCGGACTGCTGGCCGGATACTACCTGTTGCCGGACATGCCCATGGCGGAACAACTGGCCACCTGGGCGCTGATGTTTCTGTTGTTCCTCATAGGTCTCCAATTGCGTAATGCCGGCCTGTCGTTGCGAAAGCTGCTGATGAATCGTCAGGGTCTGGGGATTGCACTGGCTCTGACGCTCAGCTCCCTGGTGGCCGGGGCGCTGCTGATACCCTGGCTTGGGTTGCCCTGGCACGATGCCCTGGCGGTGGCCTCCGGGTTCGGCTGGTACTCGCTGTCCGGTATTGTGATTGGCGAAGCCCTCGGCCCTGCCTGGGGTGGAGTTGCCTTCCTCAACGATGTGCTCAGGGAGATCGTTGCACTGGCTATTATTCCCCTGCTCATTGCCAGTCGACCGGCAATGGCCATTGGTTACGGTGGTGCTACTGCCATGGACTTCACGCTGCCGGTTATCCGCAGCAGTGGTGGGCTGCCCTGTGTGCCGGTGGCGATTGCCTCCGGTTTTCTGTTGTCTTTTCTGTCGCCGGTTCTTATGGGCGTGTTCCTGTCCTTGGGATAAATTGACGCGGTGCAATGCATGCTGCGGTTTTACGGGTAGTATGTGAAACAGTAAACTAACGTTTATTGACAATTGTTAATGTCCAAGCCCGGTCTAGATCCTGATGCAACGCCGTGAATTTCTTGGTTTATCGATAGCAGCCGGGCTGTCCGCGGCGGGATTGCCGGGTTGCAGCGATTCCGGCCCTCTGAGATTCGGAATTCACCCCTGGATTGGCTACGAACCGCTCTATCTTGCTGGTGATTTCAACTGGCTGCCGGCGACGGTTGCGCTGGTGCCGGGTACGTCTGCAAAAGACTCCATGGAAGGGCTTTTGTCCGGGGCTCTCAATGGTGCGGCGCTGACTCTCGATGAAACCATACGGCTCTGGTCCAGGGGCCTGGAGCTGGTTGTCGTTGCCGTGGCCGATGTGTCAGCAGGTGCCGATGTGTTAATGGTCAGGCCAACGATTGCAGACCTGTCGGCCCTGAAAGGGCAGCGAATTGCTGCAGAGCTGAATGGGGTCTCCGGCATTATGCTGCTGAAAATTCTTGAGGTGGCAGGGCTTGGTCCGGATGAGGTCATAAAGGTGGATTTGCCGGTGGACCAACACGCGGAAGCCTGGTCACGCGGTGAAGTGGATGCCTCGGTATGCTATGAGCCCACCGCTTCCGTGATCGAGAACTCCGGAGGGGTCCGGCTTTTTGATAGCAGTGATATACCGGAAACCATTTTTGATCTCCTGGTAGTGACCCGGGAGACCGCGGAAAGGAACCGTAGCGCGGTTCTGGACCTGGTAAGTGCCCACTTTGCCGGTCTGCAACATATGGTGCGTAGCATGCATGATTCCGTTTATCGGATAGCGGACCGTCAGGGGATAGCGCCAGATGATGTCCGGGCGGCACTTGCGACCGTCATGTTGCCGGATCTGGCAGCAAACCAGCGTTACCTGGTGGCCTCGGGTCGGCTGGAAACAGTGGCGCGCTCGCTGTCCCGCCTTATGGTAGAAGAAGGGCTGATTACCAGAGCTCCCGAATTTCAGCACCTGTCGGATTCCTCGTTCCTGCCCAGGAGGACTTCTTGAACGCCCGAAGGTGTGTCATCAGCCTTGTCCTGCTCCTGGCCGGTGAGCTTGTCGCGATCCAGGCTGTCAGTGCGAGCCAGGCGCTGACCTTTGGTGTTTTCTCCTATCGGCCTGACCATATCCTCCAGGAGCGTTACAAGCCCCTGACAGATTATCTCTCCCGCGAGACCGGGCTTCAGATAAATCTGGAGGTCCTCAATCAGGAAAATATGAGCCGGGCGATCGCAGCCAATCGGCTGGATTTCTTTCTGACCAATCCGAGCCATTTTCTCCTGATTCGCAGTGAACGTAGCCTGACTGGCGTTCTGGCAACGCTGGTCAGGCGGGCGGGTGACACCTCAACCGCCAGTCTTGGTGGCGTTATTTTTACCAGAGCTGATCGTGCCGACATTGAGCAACTTGCTGATCTCAGTGACAGGACGATCGCCTCGCCCGGTGTTCATTTCCTGGGTGGTTTTCAGACCCAGGTGTTGGAGCTTCTGGACGCCGGCATTGATATCCGGCGAGTGAACCTGATTCGTTTTCTGGGCACCCACGACCGGGTGGTCCGCTCGGTGCTTTCAGGGGATTCGGATGTTGGTTTCATTCGCACCAGCATTCTGGAGCAAATGGCGCAGGCTGACCCTGATCTGTTTAACAAGGTGAAGGTTCTGAACCGTCAGCGGCTGGGTGGATTTCCGTACATCGTTTCAACTCGCCTGTACCCGGAATGGCCGCTGGTGGCGCTGCCCCATGTGAATGAGCGAATTGTTCGCAAGATCGCCTCCGCGGTTTTCGCGATTGAGCCCGATGACGAGGTTGCCCAGGCTGCGGGTATTTCCGGGTTTTCACCCCCCGCGGATTACCAGGCGGTTGAGTACCTTGCTCGAACGTTGCGTTTCCCGCCCTACGATCAGGCGCCACAGCTAACCTGGGTGGATGCCTTGCATCAGTACAGGCTCTGGGTCTTTACCATTCTGATCCTGGTAACCCTGCTGCTGGCGACGTCTCTGTGGCTGGGCAGGAGCAGGCGTCAGCTTGCCTCGGAACAGAAGCGTCTGCGCCAGCTGATTCGTGGCTGGCCCCAGCCTGCTCTGCTGATTCGCGATGGTTTGTTCAGCGATACCAACCGCGCTTCCGTCGATCTGCTCAGGTACACCTCCAGTGAATCCCTCGTTGGCAAGGATTTGGCGGTTTTTTCTCCTGAATACCAGCCCGACGGCCAGATTTCACGACAGAAAATGGCGCACATGCTGGCCCGGGTCTCCGGGGGCCAGGTAGAACAATGCGAGTGGGTGTTGAATCGTTCGGACGGCACTGAAGTCTGGGTTGAGACTACCATGGCGCCCATTCATGCAGAGGGGGAACCGGAAGGCCTGATTCTTTGCTCCCTGTACGATGTTACCCGCCGGAAGCGGGCCGAACAGCGTCAGCGCCTGGCCGCCAGCGTCTTCGAGTATGCCCGCGAGGCCATCTTCATTACCGATAGCCACGGTATTGTGGTTGATGCCAACGATTCATATCTGGCAATCACAGGCCGGCCACGGAACCGCGCAATAGGGCGTCTGCCACCATTACCGGTGGATGAGGGAAGCGGCATTTTTGCCAGCGCCCGGGCCCAGGGTTTCTGGTCTGGTGAGTTCGCAAGCCGACGAAACGACGGAGAGAGGATTACCTTGTCGGTGACACTGAGCAGTGTCCGCAGTGATCATGGCGAGGTCTCGCATTTCGTCGGTATTTTCAGTGACATCAGTCGGCTCAAGGAGCAGGAGCGAAAGCTGAGGATCATGGCCCACTACGATGCCCTGACCGGTATGCCAAACAGGGTCCTGTTTGCCGACCGGTTGCAACAGGCCATGGCCCTGACCAAAAGGCAGAGCGGCAAGTTGGCAGTGGTTTACATTGATCTGGACGAATTCAAACCGGTTAACGATGCCTTCGGTCATGGGGCGGGCGACCAGTTGCTGGTGGAGATAGCTACCAGAATGCGCGCCGTGCTCCGGGAAGAGGACACCCTGGCGCGACTTGGGGGTGACGAATTCGCGGCCATTGTCATGAACGTTCAGGATGACGCATCCCTGGAGAGTCTGCTGGTGCGTCTGCTGACCCGTGTGGCCGAGCCGGTCTGGGTCGCCGATCACAGCGTCGAGGTTTCAGCCAGTATCGGCTACACGCTGTTCCCGCAAATCGGGGATCTGGATGGAGATCAGCTGTTGCGGCAGGCGGATCAGGCCATGTATCAGGCCAAGCATCAGGGCCGTAACCGCTATGTCCGGTTCGTTGAACCTTCTGCGTGAACATCCCCATTGAGCAGCTCGGTTGCCGGCTGCCAGGCCAGCGATTTTTGCCACTGGTCCGTTAATCTGCGCACAGAGCTTAGCGTATCAAGGGTGCGCTCCCCGGCGATGGCCGAAAACTCACCTCTCACGATCATCCCAAGCATACGCGACTTGAGCATATGGTACGTTTTCTCAGTATCGGCAAAGGTGGCAGGAGCGGGCTCGTCAGCCTCCAGAAGAGCCCTTAACAGCTCCGTGTATTCGTCCATTTGTCGGGCAAGCGGAGTCAGTTGGCCAAGCTTTCTTGTTTCATGCAGCTGGAGCAGGGCAGGCGCCAACCCTTGCGCCTCGGTCAGGTAACGACAGGTTCGTATGGTCTCGGTGAGGGCATCTACTGTGTTCGGGTGCATCTTTTCGGCCCGCAGCTTCGAGATGTAATCGGTGATTGCATCATTGAGGTTGCGACAGGCCTCGGACTTGGGGCGAATCTGAGTTGGCTGAAGATCCTCGCGGTCGAGGCATACCCTTAAAAGCCCCCGAGTGAGTCCGATCAGCCGTTTCATTTCCTGGTCGACAGCGCCGATGGCCAGTTCCGGTGTGGTTACCAGGGTGTTATCCAGAAATCTGGGCTCGGCGTTGTCTTCTTCCTTGCTACGGAACAGCCGCCCCAGAAAACGTGCGAATTGCGGTGTAAAGGGCAGCATGATGAATGCCCCGAGGACATTGAACAGGGTATGGAAAAGGGCCAGGGACACCGCCACGTTGGCATCCAGTGCCAGCCAGTCTGCAAGCAATGCCACCACCCAGAGCATAATGGGCAGAACGAGCAGGGCAATAAGACCAGTGACAGCGTTGAACAGGATGTGGCCGACGGCCAGCCGGCGGGCGTTGGCGGTTGCTTTGAGCGCAGACAGGGCAGCTGTTGATGTCGAACCGAGGTTCGCGCCAATGACCGCTGCTGCCGCACTATTGAGGGGTATCAGTCCGCCTGCGGCTGCCGTCAGTACGATCGCCAGTGAAGCGCTGGAGGACTGGGTCAGCACGGTCGCCAGAAAGCCGATCAGAACGAACGTGGGCAGCCCGTAGCCGGCGTCTATCAAAACGTTGCTGTCGAGGCCGCCCGCCAGTGTTTCCAGAGACGATTTCAGGATTGAAAGGCCCAGAAAAAACAGGGCGAATCCGGCCAATGCCTGGCCCAGAGATCGGTTTCTCGGATTGCGGCTGATCATCTTTACGCCGACACCCCCAGCCAGAAGAGGTAAAGCCAAGGCTTCGATCTTGAAGCCGAAACCGACCAGGCTCACCAGCCAACCGGTCATGGTGGTGCCGATATTGGAACCGAAAATAACCCCCAGGGATTGGGCCAGCGTTAACAAACCGGCGTTTACAAAACCGATGGTGGCGACGGTCACCGCGCCTGAGTGCTGAACAATTCCAGTGATGAGAAACCCGGCCGCCAGGCCACGCAAGGGGGTCTTGGTCCAGTGGCCCAGCATGTGGCGCAAATGATGCCCGGCAGCACTTTTCAATCCGTCGGTCATCATCTCCATGGCCAGAAGAAACAGGGCAAGGCCGCCGAGAACCTGGAAAAGCGTTGCGATCATGTGCGAGCTATCGATCTGGAAGAGGTCTCTTTGAGCTTAGCAGAGTAACAGGGGGATGCTATTGGTGGTCAGAGCAGGAATTTCCGGACATCGATTTTGTGCTCATCGGGATCAACGGCTCGCAGAATCCGGTCCTGTGTGCCCGGTTTCGCAAGATCGAGGGTTTCTAACGTGATCGGCATGCGGAATTTGGTGTGGTACATAATGCGCACAGTCGGCAGCCTCTGGTCACTTTCATTGGCTTCAACCACGACGCCAAGGCGACCACTTTCCAGAAGCACCAGCGAACCCACCGGGTAAAGGCCCAGGCACCGGATAAACTGTTTGACCAGACTGGGATCGAGGTGAGTGCCGCTCCACTCCAGAAGCTTCTTCAGACCCTGTGTTGGTGTCATGCCCTTGTGATAGACCCGGTCTGCGGTGATGGCATCGTATACATCGCTGATCGCCACCATGCGACCGTATTCCGAGATCTCATCACCCTTCAGACCCTCTGGATAGCCTGTGCCGTCGAGGCGTTCGTGGTGCTGGGCCGCCGTGATGACGGTGAGCTCGCCAATGCCCTCTGTGGTAGCCAGAATGTCCCGTGAATGGCGGGCGTGGAGTTTCATCACTTCAAACTCCTCCGGGGTCAGGCGTCCGGGCTTGTGCAGTATCTCGTCGGGTGTGAGGATTTTTCCCAGGTCGTGGAGAAGTGCGCCCACAATGGTCTGGTGCAGGACGTCAGACGACAGGCCGCGGTAGTTCCCGAACAGGGACATCAACACACTCAGATTTACCGAGTGTTCCAGAAGATAATTGTCTTTTTCCCGGATGCGCCCCAGGCAGCTTAGTGCGTTGGCATTCCTGAGCACGGAGTGTTGCAGTTCGTCCGCCAACTGGTGGATGGGCGCCACATCGATAGCGCTGCCCACCTTGGCGTGGTTCATGAACTCGCCCACCAGCCCCTGGGCCTGGCTGTGGATTTGCTGGGCGATGACCATTTCTTCGGCAAGTGGTACATAGGGCCGCAGGCCGGGCGTCAGTTCACCCGCCTTTTGCAGGGCCGACTCATTCCGGCGATCCACCTCGGCGGCGGTTTCCGAGTCCTGGGTATCGAGCCCCTTCGAGGCATCGATATAGACGAACTCCACGCCCATACGGCGGATTTTCTCGATGGTTTCCTCTTTTTTGATAACACCTCGCTTGCGCTGGGTGTTGTGGGGAATCCAGTCGTTGTTCAGGTCGGTTATGTACATGCCGACCTTGAGTGCGGAAATGGGGACGCGCTTGATCATTCGCTGGAGAAAAACGTCCTCAGGCTGTTGTGATACGTCTTGCCAATCACTTCGTCCAGAGGCAGTTCTTTCACCTCAGCGATTTTCTCGGCGACAAAGGGCAGGTAAAAAGGTGCGTTTTCCTTACCGCGGTAGGGTACCGGAGTCAGGAACGGTGAATCGGTTTCCAGCAGGATCTGCTCGATCGGAGCCATGCGCACGATGTCCCTTACATTTTCGGCCTTGTTGAACGTGGTGATGCCGTTGAAGCCCAGGCACCAGCCCTGATCCAGGGCATACCGGGCAAGCCCAGGGCCGGACGTGAAACTGTGGATTACGCCCCGGCGTTTGAGGGTGGCCTCAAACTCGCCCAGGATCTCGATGGTATCCTCGTCGGCTTCCCGGCTATGAATCACCACGGGTCTGTCTGTGTCACAGGCGATCTGGAGCTGGCGCCGGAACACCTCGCGCTGCACGCCCCGGTCGGCGTTGTCGTAAAAATAGTCCAGGCCGATTTCACCCACGGCAACGATCTTCTCATCCCGGGCGTGGGCACGGATTTCGGCTTCTACGTCATCAGAATAGCTTTCAGCATCGTGGGGGTGGATCCCCTGAGTACCATAAACCCAAGGCGCCATCTGGCTGAGTTCGCGTACTCTGGCAAGGTTGTCCGGGGACACCGCAATGGTGATCACTTTCTCGATATTGACCCCTTTTGCCTGCTCCAGGGTTTCCTCAAGCGCGCGGTCCTTGAGGTAATCCAGGTGACAGTGGGTTTCGATGATCGGGTGATCGAATACGGGAATCTCGCGACGTTTTTTACTCATTGCCGGGTACTACACTCCATCGCAACCTGTATTCGGGCTGCTATTCTGTGAATTCAATCTCACAAGTTTACCAGTTTGTACGATTGTTGACCTGTATTACATTCATAGGGACTTGCACGGAGCATTGGATGAAATTGTCGGCGTTTGCCAGTTCTTTTCTCTACGACCCTGGAAAACCCAGATTCCGGGATTACCCGACTTTTCTGGATGGCGATGACACCACCCTGCCAGGGTTGGAAGCCAGTCTGGATCAGATCGGTGAATACCAGCGCCGGCTCTGGGCCAACCAGTCCAGGGCGGTTCTATTGGTTACCCACGGCCCGGACACCAGTGGAAAAGACAGCCTGATCCGTACTCTGGCAACCTACGCCGACCCCGCTGGTTTCCATGCCTGGTCGTTCAGCCGGCCGAGGGGGGCCGAAACCCGCCATGACTTTCTCTGGCGGGTCACGCCGTTTCTGCCCGGCTTTGGTGAGATGGTCGCCTTCAATCGCAGCCATCATGAGGCTGTGATCGCAGAACGGGTCTGGCCGGTTCATGAAGCAGACAGCTATAACTGGGAAAACCGTTACCGCTCCATCCGGAACTTCGAGAATCATCTCGTGGAAGAGGGCACCACGGTGATCAAGATCTGGCTCAACCTGTCTGAGGATGAGCATCGCCAGAGGCTTCTCAAGCGTCTGGACAAGCCGCGCAAGCGCTGGAAGTTTGATCGGTCCGATATCGATGGCTGGGAAAAACGCAGGGAGTACGAAGCGTTTGCCGAGGAAGCCATTGCCGCGACCCATACAGAGCAGGCACCCTGGTTTATCGTGCCGGGCGATCGGAAGCCCCAGGCGCGCCCGATTGTCGCAGCCATACTGGCTGAGCAATTGCAGAAACTGGCGCCGGAATATCCGAAAGAAGATGAAAGCGTTTTAAAAGAGTACCGGCGTCTTCTGGCGAAGACCGGCGTGGAGTAAACATGAGGGAGGAATGCATGCACATTGCTGTTGTTGGTGGCGGCGTGGTGGGAATGACCACCGCCTATGAACTGAATCGCCGGGGCCACCAGGTGACTGTGCTGGAACGTCATTCAATGGCCGGCAACGAGACCAGCAAGGCCAACGCGGCCCAGCGATCCTATGGGGTGGTGTACCCCTGGGCCGATCCCGCGATTGTATTCAAGGCCATCCCCTGGATCCTCAAGCAGGATGGCCCCCTGAAGCTACGCTTTCCGCCGTCTGTGGAAACACTCAAGTTCATGTTCGCCACGCTCCGTTACGCCTGGTCGCCAGGGCTGTTCGGGTTGAATCGCCGCGCCATGTTGCGCCTCGGTATCCACAGCCGGGAGCGATTCATGGCGCTTGAGAAGGAGCTTGATCTGTCCTTCGATGGCGACCACCAGGGTCTGCTGCACCTGGCGAGCACACCGGAAGCGCTGGAAGGCTACCGGACGACCCATGAATTGCTGAACGAACTGGGCATCCCTTCCCGTTTGCTCACACCCGAACAGGTGCGCGACGCCGAGCCCGGCATGGTTGGCAATGGTCCGCTTTATGGCGCCCTGAGCTATGACACCGACGGAACCGGCGATTGCCACAAATTTTCCCGGGAACTCGCTAAAGTCTGCGAGGCAAAGGGGATAGTGGTTCGTTACAACGTGGAAGCGGAAAAGCTGATTGCCGATGACCAGAGGGTCAGCGCAATTTCAGTCAGAAACAGCGATGGAGTCATGGAAGCCCTGGAAGTGGATGCCGTGGTGATCAGCGCCGGCTGCTGGTCCAACCACCTGGTTCAGCCCCTGGGCCTCGAACTGCCCATCTATCCGGTAAAAGGTTACAGCCTGACGGTCCCCATGAAGGACCCGGAACGAGGCCCCGCTTCCACCATTCACGATGACAACTACAAAGTGGTTTCTACTCGTCTGGGCAATCGATTACGCGCCACAGGGTTTGTCGAGCTAGCGGATTTCAACAGAGACATTCCGGAGGCGAGGCAGGCCACGATCCGAAAATCGGTGGAGTCCCGGTTCCCCGGCTGCGCCGATCTCGACGCCGCGGAAACCTGGACCGGCTTCCGCCCCATGACCCCGGATGGCCCTGCGATTATCGGCCGCGGTCCCCGAGACAACCTCTACCTCAACACTGGCCACGGCACCTTCGGCTGGACCCTGTCCGCGGGCAGTGCCGATGTCATCGCCCAGGTAATCGAAGGCGAGGAGCCGTCCGTTTGCCTGGATGCCTTCCGCCCAGGAAGATTCCAGGAGTAGGCTCAATACTCCGGTGCGCGCAAAAGGCCCGAGAGCAGGGCGGATAGCCCCTCCCGGGATCGTCGAAAACATGGATGTTTTCGTCGAGCGTACATGGACGTATTCACAGCGTATCCCGGGAGGGGCTATCCGTCCTGCTCCGCCTCGGAATTCGAGCGCGACTGAGATCTGCAATCCACAGCGCGCTCAATGTTCGAACACAGCGTATGAACAAACCCGATATCCCGATCAGACAACAAGGGCAAACGCTCGAAAACCCACTGGGACAGTTTTCCCTCAGGCGGTGTGTCCAGTTCCGGTAGCAAGGTTTCGAGTCGTCCACGAAGCGCGCCAAGACGATGTTCACCTGCGGGCTCAATCTGGCTCTCCGTAGCTACCGATAGCCCGGACATTTCCCAGGCATAGAGCATCACCGACTGGGCAAGGTTCAGGGAGGGGTAGGTGACCTTCATGGGGATGCCGGTTAACAGATCGCAGAGAGCCAGCTCTTCATTGGACAGCCCGCGATCTTCCCGGCCAAACACCAGTGCTGCGGTTGCCACGGACGCACCCTTCGTGGCCAGAACCTTCCGCAGATCTGAGGGGCCGTGCCAATCCTGGCGCTGATGCCGGGTCTTGGCGGAGGTCCCCATCAGCAGGTCTACGGAGTTTCTTACCGCAGCCAGATCGGGGAAAATGCGCGCATTGTCCAGGATATGGTCGCTGCCATGGGCCAGCCAGTGGGCTTCCGGGCGGGTGTGCAGATCGGAATTGACCAACCACAGTTCGCCGAAGCCCATGGTGCACAGCGCACGGGCAGCTGCACCGACGTTTTCCGGAACCTTGGGTTCAACAAGTACAAAGGCCAGTTGCATGACGTTACCTCCGGCGGCGAGTTTACACCACGGCGCGGAATCTTTTTACCAGCATTGGCAGCAGCTGAACGACTGGCTGGTACAGCATTCCGAGTTTTGGCAACCGGCGCCGTTCATGACGCCGGAGCCTGCCTGGGCGCGTCGTTATCCGGAACTGGCCGCCATGCTGGCGGAACTAACCGATGGGGAATGCCAGCACTTGGATGGCAGCCCGGTTGAGTTGGCGGCTCGGGTTGCCTCATGGTTGCCGTCCCTCGACCGTTACGCCGACATGGTTCAACTGCCGGAGCTGTTACCGGCACCCGAAAAGGCATCAGAGGCGACTCTCCCGGAAATCCGGGCCACGGATATGCCCGGTCGGAAACGCCTGCAGTCGGGCGCCTTTACGGCGGCACTGACACCGCTGGAACACCCCGCCCTGGACTGGTGTTGTGGTAAGGGCCATCTGTCCAGGACGCTGGCGCCGTTTTGCCCCAGTGAGATACAGGGTTTCGAGTGGAATCCGGAGCTGGTGCGCGATGGCAACCGACTGGCACAACAGTTCGGAGATCCCGTGTCGATCCGCTGCCAGGATGTTATGGCAGAGGATTTGTCGCTTCCCAGCCGTCACCACGGTGTTGCACTGCATGCTTGTGGCGATCTGCACCGGCAGTTGCTGCAGCGAGGCAGTGAAGCCGGGTTGCCAAGATTGAGCGTCTCGCCCTGCTGCTACCACCTCACCGAGATGGAACACTACCGGCCGCTTTCACAGCGGGCGGCGGATCACCCAAAAGCGCTGCAGCCGAGCCGTAACGATCTTCGGCTTGCGGTTCAGGAAACCGTGACGGCACCGGCCCGGGTGAGGGAACAGACCCGCCTTGTCAGCCAGTGGCGCCTGGGATTTGATGGTCTGCAGCGGCAACTTCGTGGGTGTGATGAGTATCTGCCGGTTCCTTCGAATCCGCCCCGCCTTTTGAACAAAGGCTTTCCCGCCTTTTGCCGTTGGGCGGCGGCAAAAAAACAGCTCCGATTACTCGATACGGTGGACTTTGATCACTGGCAGGCGTTTGGCGTGCAACGGCTGGCCGAGGTTCGCCGCCATGAGCTGGTCAGGCATCTGTTCCGGCGCCCTCTGGAACTCTGGATGGTGTTGGATTACGCGCTTTTTCTGGAAGAACAGGGGTACAGGGTCAGGCTGGGGCATTTCTGCGACCGTTCACTGACACCCCGCAACCTGCTGCTTGATGCGGTCAGGGTTTCCGGTACTCAACCCGTTCAACACAGCCATCCCTGAAATACACATAGGTCAGCTCATAGAGCGCGCCGTAATAGCTGGTCTGGTAGATCCAGACTTCCTGGGGGCTGGTGTAGGTCTCAGGAGGGTTGCCGAAAGCACGGCGCACGTTGTCACGGGTCATGCCTCGCACCACCTGCTCACGAACCAGATAACGACGCAAATCGGTAGAGTTGATAAAACGGCATGTGCCGGCCTCTTTTTCTTGTTCTGACTCTTCGGTCTGCTCTTCTGGATCAGGGGACTCCTGCACCGGGAGGTTCTGATTGAAACTGCCGCCAATGCGGTTATCCCGTAGCTCAAGCGATTCAGCATCCTCGCCGCAGGGCTGGTCCGAGAACACCGTATTGCCGTCTTTTTCGCAGCGAAAAACCTGGGACTGCGCCGGCACTGCCAGAACAGAGAGCGTGAAGATCAGTGCCATGGCTCTGAGCATCGGTTCCTCGCATTTTTGCAGAAACAAAAAAAGGCGCCCGAAGGCGCCTTTTCAAACCACTCAGGTAAAACCTTAAATTAACGGCGAACCTGAATGCGCGCTTCAACCCGGCGGTTGGCAGCTCGGCCGTCCGCTGTGTTGTTGGATGCGATCGGCTGCTCCTCACCGTAACCTACGGCTTCCACTCGTGCCGGATCAACACCCAGAGGCCCGGTCAGACGGCCAGCAACTGCTTCAGCGCGACGCTGGGACAGGAACTGGTTGTAGTCGGCAGCGCCACGGCTGTCGGTATGACCGGCGATTTCCACGATGGTTTCGGGGTTTTCCTGCATAAAGTCAGCGACGCGACGGATCTCCGCATCGTAGGCATTGCCGATGACCGAACTGTTGCTCGGGAACTGGACTTCAATGGTGAAGGTTTCGATGGTCTCGGTTACACCTTCACAACCTGTCTCATCAACCTCTGCGCCTGCGGTCGTATTTGGGCACAGATCCTGGCTGTTGACCACGCCGTCATTATCGCTGTCCAGCTCACATCCACGGCTGTTTACTTCCGCACCGCGCGGTGTGTCCGGGCACTGGTCACGACTGTCGGCCACGCCGTCGCGATCCGAATCCGGCTCGCAGCCATTGCTGTCAACGGTTGCGCCTGCCGGGGTGCCGGGGCACTGGTCCCGCGAATCCGGCACGCCATCACCATCTGCATCTGCCGGGCGCACAGGCGCCGGCGCTGCTTGCGCCACGGTGCGGGTAAACGCAAAACTGATGCCCAGAGAGACCTGAGTGTCGAAGGTGCTTTCATCAATGCCGTGGAATTCACGGAGGTCACCGCGCAGTGATACGGCGTCGCTGATGTTGTAGCGGAAGCCGGTACCCACGTTCACTCGGGTTTCGTCATGGTTGCTGCCCGCGGTGCGAACGCCACTGTTGTCCGAACCAAAGTCTGCATGGCCTGCGCCCAGAGAAACGTATGGGTTCCAGGCTTCGTCCGGCCCTGCAAAGTAATACGTACCGTCAACCCGAACTTCATCAAATTCCGATTCGCCCGGCACGTATTTGCGGTCTGCATCGGCACGTGAGTAAAGCGCCTCCACCGACCAGTGGGGACGGAAGCGGTATTCCACACCAACGCCGAAGGTGCCGGTTTCGCTCAGATCGCGCTTGTCGTCAAACAGCTGAAAACCTGCAAACGGGTTGATGTAAACGGTTTCCTGACGATCGGCCATGGCCGGGGTTGCCAGGGTAGCGGCCAGTACAGCCGCGGAAATCGGACGCATGACGTTCATGCAGAACCTCCTGTTCGTTATCGTTGTGGTACCGCACTTCCACATGAAAAGTGCTTGTATACCCGGAATTTAGGCCAGTAGGCCAAAAAAAACAAAAAAATGATACGGATTGTTACGTCCGCAATTGTACCCAGCTGACCTTTACGACCCCGAGGTCGTTTCAGGCCAGAGCGGAAAAATACAGATGCGCGCTTTTTTTACTGAAGTTAAGCACCTCGCCGTTGTCGAAATGTACCTCGAAAGAATTCTCATCTTCGGCGACCACCGAGCCGGGACCAAAGATCGCGTGGCCAAGACGTTTTTGATGCCAGAGTGGTTCCGTTGAGTTTTCGAATGTTGCCGCCTGGCCTTCAAGGGTGACGCTCTCCCGGTCGGCGTAACGCTGGCTGACCGGTGTCAGGGGGGCAGTTAACCGAATGGTTGATGTTTCTGCCGGAGATCGATCATCCAGCCAGCGACCGAATTCCTCGGCAAGTTCAAAGCAGCACTCTTCCACGAAACGGCTTGGGCCCAGATCGCCGTCCAGGTGCGGTTGCTTGCTGGCCGGTCGGGTGATCAGGTGCAGCTGCTGGCGTGTGCGTGTCATGGCCACATACAGCAGCCGTCGCTCGCTTTCCAGAAATGCTCTGGCATTGTCCTGGGGGCGGGGGCTGTACGGCAGGTATTTCTCCTGCAGTCCGGGAATGATAACTGTCGGCCATTCCAGACCCTTGGTGCGGTGAATCGTTGAGAGAAGCACTCCACCCTGCTGTTTTTCACCTGCCTGCTGCTTGAGGGTTTTCAGGTGCTCCAGGGCGCCTTCAGCTGTGACATCAAGGCTTTTTAGGTACTGCCGGAATCCTTGTATCGTATCGATCCGTTCCTCGGCACTCTCATGCGTCAGCGCCAGGCTGCGGATGCCCTCGTAAAGATCAGTGTGCTCGGCATAGACACTGATCAGTCCTGCAACCGGGCCTCCGTAGCTGCGCAGTTGGGCAAGCACTTCGCCGAGTTTCCTGAGCTTGCGGGCGGCCATGGGCGCAAGCGCGTCGAAGTCCATCGCCAGCAGACGTTCGTGCCAGCCACTGGAAAATCCTGCGAGGAAACGCGCCAACTGCTCCAGCTCCGGCTCTTTCAGACCCACATGAGGAAAGCGCAACAACTGCCGTGCCAGCTCCAGGCGATCCTCGTCCGGCAGGTTTTCCAGTTTCCCGGTCACCACCATCAGAAGGGCAGTGATCGCCTGAACTTCCCGGCTGAACAGCGCGCCCTTGCCGGCATCAATCCGGTAGGAAATCTGACGAGCCAGCAACTTCAGCTCGATAGGGACACTCTGACTCCAGACCCGGAACAGAATGGCCGTGCCTGCCAGAGCCGGTTCCGATTGGCCCTGAAGAATTTGCAGCACGGTATCGGCATCGCTCTCCGCCCGATGCAGGGTGATCTCCGTGCCGGGCGTCGAAGGGTGGGAATGACAAAGCACATCCTTGCGTCCGGTGTTGTGGCAGATCAGATGGTTTGCCAGCAACGCCACCCGATGGCCGTAGCGGAAGGTGTAACTGAGGGTCTGCTCCAGCGGGCTTTCGAACTCATCGCTGAACCGCTTGAGGATAAACTCGGGCTTCGCGCCACGGAACTCATAGATCGTTTGGTCCGGGTCCCCGACCACCGTCACCCGGGCCCGGTCTCCGGCCACGTATCGCAATAGCAGATGCTGGATCTCATTGGTGTCCTGGTACTCATCCACCAGAATCAGATCCATCTTGTTGCCCACCAGCCGCTGCAACGGAGAGTTCTGGTGAATCGCCATCACGGGCTCATACAGCATATCGGCATAACTGATCCGACCCTGGCTTTTACGCCACTGCTCAAAGCTGTGGAACAGATCAATGAGGTACTTGTGCTTGTCCGAATACCCCAACTCCTCAAACACGATCTCCGCCGGTGACAGTGTTGTCTTTACCAGATCAATAAACCCCGTCGCCGTCTCGACAAAATCCTTCTTGTTGCGCCGTATCTCATCCGCCAGATCCTCCGGCGCCAGCCGCCGGGTTAACTGCCAGGCCTGAAAACTGATCTCCTGCTCGGTCAGAATCTTGTCTGAAAACCCCGGCAGATAGCCCTCCCGCACAAACCGTTTGTACAGCCGCAAGCCCATGGCGTGATAGGTCCGGATCTCCGGCAACGCCAACCCACTCTGAGCACACACCTCCTGCAGCTTGCGCTCGAAATCCACCCGGGCGCTGCGGTTGAACATCAACACCAGCATCCGGTCCGGATCATGCCCCTGTTCCAGCAGGTACCGAATCCGCCACGCAAGCGTCGACGTCTTGCCACTGCCAGCTACGGCGGTAATCACCGAATGCTCATAGCCCGCGGTGATAATCGCCCGCTGCTCATCGGTGAGGAAATCCGGAAGGTTGGTGGTCTCAGGAATTTGGGGTTCGGTCGGCATGGCCGGTATTGTAACGGCCTGCTGGTAGAGCGGATACCGCTCCCGCATAATTGCGATCAAAACATGAGAGCGAAAGGGTCTTAAACATGGAAATGTCCGAATCGGTAAACGTACTTGGCGAAAAACTCGAAACCTGCGGCAAAGACCCGATCACCGGCTTTTACCGCGATGGCTGCTGCAACGTCGGCCCGGATGATTTTGGCCTGCACGCCGTCTGCGCCGTGGTCACCGACGAATTCCTCGAATTCTCCAAAGCCCAGGGCAACGACCTCAGCACCCCCAGGCCTGAATTCGGCTTCGAAGGCCTGAAAGCGGGTGATAGCTGGTGCCTGTGTGCCGGCCGGTGGCAGGAAGCCTTTGAAGCTGGCTGTGCCCCCAGGGTCCGACTGCGGGCCACCCATCGGGCTGCCCTTGAAAAATGCGCCCTGGACGACCTCAAGTCTCATGGTGCCGACCTTAGCTGATGAGCCATTCCGGACCCGATGCCAAAGCGGATCCGTCCGCATGGCGTGCCCTGCAGGACAGCCTCACCGCCAACGGTGAACGCCGACTGGTTCTGCTTGAGGGTGATCGGGAACAGAACCTCAGGTGGCTTTCCGGTCTGTTACCCGGGCTGGAAATACAGAGCGGCCTCTGGACGGGACCAGCGGATCATAGCCCCGATACCCGGCTGACCCGGGTCACGCCTCCCGGGGCTCGAAAGTGGCTCGGGTGTGAAGTCTCGCTTATCGTCTGGGATGGCTGGCACGGCAATCCTCCGGATGCCTTTGCCGCGCTCTCGGGTGCGCTCACCGCTGGTGGCCTGCTGTTCTGGCTGATGCCGCCGCTGGCAGAGTGGTCCCGCTTTGCGGATCCCGATTACTCGAGAACCGGTCTGGAGCATGGTCCGAACCATCCGTTTGCTGCCCGCATGGCCGACCTGCTTGCCGACGATGATGCGGTCATCCGGGTGTCACCCGACCGTCCGGAATCACGGCCGCCGGTTCCGCCCCTGCCTGAGAAACGCTTTCGAATCGCCGCCACCCGGGATCAGGAACAATTGGTTCAGCGCCTCGTCCGTTTTGGCCTGGGCCGACGGCGCCGGCCGCTGATAGTGACGGCGGACCGGGGCCGTGGCAAATCTGCAGCGATGGGTATGGCTGCAGCCGAATTGTTGCGCCAAGGCAGGCAGGACATCGTGGTTACCGCGCCCTCGGAGCAGAATGTGGAGACCCTCTTTCGCCACGCCCGTGAGTCTCTCGGGGACGAATTGGCCGAAGCCAGCCCGGGGATACTCGCCTCCCGAACCGGTGGCCGCCTGAGGTTTATTCCGGTGCGTGACTTGCTGGCTTTGCGGCCGGAAGCCGAAGTGGTCCTGGTGGATGAGGCAGCAGCGATTCCGGCGCCGCTGCTGAAATCGGTTCTGCTCGGCTGGCCGAGAGTGGCGTTCGCCACCACGGTCCATGGTTACGAAGGGGCTGGCCGTGGCTTTGCCATTCGTTTTCGACAGGTCCTTGATCAATCAACGCCCCAGTGGCAGTCGGTAACGTTGAGCGAGCCGGTACGCTGGGCCATGAACGATCCGCTGGAAGCCCTGATCAGCCGACTCTTTTTGCTGGCGGCCGACGGTGGTCGCTTGCCCGGGAAAACTGAATACAGCGCCGGCGAGCTGGTCATCGAACCCTGGGAGCCGGCAACGGCAAGTGACGAAGCTCTGTCCCGTGCCTTTGGGTTGCTGGTGGATGCCCATTACCGGACCAGCCCCGCTGATCTGAGGCAGTGGCTGGATGACCCGGCCGCCCGTAGCTGGCGTGCGCGAATTGGCGATCAGATGGTTGGTGTGCTCTGGTGCGCGCTCGAAGGTGGCCTTCCGGATGAGCTGGCACAGCAGGTCAGTCTGGGTACCCGGCGAATACGGGGCCATCTGCTGCCGCAATCGTTGGCCAGCCACAGCGGCTATCCCGAGGCCGCGGTCCTGCGGGGTCTGAGGGTTGTCCGCATTGCAGTATCAGACGAGGTCAGACGCGCGGGCATTGGCCAAAGCATGGTGCAGGCTGCCAGGGCGTATGCCGCCGAGCAGGATGTTGATTACCTCGGAACCAGCTTCGGTGGCAGCGCTGACCTGCTCGCGTTTTGGCAGACCTGCGGTCTGCACGTTGTCAGGGTTGGCTTGCAGCAGGAAGCATCCAGTGGCGAATACCCACTGCAGATGGTGGCCGGCTTTTCGCAGGCTGGTCGCGATCTGGAAGAACGCATCCGCAGCCGCCTGGCCGATCATTGGCTTACTCTCTTGCCCGGCAACTGGCAGGGGCTGGAGCCAACATTGCTGGCCGGGATAACCGCCGATCTGCCCACCGGGCCGACACTGGACAAGGATGATTTGCGGGATCTCCGCAATTTCGCCAATGGGCATCGTGGCTTTCAGGTTACTGTCCCGGTATTGCGGAAGCTGAGTCAGGTGCCCGGGATCATGGCGTGGCTGAATAGCCATGAGGCGCTTGCGGTCTGGTGCCAGGGTGTTCTTCAGGGGCGGCCCTGGTCCGCGCTGCAGGCGGACAGGCTTTGCCTGGGCCAGAGAGAAGGCGAAGATCGTCTGCGACAGGTGGTGCGTGATCTTTTGAAGGATGGCCGGGGTTTGTGACTCGCTCGATTTAATTTCCGCCGGTGTCTGCCCAGAATGGGCCCTCGTATCCTTTAACGAGATCCACAGAGACTGTTTTTTATGGCCAAGGGAACCGGCGCCTTCCGTTTTTTGCTCATATTGCTTCCGCTTGTTGTTTTCCTGTCCGCCTGCGCCTCCCCGAACCAACCGGTTGCCCTGAGCCCCGAGGCCCTGGCCGAGGCGGATGCACTGCTGGTTTCAGCCGCCGGGAATGGTGAAAAGCGGCGCGTGCAGCTGTTGTTATCGGCCGGCGCCGATGTGAACACCAGTGACCCGTACGGGTATACCCCCGTGATGCGGGCGGCGGAAAACGGCCATCTGTCGGTGGTGAAGGTATTGGTGGCAGCCGGTGCCAACGTCAACGTGAGTCAGGGAGGCGAATCTTTGCTGATGAAAATCGTGGCCAACGGGGATTTGCTGACGGCGGAGAGGCTGGTGGCGGCCGGAGCCGACGTCAATTACGAGGCGAGCGACGGACAAACGGCACTGGACGTTGCCCGCGCCACCAACAATCGGGATCTGGAAATGTTGCTGGTGCAGGCGGGCGCCGAGTTCTAGCGCCGACCGGCTTACTCCAGGCCCATCGGATCCGTCTCGTCATCCCACTCCGGGGTGAAATGAGCCGCAACCACGTCTTCCGGCACATCGGCCACGCTCGGGTAACTCCATTTTGGCTGACGGTCCTTGTCGATAGCCAGAGCCCGGATTCCCTCTGCCAGATCGGGACGCCGGATGCATTCCGAGACCATGGCCAGTTCCATCCGGAAAATATCCTTCAGGGACATCTGCTGGGCTTTTTTCAACTGCGTCCACACCAGCCACGCCGACACCGGACATCCGGTTCTCAGTGTGTTCATGCACGCATGCCACCAGTCGCAGTCCACTTCGGCTGTCAGCAATTGATCGACAATCTCAGGCAGTTCATCACCGGCGCTCAGCCGGGCAATCCGCTGTTCGTGCGTAGCAAGATTGCTGGGTGGAAGAGCCCGGTAATCCGGTGTCTGGATCTGATTGAGTAAGCGGAACAGGCGGTTGTCATCGGCAGCGGTCTGCCCGGTCCAGCGCTCTGACGCCAGGCGGTCGAGCAAACGTTCCCGGTCTTCCTGGAGAATGGCCATATCCGCGAGGCCAACCCGAAGGGTATCGCTTACGTTCAGGCGGGCGCCGGTCAAACCCATGAACAAACCCAGCCGGCCGGGCAGTCGATTCAGAAACCAGCTGGCGCCCACGTCGGGAAACAGACCGATGGCGATCTCGGGCATGGCCAGGGTGACATCCGGCGTCACCAGCCGATACCGGCAGCCGGCAAACACGCCAAGTCCACCACCCATCACCACGCCGTGGGCAATGCCAAGCACAGGTTTCGGAAAGCGGTGAATGCTGTAATCCATCCGGTATTCGCGGTTGAAAACCCGTGCCGGTTTGTCCCGGTCCTCGGACGTGAGCATGGTATCGTAAAGTTCCCGGATATCACCGCCGGCGCAGAAGGCTCTCTCGCCCGCCCCCTGGATCACCACGATGCAGATCCGGTCGTTGTCGGCCCAGCGGTCAAGGATTTCCTGGGTCTGCTCGATCATGCGCTCGGTCAGTGCGTTGAGCGTGCCTGGGGAGTTCAGCGTCAGGACACCAATGTGGCCTTCCTGACAGGCAAGTTCCTGGGCCTCTACAGACATTGAGGTTATCTCCGGAGAATTAAATCAATCTTGGATACGGAATCGAACGTACTTTCACCATAATAGCCAGAACAGAAAAGAGGACGAACGTCGAAAGGAGGTCCTTGACCTATCGCATTTGAGGTTCCCCGGCTCTGTGCTATAAGTGCTAGTAAGTTTACTGTCCGGCTTCCGAACCGGCCTGAATATCTTGAAAACGATGATGAGAGGGTAAAGACAATGAATCTGAAACACTACGCTGTTGCGGGTATTTTTGCGCTTGGCGCTGCTGTGCCTGCTGTAGTTTCTGCTGGCGATCCTGAAGCCGGTAAGGCCAAGGCGGCTGTTTGTGCTGCTTGCCATGGCCAGAACGGTATCGCGCAGATTCCGACCTATCCGAACCTGGCGGGCCAGAACGAGCAATACCTGGTGTCTTCTCTCAAGGCCTACAAGAACAAGCAGCGCTCTGGTGGTCAGGCCGCAATCATGCAGGGTCAGGCTACCGGGTTGAGCGACGAGGATATCGCTAACCTGGCAGCTTACTATGCCAGTCTGCCTGCAGACGGCGGCAAGTAACGGCCCGCTTTGTCAGCGAGGCGGCTCAGGCCGCTCCGCTGACGATGCGATAGCTCGGCCTGTAGGCGGATGACCCCGGAAGCTTCATGCGGTTCTGCGCCACAAACTGCTCCAGCATTGCTTCCAGTGGTTTGATCAGGCTCGGGTCGCCCGCAATTTCGAACGGCCCTTTCTCCTCGACCTGTCGAATACCGCCTTCTTTCACATTGCCGGCAACAATGCCACTGAATGCCTTGCGCAGGTTTGCGGCAATCAGGTGCACGGGCTGGTCCCTGTGAAGCTCAAGCGCCCGCATGTTGTCGTGATTGGGCTCGAACGGTAACTGGAATACCGGGTCAATCTTCAGCATCCAGTTGAAGTAGTAGGCATCCTGCATGGCGCGCCGGAAAGTCTCGACCTCCTTCATACCCTTTTTCATGGTTTGGGCCACGCGCACCGGATCGTCAATAATGATCTCGTATTTGCTGGCGGCTTCGTCCCCCAGCGCATTCCGGATGAACTTGTCGATCATCTCGAAATATTCGGCGTTCTCCTGCTGGCCGGTAAATACCACCGGGAAGGGCAGATCGACGTTGTCCGGATGGAGCAGGATGCCCAGCAGGTAGAGAATTTCCTCGGCGGTACCGACACCGCCCGGGAACACAATGACACCGTGGCCGCAGCGAACGAAAGCTTCCAGGCGTTTTTCAATGTCCGGCATGATAACCAGCTCATTGACAATGGGGTTGGGGGCCTCCGCGCCGATAATGCCGGGCTCGGTAATACCGATATAGCGGCCGTTTTTAACCCGCTGCTTGGCATGACCAATGGTGGCGCCCTTCATGGGTCCCTTCATGGCACCGGGGCCGCACCCGGTGCAGATGCTGAGGGCTCTGAGTCCCAGCTGATGACCGACATCCTTGCTGTACTGGTATTCATCATGCCCGATGGAATGGCCACCCCAACAGACGACCAGATCCGGTTGCCGCCCGGCCTGAAGCACCCGGGCATTGCGCAGGATGTGAAAGACATAGTTGGTCAGATCCTCGGGATCGTCACGGCGGAAACCTGCGGCCGTCTGCGGGATCGAATACGAATAGATAATGTCCCTCAGAACTGAAAACAGATGCTCACGAATCGCGCGGAGCATCTGGCCATCAACAAACGCGTGGGCGGGCGCATTGATCAGTTCCAGTTTCAGTCCGCGGGGCTGGGGCACCAGCCGGACATCAAAGTCGGCGTGGGATTCCATCAGGGCCTTGCAGTCGTCTGTTTCGATACCGGTATTAAGAACGGCCAGTGCGCATTGACGAAACAGCCTGTAAAGACCGCCCTCGCTGCGGTCCTTCAGCCGATTGACTTCATGATTGGACAGAATCTCAAGACTGCCCTCGGGGGAGACCAGGGCATTGATGGTCATTTCCTGCATTAACGGTGAAGCTCCTGAACGTTGCGGTAATGCCCGATTTTGAGGCACGCAGTCAAAAGGGTAGACTAAGGCCTTTCAGTACAATACGCCACCCGACAAAATTCCGATTTATGAAACTGCTTATTCGTCCCGCTCCGGAAGTTGCTATCAAGAGTAAACCCGTCCGCCGTCAGCAAATGCGTCATCTGCGGCAGAACATTCGCAAACTGCTGGCACGGCTGGATCCTGAAATCCGCGTTGAGGGCAGTTGGGATCGGGTAGACGTGGCTGTGCCCGACGGGCGTAGCCTGTCCGGGCCTGTCATCGAGGCACTCCTGCGTATTCCGGGCATCTCCACCATTCAGGAGATCGGGGCATTCCCCTTTGTCAGTCTTGAGGATGTTGCGGAAAAGGCGGTAGCGGCTTTTTCGGAGCGTCTGAATGGCAAGACGTTTGCCGTCAGGGCCCGTCGGCATGGCGAACACAGCTTCCGCTCCATTGATCTTGAGCGTACTGTCGGAGCCGCCCTCATGCAGGCATCCGGGGCCCGGGGTGTTGATCTGAAATCACCCGAGGTCGAGGTGCGCATTGAGGTGCACGGCGACCAGTTCCATATTGCCCATCGCAGGCATCGGGGACTCGGCGGTTATCCGTTGGGCAGTGTCGAGAATGTGCTGACTCTGATTTCCGGTGGCTACGACTCTTCGGTGGCCGCCTACCTGATGATGCGTCGTGGATTGCGCAGTCATTTTCTGTTTTTCAATCTCGGTGGCACTGCCCATGAGGTGGGTGTTCGCCAGGTGGTGCACTACCTGTGGGACCGTTATGGCGCCTCTCACAGCGCCAAGTTTATCTCGGTACCCTTCGAGGGCGTGGTTGCCGAAATCATGCGATCGGTGAATCACCGTCACTGGGGGGTGGTTCTGAAACGACAGATGCTGATGGCAGCTGCCGAGATTGCTCGCAAGAACAACTCAGTGGGCGTGGTAACCGGCGATGCCGTCGCCCAGGTATCGAGTCAGACTCTGAGCAACCTCAACGTGGTAGACAGGGCCAGTGACGAGGTGGTTCTGCGCCCGTTGGTTTCCATGGACAAGGAATCCATTATCCGCATCGCGCGGGAAATCGGCACGGAATCTTTCGCACGAACCATGCCTGAATACTGCGGAGTGATCTCCCAGAAGCCTGCCACCCGGGCCAAGCTGCATCGGGTGGAAGAAGACGAGGCCCAAATGGACGCCGCGGTTCTGGCAAACGCCATTGAGGCACGTGAGGAAACGCCGGTAAACCGGTTGCTGGAAACCACGGTAACGCCAGAGGAAGTGGAGCTCGTGCAGACACCCTCGGTGGATGATGTGATCATCGACGTGCGTCACCCCTCGGAAGGCGAGCAGTCACCGCTGATGTTGACCAACAACGAGATTCTGCAGATTCCATTCTATGAGCTGAACCAGCAGATACCAGAACTGCCGGCGAACCGGCAGTACCTGCTGTATTGCGATCGTGGCACCATGAGCCGCATGCACGCCGGGCATCTGAAGGCCGAAGGGCACGAAAACGTGAAGGTTTACGTGCCCGCAGGCTGAAGCGTCAGCCTGCCAGACCTTTGAAGAACTGCTGGACGTTCTCGCTCAGAGCCTCCAGATCGTAGCCCCCCTCCTGAACCACCAGCGTCGGCAGCCCCAGCTGACGCACATGGGTGCTGAGCTTGCAGAACCCTTCGGAAGAGACTGACACCTTGGCCTGTGGATCGTTCTTGTAGATATCGAAGCCGAGGGCAAGGATCAGGGCATCCGGCTGGAAAAGTTTGATGGCCGCCAGGGCTTCATCCAGTTTTGCGAAGAAATCTTCTTCCGTTGAACCGTGGGGCATCGGCATGTTGATGTTGTAGCCAAAACCTTCCCCTTCGCCACGTTCGTTCTCAAAGCCGCTGACGACCGGGTAGAAGTTGGTGGTGTCGCCATGGATAGAGATGTACAGCACATCGCTTCGATCGTAGAAGATTTCCTGGATGCCCTGGCCATGATGCATGTCGGTATCGAGAATTACGATCCTGGGGAACCGTGTTTTCATGTGCTCGGCGGCAATGGCGGCATTGTTCAGGTAGCAGAACCCGCCTGCGGCATCCCGGCGCGCATGGTGTCCCGGCGGGCGGCATACCGCGTAGGACGTGCGGTCGCCGGCAATAAGCGCGTCGGCGGCACCCAGCGCACTCTGGGCCGACCAGTAGGCGGCATGCCAGGTGTGCTCGCCAATCGGACAACTGCCATCGGCCTGGTATCGGGCTGCCTCCGCCAGTATGCCAGTCAGGTGATTGGGGGAACGTACAAAGATATTCGAGATGACCTCATCGCCCCAGTCATCCATCTGTTTCCAGCGCCGATGGGCGGATTCCAGAAAACGCAGGTAACCAAGATCGTGAACTTTCGAGATCGGCCCCGCACCCTGGTCCGCAGGCTGCAGCACAGAAATACCCATTTCCTTCAGTCCGCCCAGCATTTCACCGGTTCGAGCAGGAATCTCCTGGGGCTGGCGCATCTGTCCCCGGGTAAAGTAGGTCTGTGGAACATGCTCATCCTGTGCGGGATGGAAAAATGCCTTCATTGTTCGGTCTCCTGGGTGGCTGATCCCCCGAGTATAGGCACACTCAGGCGATGATCAAAAGCCTGCCCTTGACTTTACAGGTTGGGATACAACATCCACTATGAAAGACATAAAACACTGACGCAACCAGATTACCTTTACTGCGCCCCACTCGGGGCGGAGCCAATCACAGAAGAGGAGCCGAGATGATCGAGTCACCCCTGCTGGAAAAGCTGACCGGCTATATCGGTGGTCGCTGGACTGACAATGAACATGGCAACACCTTCGATGTCTATAACCCGGCAACGGGTAAGGTGATCGCCCAGGTCGCATCCATGTCGGAAGACGAAGTGAACGCCGCCGTTGCCTCCGGCAAGTCGGCACTGCGACTGACCAGTCCCTACAGCATCGAGACCCGCCGGAAGTGGCTGGAAGACATCCGGGATGCGCTCAAGGCCAACAAGGAGGAAGTCGGTCGGATCCTGTGCATGGAGCATGGCAAGCCGCTGCAGGAGGCCCAGGGCGAAGTGGATTACGCCGCCGGGTTCTTCGATTACTGCTCCAAGCACATCCAGGCCCTGGATGCCCATACCATTCCGGAAAAGCCGAAAGACTGCACCTGGACCGTTCACTACCGGCCCATTGGCGTCACCGGCCTGATCACGCCCTGGAACTTCCCAATTGGCATGATCGCGAAGAAGCTCTCCGCTGCGCTGGCGGCAGGCTGCCCCTCGGTGATCAAACCGGCCAGTGAAACCCCGCTGACCATGATTGCCTTGTTCAGCCTGATGGATAAGCACACCGACATACCTGACGGCATGGTGAACCTGGTGATGGGTAAAGCCAGTGTGATCGGCAAGGTTCTCTGTGAGAGCCCCGACGTGCCCATGCTCAGCTTTACCGGTTCCACCGAAGTGGGCCGTAAGCTGATTGTCGACACCGCAGATCAGGTCAAGAAACTGGCCCTCGAGCTGGGCGGCAACGCACCGTTCATTGTCTTTGATGATGCCGATCTGGACGCTGCGGCGGATAACCTCATCGCCAACAAATTCCGTGGTGGTGGCCAGACCTGTGTTTGTGCCAACCGGATTTTCGTGCATGAGAAAGTGGCCGATGCCTTCGGTGAAAAGCTTGCCGAGCGTGTTAACAAGATGACCGTCGGTGACGGCATCAACGGCGACGTGGATCTTGGCCCGCTGATCAACCAGGCTGGCTACGACAAGGTCAAACGCCACGTACAGGACGCCCTTGAAAAAGGCGCCACCCTGGTTGCCGGCAAGAAACCGGAAGATCTTGGCAACGACCTGTTCTTCCCGCCCACCGTGGTCCACGGTGTGAACCGGGAGATGTCCTGCTACCAGGAAGAAACCTTCGGCCCGCTGGTACCCATGGCCCTGTTCCGCACGGAAGAGGAAGTCATCGAAGCCGGTAACGACACCGAGTTCGGCCTGGCCTCCTACGTGTTCACCAACGATGCCGAACGCGCCCAGCGTGTGGCTGCCGGCCTTCGCTTCGGCCACTGTGGCTGGAACACCGGCACCGGCCCGACACCGGAAGCGCCGTTTGGTGGCATGAAGGCCTCCGGCATCGGTCGTGAAGGCGGCCTGGAAGGTCTGTTCGAGTTTGTAGAAGCGCAGACTGTACCAAGAGGTTTTTAACAGAGAAGCCATCTCCAAAGCGAGATAAGCGCGGGGGCGGGGCTCTGTTCAGGACTGTCTGTGGCCAAGGATGGCCACAGCCAAGCGCACATGGATGTGCTCGTAGCGTGTCCTGAACAGAGCCCCGCCCTCGTGCGTTCCTCCCTGGATAAGGGCTAACCCAGACCCCAAAGAAATCCCCCTTTTCTCCTGTTATACTCGTAAACCTGTTTATTTAACCAGTAGCGAACCGATTCTTTATGGACGTCTCCCACATCATCGATCCGTTGAACGATGCCCAGCGTGAAGCTGTTACCGCTCAGAACGATCACCTTTTGGTTCTGGCCGGCGCAGGAAGTGGCAAAACCCGTGTTCTGGTGCACAGGATCGCCTGGTTGATGACCGTGGATCGGGTGCCGCCCACTGGAATCCTGGCGGTGACCTTCACCAACAAGGCCGCCAAGGAAATGCGTTACCGCATCGAGCAGATGATGGACATTCCGGCCCGCGGCCTCTGGTTTGGCACCTTTCATGGTATCGCGCACCGACTGCTGCGTTCGCACTGGAAAGATGCTGGGCTGCCGGAGAACTTCCAGGTTCTGGACAGCGACGACCAGCTGCGACTGATCAAGCGGGTGATACGGGAAAACCAGATTGATGAGAGCAAGTGGCCACCGAAGCAGGCCCAGTGGTTTATCAGTAGCCAGAAGGACGAGGGGCTGCGGGCGGATCACATCCAGGAGAATCCGGGCGACCATTTCCTGTCGATCATGCTGAAGATCTATCGCCAGTACGAAAAACTCTGCCAGCAGGGTGGTCTGGTGGATTTTGGCGAGTTGTTGCTGCGATCCCATGAACTGTGGCTGCATCGTCCGGAGCTGCTGGCCCATTACCAGAGCCGGTTCCAGCATATCCTGGTGGACGAGTTTCAGGACACCAACACCATTCAATATGCCTGGCTGCAGGTGCTGGCCAGCAATCGCGTGCCAATGACGGTGGTGGGGGACGACGATCAGTCTATCTACGGCTGGCGGGGCGCCAAGGTCGAAAACATCCAGCAGTACCAGCGGGATTTCCCCAATGCCCGGTTGGTGCGTCTGGAGCAGAATTACCGCTCCACCCAGATGATCCTGAAGGCGGCCAACGCGGTGATCGCCAACAACCAGGGCCGGCTGGGCAAGGAGCTCTGGACCGACGGTCCGGAAGGCGAACCGATCAGCCTGTACGCGGCGTTCAACGAGCAGGACGAAGCCAACTACATTGCCGACAGCATCTCTGCCTGGGTGCAGGACGGTAACCTGCGCAGTGAATCCGCGATTCTCTATCGCTCCAACGCCCAGTCCCGGGTTCTGGAAGAATCCCTGATGCGCCAGGGCATTCCCTACCGGGTCTATGGAGGTCTGCGTTTCTACGATCGCCAGGAGATCCGCAACGCTCTGGCATACCTGAGGCTGGTGCAGTATCGCCGCGACGATGCGGCGTTTGAGCGGGTGGTGAACGTGCCGCCCCGTGGCATCGGCGCCAAGAGCCTGGCGGAGCTTCGGGAATACGCGACCGAGCAGAGTATCTCATTGTGGGAATCCGCCGAGCGTCTGCTGGAAGCCGGGCAGGTGAAAGGCCGGGCCAAAACCGGGCTGCAGTCTTTCATTGCCATTATCGAAGGCCTCTCCGACATGGTGGGCGATGCTTCGTTGCATGGCCTGATGAAGCAGACCATCGAAAACAGCGGGCTGAAGGACTATCACGCCAGCGAAAAAGGAGAGAAAGGCCAGGCCCGGGTGGAGAACCTCGAGGAACTGGTCAATGCGTTGTCTGACTATGAGGTGGAGGACGGCGTGGACGCGCTGTCGGAATTCATTGCTCAGGCGGCTCTGGATGCCGGTGAATCCCAGGCCGAGGACCATGAGGACAGCGTTCAGTTAATGACCCTGCATTCCGCCAAGGGTCTGGAGTTCCCCCTGGTTTTCCTGGCGGGCGTGGAAGAGGGGCTGTTCCCCCACGGCATGTCCCTGGAAGAACCTGGTCGCATGGAAGAGGAGCGCCGCCTGGCCTACGTGGGCATCACCCGGGCCATGAAAAAGCTGGTGCTTACTTACGCCGAATCCCGGCGTTTGTACGGTCAGGAAAAGTTCAACGCGTTGTCCCGGTTTGTCCGGGAGATTCCGGGTGACTGTCTGCTGGAAGTGCGGCTGCGCAACACAGTGACCCGCCCCGCTATGGTGGCGCGTCCGAATGAGAGCATGTTCAGCCAGGATTCGGCCCAGCAATCCGGTTTCAGCCTGGGTCAGCGGGTGCGCCATCCCAAGTTTGGCGAGGGCATCGTGATGAATTCGGAGGGCACCGGGCACCATACTCGGGTGCAGGTGAACTTTGATGAGGGCGCCAAGTGGCTGGTTCTGGCTTATGCGCCTTTGGAGGCCTGCTAGTTTGGGTGCGCTGCAGACTCCGTGCTGGACGCCGAGCTTACATCAGAACTGCATAAATCACGCCTGCGAGAACAATTCTGTAGATTACGTACGGCCACATCCCGACTTTGTTGAGCCACTTCAGGAAAAAGTGGATCGCAGTGATGGCCATCACGAACGAAGTAACCCCGCCAATCAGAAAACCACTCCAATCGACGATCACATCCGAAGTTGCCACTTCCAGCAGTTTCACCGCCGATGCCAGCACGATGATGGGAATTGCCAGCAGAAAAGAGAACCTGGAGGCGGTTTCGCGGGTCATGCCGAGGAACAGGCCGGCGGTGATGGTAACGCCGGAGCGGGAGGTGCCGGGGACCAGGGCCATGGCCTGGGCGATGCCGACCAGGACGGCGTCTTTCCAGTTCAGTTTGTCGAGGGTGCGCTGACGTTTGGGCAACCAGTCTGCAAGGCCGAGGAGCAGGCCGAAGAACAGGGTGGTGAAGAAGATGACTTCCACCGCCCGCAGTTCGTTGTCGATCATATCCAGCAACGCCAGGCCGGCCAGGCCCGCAGGGATGGTGCCGATGACGAGGTACCAGGCAAGGGCGCCCTGGCCAACGATTTTGCGGCGGCTGACGGAAATCAGTCCGTCCCGGGCAATACCAAAAACATCCCTCCGGAAATAGAGCACAACCGCCAGTAAGGTCCCGACGTGCACCGACAGGTCGAAGCCTACGCCCTGATCGGTCCAGCCGAACAGCGCCGGGGTGAGGATCAGGTGAGCGGAGCTGGAGATGGGCAGGAATTCGGTCAGTCCCTGGAGAAGGCCAAGGAAAAGGGCCTGGAAAACATCCATTGCGTGGATTCCGTCAGATTCGGTGCGTCAGAAATGTGGGCGGGATATTAGCAGGGTGGGGGTGGGCTGAACAGATAGTGCGAGTGAAGCCAGCGCCATGATCCGAAGTCTGGCGCTGGCCTCTGCGGCTTATGCCGGAAACCGGTCCCGGGTGCGATTAGCTATTTTGACCAGCATCAGCATGAGCGGTACTTCCACCAGCACACCAACCACGGTGGCCAGCGCTGCGCCGGATTGCAGGCCGAACAGTGCGATGGCTGCGGCCACGGCCAGTTCGAAGAAGTTGCTGGCACCGATCATGGCGCCAGGCGCTGCGATACAGTGGCGTACTTTCCACAGCCTCGCCCAGCCGTAGGCCAGGAAGAAAATCAGGAAGGTCTGAACAATCAGCGGCACGGCAATCAGCACGATGTGCAGGGGGTTGTTCAGGATTACCTCGCCCTGGAAGGCGAACAGCAGTACCAGAGTGACAATCAGCGCTGCCGGGGTGACCGGGCTGAGCCGCTTCATAAAGACATCGTCGTACCACTGCTGACCGTGGCGCGAAATCAGGGCGCGACGGGTCAGGTAGCCGGCTGTTAGCGGAATCACGATGTACAGGACGACGGACAGCAGCACGGTATCCCAGGGCACCTGGATGTCGGAAATGCCCAGCAGGAAAACAACAATAGGCGCGAAGGCAAACAGCATGATGATGTCGTTAAGCGATACCTGCACCAGAGTGTAGGCGGCATCGCCTTTGGTCAGGAAGCTCCACACGAACACCATGGCGGTGCAGGGCGCCGCACCCAACAGGATCGCCCCGGCCAGGTACTCGCTGGCCAGTCCCGGCGCGATCCATGGCTCGAACACCACCATCAGAAAGAACCAGGCAATGGCAAACATGGTGAAGGGCTTGATCAGCCAGTTGACGATGGTAGTGATCGCCAGGCCTTTCGGTTCTTTCCGTACACCGACCACCGCACTGAAATCAATCTGCGCCATCATCGGGAAAATCATCGCCCAGATCAGAATGGCGATGGGGATGGAGACCTGCGCGTATTCGAAACGGGACAGGGTCTCGGGTACCACTGGTGCGAGCTGACCGAGCGCCACGCCGGCGATGATGGCCAGGGCTACCCATACCGACAGGAACTTGCCGAACAAATCCATGCCGCCGTCGGCGTCTTCAGCCCGGGTTATTTCTGTGTTGGTGCTCATCGTATTTGATGATTCCTTTACTCGTAGGGAGACTGAATCTATTATGCACAAAATTGGATATCCATAAAGCCGAATATATGGGGAAGCAGATATGAAGCGCCGCGTTTTGTTTGTCTGTACCGCCAACAGTGCCCGTTCTCTTATGGCAGAAGCCTTGCTGCGGGACATAGCCGGGGACCGGTTTGAAGTGGCCAGCGCCGGTACCGAGCCAACCGAGCCCCACCCGATGGCATTGCAGGTTCTTGAGGAAGCCGGCGTATCGACGGAAGGGCTTTCTAGCAAGCGGTTGGCAGATTTGCAGGAACAGTATTGGGATTACGTGATTACCCTCTGCGAGAAAGCTTCCAGCGAGTGCGGTGCGGTCTGCCAGCCGGCCCAGCAGATTGCCTGGGATTTTGCCGATCCGGTACCAGCAAACCGCCATTCCACTTTCGCCCTCAGGTTTAAGGAGATCAAAGAGCGAGTCGCCCTGTTCGCACTCATTCATCAGAAAGAAACTGGAGCGAAACCCGCCAGCTATGACCCGGTCACGGTGTTCAAGGCGCTGGCCGACGATTTCCGCCTTGCGGCGCTGTTAATGATCCGCAGCCAGGGGCAACTCTGTGTCTGCGAGCTTACCGAAGCCTTTGAAGCGCCCCAGCCGAAAGTCAGCCGGCATCTGGCCACGTTGCGGGATGCCGGCCTGCTGGCCACGGAGCGTCGGGGCCAGTGGATCTACTATTCCTTGAACCCGGGCATTCCGCAGTGGCTGGCCCGGGTGCTGGATGAAACCGCCAGCCATAACGGCCGATTGATAGAGAACCCGCTTGCGCGATTGCAGGCCATGGCAGACCGCCCATCTGTCCAATGTCTGTAATGTCCGCAGGGTCTAATGTACGGAACAGGTTTATCAGGAGCACAACATGAGCAAGATCAAAGTAGGCATTAATGGATTTGGCCGAATCGGTCGTCTGGCCTTGCGGGCCGCCTGGGGCTGGCCAGATATGGAGTTTGTGGCCATCAACGATCCGGGCGCCGATACCGGTACTTTGGCTCACCTGCTCAACTTTGACAGCATCCATGGTCGCTGGAGTCGGGAAGCCACTGCCGACGGAACGGATATCGTCATCGAGGGCCAGCGCATTCGCGTGACTCACAACCGGAGCATCGGTGAAACCGACTGGTCCGGCTGCGATCTGGTGATCGAGGCCAGTGGCGTGAACAAGAAGGTCAGTGCTTTGCAGGCGTACCTGGACCAGGGCGTGAAACGGGTCGTGGTCACGGCACCGGTGAAGGAGGCGGGCGCCAAGAACATTGTGGTTGGTGTGAACGATGATATTTTCGACCCGGCCAACGACCGCATTGTGACCGCCGCCTCCTGCACCACCAACTGTCTGGCACCGGTGGTGAAGGTGATTCATGAGAAGCTGGGCATCAAGCACGGCTCCATCACCACCATTCACAGCCTGACCAACACCCAGACCATTATCGATGCGCCCCACAAGGATCTGCGCCGGGCGAGAGCCTGCGGCAGTTCACTGATCCCCACCAGCACCGGTTCAGCAACGGCGATTATCGAAATATTCCCGGAACTGAAAGGGCGCCTGGATGGCCACGCCGTGCGCGTGCCGCTCACCAACGCGTCGCTGACCGATTGCGTGTTTGAAGTGGAATCGGCTACCGACAGGGACACCGTAAACCAGCTGTTGAAAGAGGCTGCCGAGGGTGAACTGAACGGTATTCTGGGCTACGAAGAGCGCCCACTGGTATCCATTGACTACAAGACCGACCCGCGTTCCTCCATCGTCGATGCCCTGTCCACCATGGTGGTCAACGGCACCCAGGTGAAAATCTACGCCTGGTACGACAACGAATGGGGCTACGCCAACCGCACCGCGGAACTGGCGCGCAGGGTGGGTGCTGCCTGATATGACGGCTGCCATCCGACAGTACCTGGTGATCACCGGCAACTACTGGGCCTTCACTCTGACCGATGGCGCCCTGCGGATGCTGGTGGTACTGCATTTCCACCAGTTGGGCTACTCGCCCCTGGAAATCGCCCTGCTGTTCATCTTCTACGAATTCTTCGGGGTGGTGACCAATCTGGTGGGCGGTTACCTGGGCGCCCGAATGGGGCTGAACCGCACCATGAACATCGGGCTGTTCCTGCAGATTGTGGCGCTGGGCATGCTGGCGGTGCCGGCGGCGATGCTCACGGTACCCTGGGTAATGGCGGCGCAGGCGCTCTCAGGGATTGCCAAGGACCTGAACAAGATGTCCGCCAAGAGCGGCATCAAGTTGCTGGTGCCGGATGAGCAGCAGGGCACACTGTACAAATGGGTGGCGATTCTCACCGGCTCCAAGAACACTCTAAAAGGGGTGGGTTTCTTCCTCGGTGGCGTGCTGCTGATGGCCGCCGGCTTTAAGGGCGCAGTCATCATCATGGCAGTGGCGCTGGGACTGGTCTGGCTGGCCAGCCTGTTTCTGCTGGGGCAGGACCTGGGCAAGAGCAAGGCCAAGCCGAAGTTCAGCGAGATCCTTTCCAAAAGCCGTGCCATCAATGTGCTCTCGGCGGCGCGGATGTTTCTGTTCGGTGCCCGGGATGTCTGGTTTGTGGTGGCCTTACCGGTCTACCTGCACACCATCTTTGGCTGGGACTTCTGGAAAGTGGGCGGCTTTATGGCCACCTGGATTATCGGCTATGGCTTTATCCAGACCATTGCCCCGCGCATCACCGGCAACATGGAAGGCAAACAGCCCGCTGTGCTCTGGGCGGCAGCGCTGGCGCTGGTTCCTACCGCCATTGCCATTGGCCTGACGGCGGGCTGGTCGCCCCAGTTGGTGATTGTTGGTGGTCTGCTGTTGTTTGGCGTGTTGTTTGCCGTCAACTCGTCCCTGCACAGCTATCTCATCGTTAGCTATGCCCGTGGGGATGGCGTGTCGCTGGATGTGGGTTTCTATTACATGTCGAACGCTGCCGGGCGTTTGTTGGGCACTATTCTGTCCGGCTGGGTCTATCAGGCTTATGGCCTGGAGGCCTGCTTGTGGATATCGTCCGGACTGATGGCCATGGCCGCGTTGCTGTCGCTGATGTTGCCCGAGCGGCGACCAGTGACAGCCTGAGCACGCCTCAGAACCGAATGGCCAGCCCTGCGGCGGCTTCCACCTGCAGGTAGCCGCTGCTGTCGAATCTGAGTTCGCAGCCGCCGGAGCAGAACGCGGAGCCGCCCGAGTTCAGGGCTGTGTAAACACCGCGCAGATCCAGCCTCAGGCGCAGCTGTTCAGTCACGAAAAACTGGTACCCGCCGCCAATGGACAGGGCGGCCCGGTGATGGGTTTCATACCGTGAATCGTCCGGCTCGAGGCGGGTAACGCCGAACACACCGGAGACAAACCCGCCGTGATTCTGGCCACCCGGGAAATACAGCCCGCCGAACTGGAGCTGGTAGATGGTCAGGTCGATGGAATCCAGGCCCGGTGCGAACAGGCCATTGTCCAGTCGGGCCGAGGTGCTCTGCCGGCCGAAATAAATCTCTCCCTGTTTGCCGGGCTCTGCCAGATCAAAATTGAACACCAGTCCCTGGCTGGCGGAATCCCGGAAGTCGATCTGGTCTGAGGTGCTGGCGCCGGCGGTCTCGATATCCACCGAACTGCTCATGCGAAAACCGGCAAACGGTGCCAGACTGACCTCTGCTGCCAACGGCGGGGCAATCAGTGCAACTGCCAGTGTGAACGTAACAAGAGATCGAAGCTTCATACATCCCTGGCCTGTGTGGCTGGTTGTTGGCAGGACACTGTGCAATGGTATATCCGTTATGAACATTGGCGAGCCCTGATGAGGCTATCTTGACAGATTTGGTGCTAGAAAATCTCTGCGTTGGCACTCTCCGTAATGTGTCTTTGACGGTACCTGGTGGGCAGGTTGTCTGCCTGTCCGGTCCTTCGGGCAGTGGCAAGAGTCGGCTGCTGAGGGCCGTGGCTGATCTGGAACCACACGGCGGCAAGGTTTCTCTGGGTGATACCGCCCAGTTGAATGTTCCCGCACACCAGTGGCGACGCCGGGTGGTTATGGTACCGGCAGACAGTCAATGGTGGTTTGATGAGGTGGGTGGTCACTTTCCGGATGATGCTAAGGCAGAATTGCCGTCAGCGCTGGGCTTTCCGCCCGGCGTTATGGAGTGGTCGGTAAGTCGGCTGTCCTCTGGTGAGCGACAGCGGTTGGCGCTCTGGCGGGCCCTGGTGCTTGAGCCTGAGGTTCTGTTGCTGGACGAAACCACTGCCAATCTGGATAACAACAGCACGGAAGCCATTGAAACCTGGCTGCTCAATGTGATCCGGAGGCGGCAGATCGCGGTGCTTTGGGTCGCTCACGACCCGGCGCAGATCTATCGGGTGGCGGATGCCCACTACCGGATCCACGGCACCAGGCTGGAGCGCGCTAATGGAAGTGATTGATTTGGCCTGGTGGAAGCTGGGCCTGGCGGCCTTGCTAATTCTGGCGCTGGCCGGTACCGGCTATCTGGCCCGGCTCGGTATTACCCGGAGTCTGCTGATTGCGGCACTCCGCACGGTCATTCAACTGGCGTTGATCGGGCTGGTTCTGGAGGCTCTGTTCGCATCCTCTGCGTTCTACTGGATTGCGCTGCTGGCATTGGTCATGCTGTTGGTTGCCGGCCGGGAAGTGGTCGCGCGCCAGGGGCGACGATTGCGGGGCTGGTGGGCGTTCAGTATCGGTACAGGGGCGATGTTTGTGTCGTCCTTTTCCGTCACCATCCTGGCCCTGACTGTCGTGATCGGCCCAGACCCCTGGTACACCCCACAGTATGCCATTCCCCTTCTGGGCATGATGCTCGGAAACACCATGACAGGCGTCAGCCTGGCGCTGGATCGTTTGAACGAATCGGTCTGGCGGCAGCGGGCCGTCATCGAGAACCGCCTGATGCTGGGCCAGACCTGGAAGCAGGCGCTGGAAGATATCCGGAGAGACGCCATGCGCAGTGGTATGATGCCATCCATCAACGCCATGGCCGCTGCCGGTATCGTCAGCCTGCCCGGTATGATGACCGGCCAGATTCTCGCAGGCAGCCCGCCGGCAGTGGCGGTGAAATACCAGATCCTGGTGATGCTGATCATCACCGTCGGCACCGGATTTGGTGCCCTGATGGCAGTTTCCTGGGGCGGGCGAAGACTGTTCGACGACCGGGAGCGCCTGCGACTGGACCGACTGGTGAAACAATGATCGACCTGCTACGACGTTACCCCCTCCCTGTGATCGTTCTGGCCCAGCTTTTCGGCACCTCGCTCTGGTTCAGTATCAACGGTGTCTGGTTGTCGCTGGCCGGCGAGCTGGGCCTGACCGAGAGTGATCTCGGGCGGCTGACATTGGCGGTGCAGGCCGGGTTTATCGCGGGCACCCTGACCATTGCGGTGACCGGCCTGGCCGACCGCTTTGGCGCCAGTCGGATCTTTGCGCTATCGAGCCTGTTGGGGGCTCTGGTTAACGGTGGATTTATTTTCGCTGCCGATGCGCCGCCGCTCGATTTCCTCCTGCGCTTTGCCACCGGGCTGTGTCTGGCCGGCATCTATCCCTTGGGCATGAAAATGGTAATTGCCTGGACGCCAAAGTATGCCGGGGCCGCCCTTGCCTGGCTGGTGGGCATGCTGACACTCGGAACGGCGCTGCCCCACCTGATGCGCGGAGCAACCCTGGGCATGCCCTGGGAGTGGCCGCTGATGGCTGCGTCCTGTCTTGCCGTGGCCGGAGGGCTGCTAGTGTTTCTGCTGGGTGACGGCCCGCACCTTCCTAAAAGCAGCGGGCGATTGCCCCTCAGCCAGGGGTTGGCGGCTCTGCGCATCCCGAGATTCCGGGCAGTGGCCGGTGGTTACTTCGGCCATATGTGGGAGCTCTACGCGTTCTGGACATTAACACCCCTGCTCATCGGCCGGGAGCTGCAGCGGATGGGGCAGAGTGACGCACTTATTCCCTGGTTGTCGTTTGCTGTCATTGGCATTGGTGCGGCAGGTTGCGTCGGTGGTGGCCGGCTCAGCCGAACACGGGGTAGTGAATGGGTGGCCCAGCGAGCCCTGATGGTGTCCGGAGCCTTCTGCCTGGTTTACCCCTGGCTGAACGGACTATCGCCGGCCTTGCTGATCGTTTTGCTGATAGTCTGGGGCATTGCTGTGGTGGCCGATTCACCTCAATTCTCGGCGCTGGCCTCGGCAACGGCACCGAGGGAGTCGGTAGGCTCCTCTCTGGCGGTGATGAATGCGGTCGGGTTTGGTCTGACGCTGCCTGCCATCTGGCTGACCAGTGGGCTCTGGGGCCAGTTGAATGTCTGGGTGGTTCTCCTGCTGTTCCCCGGTCCGGTGCTCGGGCTTTGGGCGCTCTCCCGGGCTTGGCCTGAGGTTCAGGCTGGTTAGTGAGACATCGTATGACGACCTCTGGAACCACGCCGAGAATACTCCTTCTGTCTGGCTACGATGCCGCCAGTCACAGGCGCTGGCGGGAGCAGTTGAGCGCCATGTTTCCGCGTTATGAATGGCAGTTTCTTGCTTTGCCGCCAAGATTCTTCCGCTGGCGTATCCGTGGCAATCCACTGAGCTGGCTGAACGAGTCACTCCTGCAGGAACACTGGGATCTGATCATTGCGACATCCATGGTGGATCTGGCAACCCTCCGAGGGCTGCACCCGCGTGTTGCTCACACTCCCTGCCTGCTCTACATGCACGAAAACCAGTTCGCCTTCCCGGTATCCAGCGGCCAGAACGCCAGTGCTGACCCGCAGATGGTGAACCTGTACAGCGCGCTTTCGGCCGATTGTGTGGTGTTCAACAGTGGCTGGAACCGGGACAGTTTTCTGGCTGGCGCCGACTCTTTCCTCAAAAAGCTGCCCGACGCAGTGCCCGAGGGCCTGATCGAAACCCTGCGGGACAAGTCGAGGGTGATACCGGTGCCGATCGAGGCCCGGTTGTTTGTTGATCGCCGTCCACTTATGAACCGGGCCTGCCCCCATCTGCTCTGGAACCATCGCTGGGAATACGACAAGGGGCCTGATCGTCTGCTGAAGTTCCTGCAGGCGCTGGACCAGCGTTCGATGCCGTTCAGGTTGAGTGTGGTGGGTGAGCGATTTCGAAGCTATCCGAAAGCATTTGACCGGATCCGGGAACAGTTTGGTCCTTGCATCGAACACTGGGGGTTTCTGGAAAGCCGTGAAGACTACGATCATTTGCTGCGTCAGGCGGATATTGTGATCTCCACGGCTTTGCACGATTTCCAGGGGCTGTCGATGCTCGAAGCCATGGCGTCAGGTTGTGTCCCATTGGCGCCGGATCGCCTGGCCTATCGCGAGTACGTGCCGGAACTGTGTCGCTATGACAGCCATGAACAGGATGCGGAGCGAGAGGCTGAAGCTGCCGCCGACAGCCTCGAAGCCATGCTGGAAAAGGGCGCATCAGCCTGTCCGCCAGAAGGTTGGCGGGCATCCAGACTGGCCGGAGACTACCAGTTCCTGTTTCAGCACCTGATCAAAACCGGAGCAGGCAAGTCCTGATCCTGTTTCTTCCCCAAACCTGTCTCAGATCAAACCCGCCCTCTTGCGGTTGTCACCGTCGATACTAGACTCAAAGCTGTCTGCCGGCCTCACCACAGGGAGTCGTGGCCATGGAGTTTCATACCCTCGACGGCAATGAAGCGGTGTCCTCAGTGGCTTACCGCCTGAGCGAGACCATTGCCATCTATCCGATTACGCCCGCTTCAGTGATGGGCGAACACGCTGATGACTGGGCAGCTCTGGGCAAACCCAATCTCTGGGGACAGGTGCCCAGTGTGGTGGAGATGCAGTCCGAGGCCGGTGCGGCCGGTGCTATGCACGGGGCGCTGCAGGCCGGTTCCCTGGTGACCACTTTTACTGCCTCCCAGGGGCTGCTGTTGATGCTGCCCAATCTATACAAGATTGCCGGTGAACTGTCGCCGTTCTGCATGCACATTGCCGCCCGCAGCATTGCCACCCACGCCCTGTCTATCTTCTGCGACCATTCCGATGTCATGAGTGCCCGCGGTACCGGATTTGCCCTGCTGGCTTCGGGGTCGGTACAGGAGGCCCAGGACCTTGCGGCCATCGGCCACGCCGTCACCCTGGAAAGCCGGGTGCCGGTGATGCATTTCTTCGACGGCTTTCGCACCTCCCATGAAATCTCCAAGATTGCGGCGCTCAGTGACCAGGATTTGCAGGCGCTGGTATCGCACGACGGAGTTGAAGCACATCGCAGCCGCCGGATGACACCGGACCGGCCAGTGGTTCGCGGCACCTCCCAGAACCCGGACGCCTTCTTCCAGGCCCGGGAGGCCATCAATCCCTTCTATCAGGCATTCCCGGGGAAGCTTGAAGCCGTGATGGACCGTTTCGCCGGTATCACCGGTCGGCAATACCGTCTGTTTGATTATGTTGGGCACCCTGAGGCCGACAGAGTGGTCATCCTGATGGGTTCCGGGGCCGAATGCGCCCATGAAACGGTGGAGTGGCTGCTGGCGCAGGGTGAGAAGGTCGGGGTTCTCAAGGTCCGCCTGTTCCGGCCCTTTGCCACGTCGCGTTTTCTGGACGCTTTGCCCGATACCGTCGAACATCTCGCGGTGCTGGATCGCACCAAGGAACCGGGAGCCCAGGGTGAGCCCTTGTTGCTGGAAGTCAGCGGTGCCCTGATGGAGGCCTACAGCCGGGGGGATCGGAAGGTACTGCCCCGGGTGATTGGCGGCCGATATGGGCTGTCTTCCCGTGAGTTTACGCCGGCCATGGTCTGCGCCATTTTCGACGAACTTAAAGCGGCAGCGCCGAAAACCCGCTTCACCGTCGGCGTGCGGGACGATGTCAGCCACCTTTCGCTGGAGGTGGATAGCGAACTGGATATTGAATCCCCGAAAACCCGCCGGGCGCTGTTCTTCGGTCTCGGTGCCGATGGCACTGTCAGCAGCAACAAGGCCAGCATCAAGATCCTGGGTGAGGGCACGGAGCTGTTTGCCCAGGGCCATTTTGTCTATGACTCCAAGAAATCCGGCGCTACCACTGTCTCCCATCTGAGATTTGGGCCGCTGCCGATCCGCTCCAGTTACCAGATCAACAGGGCCCAGTTCGTCGCCATTCACGCGCCCCAGTTTCTGGAGCGGTTTGATGTGCTCGAACACGCTGCCGAGGGCGCCACGGTGCTGCTCAATGTGCCCTGGTCAAAGGACGAGATCTGGGATCGGCTCTCGGTCGAGGTCCAGCGGGTATTGGTCGAGCGCAAGGCTCGGCTGTTCGTGATTGATGCCGCCGAGGTGGCGGAAAAGGCGGGTCTGGAGCGGCGGATCAACACCGTGATGCAGGTCTGCTTCTTCGCCCTGGCAGATATACTGCCCCGGGAAGAGGCCATTGCCCATATCAAGGAATCCATTCGCAAAACCTGGGGCCGCCGTGGGCCGGAGGTGGTGCGCCGCAACGTGGAAGCGGTGGACTCGGCCCTGGACAACCTGCATGAGGTGCCGGTCCCGGACAAGGTGACGGCAACACGCACCCGACCGCCAAGGGTGCCCGAGAATGCGCCGGACTTTGTGCAGAAAATCACTCGCCTGTTACTGGAGGGGCAGGGGGACAAACTGCCGGTCAGTGCGTTCCCGCCGGACGGTACCTGGCCAACGGGAACCAGCCAGTATGAGAAGCGAACCATCGCCCTGGAAATACCCATCTGGGAATCCGACCTCTGCGTGCAGTGCAACTTCTGCGCAATGATCTGCCCGCACACCGCGATCACCAGCAAGGTGTTTGAGCCCGAGACGGTCAAAGGCGCGCCGGAGGCGTTCGAGGTGGTGCCGGAAACCCACACCTCGGAGCTGGAGGGGCTGGATTACCGCATTCAGGTGGCGCCTGATGACTGCACCGGTTGCGGTCTGTGTGTCGAGGTCTGCCCGGCAAAGGACCGGACCCAGCCCAAACGCAAAGCCATCAATATGCAGCCGATCGAGCAACACCGTGAGGTGGAGGCGGACAACCTGGCGTTATTCCGGCAGTTGCAGGATGTGCCCAGGGATCGTATCCCCCGCGACTTCAAATCCCTGCCGCTGCTGATTCCCCTGTTCGAATATTCCGGCGCCTGTTCCGGCTGCGGTGAAACGCCCTACATCCGGCTGCTCACCCAGTTGGTGGGGGATCGGCTGTTGATTGCCAATGCCACCGGCTGCTCCTCGATCTACGGTGGCAATCTGCCCACCACACCCTACACGGTCAATGCCGATGGTCGGGGCCCGACCTGGAACAATTCGCTGTTTGAGGACGCGGCGGAACTGGGGCTGGGCATGCGTCTGGGGCTGGACAAACTCGTGGGTCGGGCCCGGCAATTGCTGAACGGGTTCCAGGGGCAACTGCCTGAAGCGCTGCACTCTGAGCTGACCAGCGCCTGCACCACCGTTGATGAATCGGCAATGGCATCAAGGCGCACTGCGATTGAGCAGCTTCGCAGCTGGCTGGCGGACCAGCAGGGGCCAGAGGCCCGGGAACTCGACAGCCTGGCCGACGAGCTCTGCCCGAAAAGTGTCTGGGTGATTGGCGGGGATGGCTGGGCCTACGATATCGGCTATGGCGGCCTGGACCACGCTCTGGCCTCGGGCCAGAACCTGAAACTGCTGGTGCTGGATACCGAAGTCTATTCCAACACCGGCGGCCAGCAATCCAAGGCCACGCCGATGGGTGCCATTGCCAAGTTTGCCTCCGCTGGCAAGGCCACCCGCAAGAAGGATCTGGGTCTGCTCGCCATGAGCTATGGCCATGTCTACGTGGCCCAGATCGCCATGCAGTCCCACAGCAACCACACCACCAAGGCCCTGCAGGAAGCGGAGAGCTTCGATGGCCCGGCGCTGATCATTGCCCACAGCCCCTGCATTGCCCACGGTTACGACCTGGTGCACTCCCCGGCACAGCAGAAGCGGGCGGTGGACAGCTGGGCCTGGCCGCTGTATCGGTTTGATCCCCGGCGTATTCACGAGGGGCTGCCGCCCCTGCAACTGGATTCCCTGCGCCAGAAAGTCACCATGAAAGCCTACATGCAGGAAGAAGCCCGGTTCCGGATGCTGGAGCTGAGGGATCCCCGACGCTACGAACAGCTGGTGGCTGCGGCGTCGGAGGCGGCCACTGAACAGCGTGAGCTCTATAAGCAGCTGGCGGGGATACATTTTGAGCCCCACGAATCTTCGGAAGCAGGTAACGAGAAGGGTGAACGTCATGACTGAGCTGGCAACCCGTTGGCTGGGGCTGGAACTCCGCTCGCCCCTGGTGGTTGGCGCCAGTCCGCTGACCGATGACCTGGACGCCCTGAAAGCCTGCGTTGAGGCAGGGGCCGGCGCCGTGGTCATGCACTCGCTGTTTGAGGAGCAGCTGGTGGAGGAGCAGATGGCGGCCCACCGGTTTATTGATTCCCGGATCAATATGGACGCCGAGGCCCGATCGTTTTTTCCGGAATCCGAGCTATTCGAGATGGGATCGGACAGCTACCTGCAGCGGTTGGAGCTGCTGCGACACTCACTGGGTGTGCCGGTGATTGCCTCGCTCAACGGTATCTCGACAGGTGGCTGGACCAGGCATGCACGCGAGCTGGAAGCGGCAGGCGCCCATGCCATCGAACTGAATCTCTATGACCTGGCATCGGATCCGGAGGAAACAGCTGAAGCACTGGAACAGCGGCAACTTGCGGTTGTGAGGTCAGTGGCTGAGCAGGTGAGCATTCCGGTCAGCGTCAAGCTATCGCCTTTCTATTCGGCGTTGCCGGCTTTTGTGGCAGGCATTGAAGCGGCTGGCGCCCACGGGCTGGTTCTGTTCAACCGGTTTTACCAGCCCGATATGGACCTGGACGAGCTGGAGTTGAGCCGGGAAGTGGTGCTTTCATCCAGCGCCGAGCTGCCGTTGCGCTTGCACGCTGCGGCCATGCTGTATGGCCAGACATCACTGGAAATGGCCGTTTCGGGTGGCGTTCACAGTGGTGATGATGCGGCAAAAGCGATTCTTTCGGGCGCTTCCGCAGTGCAGGTGGTCTCCGCATTGCTATCGGAGGGTGCCGGCGCCCTGTCGAGGATTACCCGGGAAATGAATGCTCGGCTCTCCGGAATGGGATACCGCTCGCTGGCAGAAGCACAGGGCGTTCTGTCTATGGCGAACGCCCCCAATGCCCGAACCTGGGAGCGCCTTAATTACGCCCGCCTTCTGCACGGCTGGAAATAGAGCGGTGCAGGTTCAGAGAACTTGCTCTGGCACTTCCCTTATTCGACCGTGCTCATCGATGGCAACGTAGACGAACAGGCCCTCGGTTACCTTGCGTGGATTCTTGGCAGTACGGTCAAGGGTCCACACTTCCACGCTGATTTTCATGGAACTGCGACCGATATCCACCAGCTCGCAGTAGCAACCCACCTGCGACCCAACCCGCAGCGGTGACAGGAACTCCATCCGGTCCATGGCCACGGTGGCATTGCGTCCCTGGGAAATGCGCCCGGCCATGGTGGCAGCGGCGAGATCCATCTGTTTCACCAGCCAGCCGGCGAAGACATCGCCATTGGCGTTGGTATCAGCGGGGAGAGGAATTACCTGAAGAGTGAGGTCACCACGGGGCATGGGTTTGTCATCGTCTAGCGCGGTCATAGTACTGCCTTCTTGCGAGCCTGGAATTGTTTTAACACGCATGGTAACGGGCTGAAGCGCCGCTGCAAGCAAATTTGAACATTCCTGACTATATTTCAAATGCTGTAACAAAGTTGTCACAGAGTGCTATTAGTCTGCACACATCGGTAAAACACATCCGACACAACGTCCAAACCGAATAATGGAGACTTGACGTGATGAAACTGAACAAAGCACTCGCGACTGTTGCACTGGCCGGCTCCGTAGCCGCCATGTCTGCACCGGCCATGGCCCGTGACACCATCAGCATCGTGGGTTCCTCAACTGTTTATCCGTTCGCCACTGTTGTTGCCGAGCGATTCGGTACCAAGACCGACTTCAGCACACCCAAGCTGGAATCCACCGGTTCTGGTGGTGGTCTCAAGCTGTTCTGTCAGGGTATCGGTACCCAGCACCCGGACATCACCAACGCCTCGCGCCGGATGAAGACTTCCGAGTTCGAGCTCTGCCAGAGCAACGGCGTAAAAGACATCACCGAGTTTCGCATCGGTTCTGACGGCATTGTTATTGCCAGCTCCAAGAATGCCGAGAACCTCGAACTCACGCTTGAGCAGTTGTTCCTGGCCCTGGGTTCCAAAGTGCCTGTTAACGGCGAGTGGGTAGCCAACCCGAACAAAAACTGGAGCGACGTTGATTCCAGCCTGCCGAACAAGCCGATTCGTGTGATGGGTCCTCCCCCGACTTCCGGTACCCGTGACTCGTTCAACGAGCTGGCCCTGGCTGCTGGTTGCGATGAGCTGCCCGAAGCCGCTGACCTGAGCAAGGACGAGCACGCTTCCATTTGTGAAAGCGTTCGTGAAGACGGCGTATTTATCGAGGCGGGTGAGAACGACAACCTGATCGTGCAGAAGTTGATTGGGGATGCCGGGATGTACGGCGTATTCGGTTACAGCTTCATGGAAGAAAACTCCGACCGTCTGCAGGCCGCTACCCTGAATGGCAAGGTACCGACTGCTGAAGCCATTGCTGCGGATGAGTATCCGGTAGCCCGTTCACTGTTCTTCTACGTGAAGAAAGCACACGTTGGTGTGGTTCCCGGCATCCAGGAGTACGTTAGCGAGTTCACCAGCAACGCTGCCATGGGCCAGAACGGCTACCTGAAAGATGTTGGTCTGATCGTGCCGCCCCGTGCTGCCCTGATGGACCTGATGGAAAAGGCAGAAAACATGCCGAACCTGACCCTGGACGAGCTCAAGTAAGACCGCCGTCCGGTCAAGAACAGAGGTGCGGGTCTCGATTGAGGCCCGCACCTTTTGCACGTTTGGACGATCCGGTGCCAGTGCAGAGCTGAATCTGTAAACTGTGCGCCAATACGAAGTCGAATACAGGAATTTTCATGCAACCGGCTAATCTTTTATTACTGACACTGGTGCTGACGATCGTGGCCTATTGGCTTGGTTACGCCCGCTCCCGGTCGCTGGCGATGCCGATGGGTGGGATCCGTCATCTCAAGTCCCTTCCTTTCTATTATGGGGCCCGGGCGGCATTGTGGAGTGGTATTCCCGCGCTTATCGTGCTCGGTTTGTGGGCAGCATTCCAGGGCAAAGTCATTCAGCTGATTGTGATTGGTGGCCTGCCGGACGGCATGGTGCCGGCGACCGATGGTGAAGCCAGCCTGCTGCTGGGTAAAATCAGTAACGTGGCCAGCGGGGCGTTACCTCCCGGGTTCGTGGAGGCGCCGATCGCTGAGGCCGCTGAACGCTTGCAGGCCTTGCGCGCCCAGAGCCGGTTCCTCATGTCAGCGCTGGTTATCTCGGTAGCCGTGCTCGCGGGTTTCCTGGGCTGGTTGAGAATCCGGCCGCGCCTGAATGCCCGTGTCCAGGTTGAAGCCATTCTCAAGTGGGTATTCTTCGCCTGTGCGGCCCTGGCAATCCTGACCACCATCGGCATCATTTTCTCGGTGGCTTTCGAGACGTTCCGGTTCTTCGAGAAGGTACCGTTTACCGAATTTTTCTTTGGCAGCCACTGGAGTCCCCAGACCGCACTTCGGGCTGATCAGGTTGCGTCCCAGGGTGCATTCGGCATGATCCCCCTGTTCACCGGCACCCTCCTGATTTCCGCTATTGCCATGGTTGTGGCCGTGCCGGTGGGGCTGCTTTCAGCGATTTACCTGTCCGAGTATGCCGGCAAAAAAGTTCGTGGTGTGGTCAAGCCGCTGCTGGAAATGCTGGCCGGTATTCCCACCGTGGTTTACGGTTTCTTCGCCGCGCTGACCGTTGCGCCGTTTATCAGCGATCTGGCCGCATCCATGGGTATCGAGGCATCAAGCCAGAGTGCCCTGGCCGCTGGTGCCGTTATGGGCATCATGATCATTCCGTTTGTGTCTTCCCTGTCGGATGACGTGATCAATGCCGTGCCCCAGGCCATGCGTGATGGCTCTCTTGCGCTCGGAGCCACCCAGTCCGAGACCATGAAAAAGGTGATTTTCCCGGCTGCACTGCCCGGCATCATGGGCGGTATTCTGCTGGCGGTCTCCCGGGCCATCGGTGAAACCATGATCGTGGTCATGGCCGCTGGTCTGGCTGCTAACCTGACGGCCAACCCGCTGGAAACGGTAACCACCGTCACCGTCCAGATCGTGACCCTGCTCACCGGTGACCAGGAGTTCGACAGCGCCAAGACGCTGGCCGCCTTTGCACTGGGCGCCATGCTCTTCCTGGCAACCCTGCTGCTGAACGTCATTGCACTGAAAATCGTACGCAAATATCGGGAACAGTATGACTGATCAACGTTCACAGGCGGAAATTGTCCGCCAGTCGCTCAAGCGCCGCTACCGAAAGGAACGTCGGTTCCGTGCCTACGGTGTAATCGCGATTGCGATTGCTCTTGGGGCTCTGTTAACCCTGTTTACCGATATCATCGGGAAGGGCTATACGGGCTTCATGAAGACCACCATCACCATGGATGTGCAGCTGGATGGTGAAATGATGTATCTGGACGACCCCACGGACGAGCGCCAGATGAAGATGGCCGATTTTGTTGAGCCATTGGTTCAGGCCCTGATCAAAGAGATTCCCGGGGCGAGCGAAGAGGATCGTAAGCAGGTTCGCGAACTGATTAATCCCTATGCTTCGGTGGAGCTGCGCGATTCACTCAAGGCGAATCCGGAGTGGTTGGGTACGACGCAGACCCTGACATTCCTGAGTCACACCGATGTGGATGTCTACGTGAAGCACGCGGGGGATGATGCCTACTCGATCAAGCTGAACGACCAGCAAAGAGCCTGGGTGGACGAACTGCAGGAGCGGGGCGTTATCGACACATCATTCAACGATGTGTTCTTCAGCGTCGGTGATTCCCGGGATCCGTCCAAGGCAGGTATTCTTGGCGCCATTGTCGGTTCGCTGCTGACCATGTTCGTTACCCTGATCCTGTCGTTCCCGATTGGTGTGGCAGCGGCGATCTACCTGGAAGAATTCGCTCCCCAGAACAAGTTCACCGATTTTATCGAGGTGAATATCAACAACCTGGCGGCGGTTCCTTCCATCATCTTTGGTCTGCTCGGCCTGGCGGTGTTTATCAACCTGTTCGGCATGCCGCGTTCGGTTCCAGTGGTTGGTGGTCTGGTGCTGACGTTGATGACCCTGCCGACCATCATCATTTCCAGCCGGGCCGCGATCAAAAGCGTACCGCCTTCGATTCGCGAGGCCGCTGAAGGTATCGGTGCCTCCAAGATGCAGGTGGTTCTGCATCATGTACTGCCGCTGGCCATGCCGGGCATGCTGACCGGTTCCATCATCGGTATGGCCCAGGCACTGGGTGAGACCGCGCCGCTGCTACTCATCGGTATGGTGGCGTTCATCGTGGATGTACCCGATGGCTTCTTCGACTCGGCCACGGTTCTGCCGGTGCAGGTGTTCCTGTGGGCAGGTAGCCCTGAGCTGGCCTTTATTGAACGTGCGTCGGCAGCCATCATGGTGCTGTTGACCTTCCTGATCAGCATGAACGCATTGGCCATCTGGATGCGTAAACGACTTGAGCGCCGGTGGTAAGGAGAATCTGAATGAATACTGTCAACACAACGATTACCAGTGAAGTTGGTCAACCTGAAGAAGCCGTGGTGCCAATTTCGGATGAAAAACCGGCGGAGACCGTCATCGAGGAAGGCAAAACGGTTGGCAAACCGTTCGCCGATGATCCGAAGTTTAAACTTCGCGACGTCGACGTGTTCTACGGTGATACTCGTGCAATCAAGAAAATCAGCCTGGATATTGCCCGTAACGAAGTCATCGCCTTCATCGGACCATCCGGCTGTGGTAAATCCACCTTCCTGCGCTGTTTGAACCGCATGAACGACAGCATTGATATCTGTCGCGTGAAGGGGTCTCTGCATCTGGACGACCACGACATCTACGATCCCAAGCGCGATGTTGTTGAACTCAGGGCTCGCGTTGGAATGGTTTTCCAGAAACCCAACCCGTTCCCCAAGTCCATTTACGACAACGTGGCCTACGGCCCTCGCATTCACGGCCTCGCCAACCGTAAGTCGGATCTGGACGAGATTGTCGAGAATAGCCTGCGTAAAGCCGGTTTATGGGAAGAAGCGAAAGACCGTTTGGACGCCAACGCAACCGGAATGTCCGGTGGTCAGCAGCAGCGTCTGTGCATTGCGCGTGCAATCGCCGTGAGCCCGGAAGTCGTGCTGATGGACGAGCCCTGCTCGGCCCTGGATCCTATTGCGACCGCGAAAGTGGAAGAGCTGATTGCTGAGCTGTCCGAAAGTTACACGATCGTTATCGTGACTCACTCGATGCAGCAGGCGGCCCGGGTATCTCATCGCACGGCCTACTTCCACCTGGGGCACCTGGTGGAAGTGAACGAGACCAACAAGGTATTCACCTCGCCGGAACATGAACTGACCGAGTCCTACATCACTGGCCGTTTCGGCTGATTCCGGCCCTGAGGAATTTTGGAGAAGAACAGTATGCCTACGAATAAGGACGACGTTTACGGGGATCATATTTCCCACAAGTTCAACGACGAACTGATGGAGCTCAAAACCGAGTTCCTGAAAATGGGTGGTATGGTTGAAGCCCAGCTTGAGAGAGCCATTGAGGCGCTTGTTGATGGTGACGGGCACGCAGCAGATGAGATCCGTGCCAACGACAAGAAAGTCGATCAGATGGAAATTGATATCGATGAAGAGGCCACACTGATCATCGCCCGCCGCCAGCCGACAGCACGAGATCTTCGCCTGGTGATCTCGGTCATCAAGATGGTTGCCGATCTTGAGCGCGTTGGCGACGAAGCCAAGAAAATTGCCAAACTGGCGATCAGTCTGAGTGAGGAAGGTCATGCTCCCCGGGGTTATGTCGAGGTCAGACATATTGGCAGCCACGTGCTGACGCTTCTCCACGACGCATTGGATGCTTTCGCTCGCCTGGATTCGGAGCAGGCGTTGCGGATCATGAAGGAAGACAAGCGCGTCGATGAGGAATATCAGGCCGCGGCCCGTACCCTGCTGACGTTCATGATGGAAGATACCCGCAACATCTCACGGTGCATGTCCGTAATGTGGGTGCTCCGTGCCCTGGAGCGGGTGGGTGACCACGCATGTAACATTGCCGAGAACGTGATCTTCATGGTCAAAGGCGAGGACGTTCGTCATACGCCGGTGGAAGAGGCTGAGAAGGTGGTCGGCCGCTGATTTTTTGGCCTGGGAGGAGGGCCGCCGTGTGGTGCGGCTTTCCGAGACACGCTCGAGCCGTCCATGGATGGCGAAAGCTAAGCGCGCATGGATGCCTTGAGCGTGTCCCAAACAGCATTACCGGACCGCTTGCCGGCACCCAAGGCCTAAAACAATCAGGCCTGCTTCATTTTGTCGGTATAGGGCGGCCAGCCCAGCGGCTTGCCACCGAGAACGTGCAGGTGGATGTGAAACACCGTCTGCCCAGAATTCTCCCCGCAGTTCATGACAACGCGATAGCCGTCGTCCGCAAACCCCTTCTCCTTGGCAATCTTCGCTGCCACCAGATACAGATGCCCCACCAGCTCCCGATCTTCTTCGGTAATGTCGTTGATGGTGGCGATGGCCTTCTTCGGGATGACCAGAAAATGCACCGGTGCCTGAGGATTGATGTCACTGAAAGCGAGGGCGATGTCGTCTTCGTAGAGGATGTCCGCGGGAATTTCCCGGTTGATGATCTTGGTGAAAATCGTCTTTGACATGGTGGCTCCTTTTCACTTGTCCTTGGGATTGTTGTTTGGCTCTAAAGCTGATTCAGGCCCGGAATCCGGGAGGCTATCTGCCGCACCACGGCCGGCAGTTCCTCGTCGATGCCCATGGCGTAGCGGGCCACCCGGTTGCGGGCGAAGGGCAGGGCGCGGGCGGCGCCCAGGCCCAGATTGCGCAGCAGATGGACGGGCGGAATCCGGTTACTGAACAGATGGTAAAACACATCCATGGTCAGCATCATTCTGCGGTTCGCTGGTCGGCGCTGTTGCTCGTAAAGGTTCAGCCACTTCTGGGCGGCCAGATCATCATCGGCGCGCCTGGCTTCCTTGAGGACTGCCTGTAGGGCCTGGGCATCCTGGAAGCCCAGGTTCACGCCCTGGCCAGCCAGCGGGTTGATGGTGTGGGCTGAATCTCCGGCCAGGACCACTCGCCCGGCGTGGTAGTGTTTGGCGTGCTGACGGGCGATGGGAAACGAGGCCTTGCTGTCGATGTGGGTCAGCAGTGGCAGGCTTGCAGGGAACGATGACTGGATTTGTTCCATCAGGGCCCTGTCGTCCAGGCCTTTCAAGCGGGCCAGTTCCTCCGGCGAATCGTACCAGACCAGGGAGCCCCAGCTCTCGCCGGGATGGTCCGGGCCGGCGCTGTGCAGGGGCAGGAAGGCGCGTGGTCCGGAAGGGTGGAAGCCTTGCCAGGTAATGTCTTCAACCGGCCCCTGATAACGTACCGAGACGACCATCGCCTGCTGTTCATACTGGTTCCGGGTGGTGCCAATGCCGGCCAGCTCGCGAATTCGGGACTGGGCGCCATCGGCTCCGACCACCAGGGCTGCGAGCAGCTCGCGGCCATCATCAAGGGTGACCGTCGCGGTATCACCGGACTGCGCCAGTGAGGCGACACCCTGACCGTGGAACAGGGATACCTGGGGGCAGGCCTCGGCGGTTTGCCAGAGTGCCTGTTGGGTAACCGAGTTCTCGACAATATGCCCCAGGTGCTGTGCGCCAAGCTCGGTGGCGTCGAACTGGACTTCGGCCAGCTTCCGGGGCACCAGGTTCTGCAGTGGATAGCGGGTTTCATCCCATACGGCCAGTCGTTTGTAGGGCGTTGCCCGCATGTGAAGGATATGGTCCCAGGCGCCCAGGCTCTGAAGATAGCGCTCGCTGCCGGCGCTGAGGGCAGATACCCGTATATCGGGGGCGTTTTCTGGATCGAAGGCGGGCGGCGGAGCCCGGTCTACCAGGGCAACGCGGAAGCCATTCTGGCCAAGGCCAGTGGCGAGGGCAGCACCGACCATGCCGGCACCAACTACCACAATATCAAAGGCTTGAGTCATATCGGTTTCCTGTCTGATGCCCTCAGTTTACGCGATGGCGGCAGCCAGACAAGAGACCGGGATCAAGCCGGCAGGAAAAGCCTCAGTAGCCGGCCATTCCTGATACCCGTTGCTTGGCAACGTCGTCCGGCCGGCGACGGCCTTTGACCAGCCAGGCGGGCTTCTGGGCTCCGGGTTTGTTGAAGCCCTGGTTCAGTACCATCGGTTGCACGAGGTTAATGAAATCGGCGGTCTTCATGTGGACAGATTCACTGTGACTGCCCGCCGCAAAGGCAAGTTCCGACTGTTCGGTCAAGGCTTCCGCGCAGTACACGGTCATTCCGAACAGGTTGCCAAAGGGGGGCATGGCGCCTACCTCGCAATCCGGGAAGCGGTCCTGGAATTCCTGTTCGTCAGCGAGGTCAAGAAAGTCGGTGTCGAGGATGCGGGATAACCTGTCCCAGCGGATTCGCCAGGTGGCCGGCATCACCAGCATTGCCATTTTGCCATCCAGTTCGATGATCACCGTTTTGACGACACGGTCGCCGGCAATCTTGACGTGGTGGGCGAGTTCCTGGGCGGTAAATGCAGGAGGGTGGGAGAGGCACATGTATTCCACACCTGCCTCATCGAGGAATTCCTTCAACTGCTGTACCGGCATAGTGACAACCTCCTACCAGCAATGACAGCGTTCCGGAGCCTGTGTTGATCTGATTGCCTGGCCCCGATGGCCTGGTGGGGTTGGTCAACCCCGCCATTAATGGTCAGCTTAGTCGAGGTTACGCAGTTTGCGAGTAACCGGATGTATCAATGAGAAACCGATCGCGAATCTCAGTCGGTTTTAATCATATGAATATCGCGCTGGGGGAACGGAATGCTGATGCCCTCGGCGTCGAATGCTTTCTTCACTTTCTCATGCATGTCCCAGTAGAAGGGCCAGAGATCACCTGATTTGGTCCAGGCCCGAACGGTCAGATCGACGGAGCTTTCGCCCAGGGCACCAACAACGACCAGTGGTTCGGGGTCCTTCAGTGCGCGCTCGTCTTCTTCAATGAGGCGCTTGCAGATGGCCTTGGCCTTGTCGATGTCATCACCGTAGCCGATGCCGAAGCTCATGTCGCAGCGACGGGTTTCATAGGCGCTCAGGTTGGTCAGGCTGGCGTTGGCCAGTTGACCATTGGGGATCACAATCCGGCGGTTATCGAAGGTGTCGACGATGGTGTACAGGATGGAGATTTCGCGGACGGAGCCGAGGTAGCCCTGAGCATCAATCGCGTCACCAACTTTGAACGGTTTGAAGATCAGGATCAGCACGCCGCCGGCGAAGTTGGCGAGGCTGCCCTGAAGCGCAAGACCGACGGCCAGGCCGGCAGCACCGATAATGGCAATGAAGGAGGTGGTGGCAATGCCGACCATGGAGGCGACAGAGATCAGCAGCAGAATCTTGAGGATTGCTCCGATGAGGCCGCAGAGAAACTTGTTCAGGGTGGGGTCTTTTTTGCCCAGCTTGTTATCTAGAACGCCGACAAACCGGTTGATCAGCCACATGCCCACAATCAGAGTGACAATGGCCAGCACGACCTTGGGTGCGTATGTCATGACCAGAGACATGGCCTGATTCATGAGTTCCGAGGCACCGCCTTCAGCGCCAAATAGGTCTTCCATAAAGGACTCCTTGTTCGTTGGTATTTTTCATAAGTGTCGGATTAACGGACAAATTACTGCAACAACCTGATTCGTCTATTCCTTTATATAGCAGACAAATGTCAGGGCTGTGTACTGCAGGCGTAATATTCAGTCAGGGCCTTACGCAACCGAGCTCTTGTTGGCCCAGTCGAGAATGGTCTCGGGGCCTCCGCGGACAAGAATCCGGCCTTCTTTCTTGCCCAGTTGGTAGTCGTACATTGGGTCGTAATAATCCTGGAGCAGTGACTGGATCCAGGCGTTGTGGGCCGCTGTCTCTCCAGTGGCTTCCTGCTGCAGGAGTGCCTGTTCCATCAGGCCGCGCAGCTGCTGGTGTCGCTCCCCGCCCAGGCGTTTGCGGATGCGGTCAATGGCGCTCAGCAGATAATCCCGGAAATTCAGCCACCCTGCTTCGGCCCCGTCGCGGTCCACGTAATCCGAGTACATTCCCTCAACATAATCTTCACGGATGATGCCAATACGCTCTTCCATCGGTTGCTCGAGGATCAGCAACGGCGACCTGGCCATGCGCTCCTTGAGGGATTCGGGCAGGGCGCAACGGCCCACCAGGCGGCTTTCATCTTCCAGATAGACCGGACCACTGTTCAGATGGCGGGCCTTGAGCATGGCTACCGCCAGCCGATTCTCGAAATCGATTTGTGAAGGCTGCGGTGTTACCTGACGCCCGAAACTGGAGCCCCGGTGATTAGCCAGGCCTTCAAGATCCACCGGATTGGGTAACTGTTGCAGAACCCGCGTTTTGCCGGTTCCAGTGCGCCCGCTGAGAATGCGGAACTCGCCGGATTCGATCTGCGCTTCCAGACTGTCGATCAGGAATCGCCGCAATGCCTTGTAGCCGCCTTTGACCAGCGGGTAGTCAATGCCGGCCTCCCGGATCCACTGCTGAGTGAGCCGGGAGCGCAGGCCGCCCCGAAAACAGAACAGGTAGCCGTTCGGGTGGCGGGCGACAAAACGTTTCCAGGCTTCAATGCGCTGGGCCTTGATGTCACCGGACACAAGCTGGTGCCCCAATTCAATCGCCTTGTCCTGACCTTTCTCTTTGTAACAGATGCCAACCCGATGGCGCTCCTCATCGTTCATCAGGGGCGCGTTTTCGGTATTCGGAAAGCTGCCACGGCTGAACTCTACCGGTGCCCGGACGTCCATCAGCGGCACATCATTCAGGAACAGGGAAAGGTAGTCGTCGGTGTCGGGTCTGCTTGCCATTTCAGCGGTAAACCAGTTGTCAGATGGAGGCGGCAGTATAGCGGAAATGGGGTTTTTCTGCTTGTCGCCGCCTGTTTCCCGGACTGGTCACGGGTACAATGACGCCTTCCGGAAAATTGAGGTTGGGTACCCCATGTCAGTGGACAGTCTGAATCAGCACCTGCGCAAAACCCTCTCCCGAGGCCGGGTGGCCGTTTCCCGTCCTGCCGGCTGTGAGCGCATTGCCCTGTACCTCTTTGACCCGAGGGTGCTTGAGGGGCCGTTATCGCACGAAGAGGCCCAGGCGGTCGTTGCCGAACCCGCCTACTGGTCGTTCTGCTGGGCCAGCGGCCAGGTGCTCGCCAACTGGATTCTGGACAATCCCCATTGGGTTGAGGGCAAGCGCGTCCTGGATTTCGGCTCGGGATCCGGAATCGTGGCTGTCGCGGCGGCAATGGCCGGAGCCAGGGAAGCCATCGCCTGTGACATTGATCCGGCTGCGCTGGACGCGGCCAATGCGAATGCGGCTCTCAATGGTGTTTCCGTTGGCCTTTGCCCTGACTGGGCAGCCCGGCCGGACGAAATAGATGTCGTGGCCGCTGCGGATGTGCTCTACGATCCGGAAAACCGGCCGTTGCTCGGCGTTTTACGCGAGGCGGCTCCTCGGGTGCTGCTGGCGGATTCGCGGATGAAAGTGTTGGGTGACGATGCCTACCGCAAGCAGACAACGCTTGAGGCCCGGACCTGGCCGGATCTTAACGAATTCGAGGAGTTCAATCAGGTTCGTATCTACCTGGCCGAGAACAACCAGTGATGGATCAGAGGTGAGAAAAAAGAAGGTATAAAAAAATAAAGGGCAACCAAACGGTTACCCTTTCTCGGAACAGGTCGGCGCATCCTTGCGCATTTGGCAACAGCCTTGTTGCGAGATCCTTGAGCCACTCCGTGGTGCCGGCATCCGAGCCGGCTATCCGAATAGTTATCCCTTAAGCGAGGCGTCCTTGTGTCCCTACCTCTCCCCGCGATCCTTGCCGGGGTGCATCCAGTGCGTCGTCCATTTCCCTGTCATCCTTGACAACAACAATATACCAACTGGATTCTGACAAACGTGTGAACTGTGCACGCATCGCAGGAGATGTCAGCGTGGGTGTCTCCAATAAAACAAAGTTATCAGTGAGTTAGCTTTTTTCTAAAGAGTTTCTGCCACTGCCGCGCACACAACGTCGCTGCAAGATCTCACGCCTTTGTAAGAGATATCTCACAGCGACTCTGGCGAATTTCGCAAATCCGGTTTTCCGGCGTTTCGGATGCCGGGCCAGGGAAGAAGTCCGATGGCAATGCCGGCGCCGTCCGCAGCCAGATCGGCCAGGGAAAATTCCCGATAGGGCAGGGTTGCCTGGATAAGCTCAATGCCAAGGCCAAAGCCCAGCAGGGCCGGCGCAAACCAGATGGGCCGGAGCTCCGGCCAGGCCAGCCGGGTGAGGATGGTGAGCTCGAGGAAGGCGATCAGATGGTTCACCTTGTCGTTCGACGATGAAGGTATGGCATGAGGGCTGTCGGTTGTCGCCAGAAACCCGATGGCCAGAACGGAAACCACAAAGGCTGCCTGCCAGAGGGGGCGGAATTGCAGCAGGCTGGTCAGTTGTTGTTTCAATGTATCCATCGGGGAAGTCACTGAGCGTTCTCGGGCTGTGGGAATGTTGCCAACATGATATGCTTTGCGCCCCGTCATTGTCATTGAAGCGGAGGTCCTGCCAGCTATGCTCAAGGGTAATTTTTTTCGTGGACTGGGCTACCTGGGTGAGGGTTTCCGCCTGATTCGTCAGCCCGGTCTTCGGCTGTTCGTCATCATTCCACTGGTTATCAATATTCTGCTCTTCGGATTGCTGTTCTTCTTCATGGGAGAGCTGTTTGCAGGCCTGATTGCCACCGCGATGTCGTGGTTGCCGGACTGGGCGTGGCTTCAGGCACTGGATTGGTTGTTCTGGATTCTGTATGGGGCGGTCATCGTACTGATGCTCGCCTACGGCTTTGTGATCGTTGCCAATCTGATTGGTTCCCCTTTCTATGGCTATCTTGCCGAGCTGACAGAAAAGCACCTGACCGGCCAGGAGGTGAATACCGATGACAGCTGGGCATCGATCATCAAGGATATTCCCCGCGCACTCTGGCGCGAGGTTCAGAAGATCCTGTATTACCTGCCGCGGGCTATCGGTTTACTGATCATCGGTCTTATACCGGTTGTTAATCTGGTGGCTGCTGTTCTCTGGTTCCTGTTCAACAGCTGGATGATGGCGCTGCAATACGTGGACTACCCGGCAGACAACCACAAGGTCAGTTTCCCCGCACTGCGACGGTTGCTCGGCGACACCCGCCTGTCTGCCTTTGGCTTTGGCCTGCCGGTGGCGCTGGCTGCCATGGTGCCGGTGCTGAATTTGTTTGTCGTTCCGGCGGCGGTATGTGGGGCGACGGCTTACTGGGTGCGTGAGAACGGCGCCACAAGAACTTAATTGGTCTGGAGGTTTCTTGGATACATCGGAATTTGTTATTGGTCAGCGTTGGGTCAGCCACAGTGACACCGGCCTGGGGCTCGGGATCGTCACGGATATCTCCGGGCGCCGGGTGACCCTCGGGTTTCCCGCCGCCGATGAGGAGCGCACCTACGCGATTGATAACGCCCCGCTGTCCCGCATCATCTATCAGCTGGGGGAAGAGATTGAGACCTTCGATGGCGAACGGTACACCGTCCGTGCAGTTGAGGACCGGGGCGGGGTGCTCCTGTATCACGGGGACGACGGCACCGATCTGCACGAAATATCCGAGGTGAAACTCGCCGGATCCGTGAATTTTTCTGCACCGCACCAGCGGCTGTTCGCGGGCCAGTTCGATCGCAACGGTGCCTTTCGCCTGAGGTTTGCCACGCTTCAGCACATGAACCGCCTGCGGGCATCGTCAGCCCAGGGGTTGATCGGCGCCCGCACGCAGCATCTGCCACACCAGATATACATTGCCCATGAAGTTGCCCGGCGCCATGCGCCACGGGTTCTTCTGGCAGATGAGGTCGGTCTTGGCAAAACCATCGAGGCGGGGCTGATCCTCCACTATCAGCTGCACACTGGCCGGGCAAAGCGTGCCTTGATCGTGGTGCCGGATTCCCTCACCCATCAATGGCTGGTGGAAATGCTCCGCCGCTTTAATCTGCGATTTTCCATAGTGGATCAGGGTCGCTACGACGCTCTGAAAGAGCAGGAAAGCGACGTGGATGCGCTGGTAAACCATATTTTTGGCGATGAAGATGCGGTGAATCCGTTCGAGAGCGAACAGCTGGTGCTCTGCAGTCTCGACTTCCTGAAGAAAAGCCAGAAGGCGCAGGACGATGCCCTCAAGGCTCACTGGGACCTGATGATTGTTGATGAGGCCCATCATCTTGCGTGGAGCCCTGAAGAGGTTAGCCCGGAATACCGGATCGTTGAGGAACTGTCGGCGGTCAGCCGCGGCCTGCTCTTGCTGACAGCAACGCCCGAGCAGGTGGGTATCGCCAGTCACTTTGCCCGCCTGCGGCTTCTCGACCCGGCCCGTTTCCATGATCTGGAAACCTTCCGCAGAGAAGAGCAGCAGTATGAAGCCATCAACAGTGTTGTCCGGCGTCTTCAGGACGAAAGCTCCGATATCAGCGAGGGTGATCAGAAGCTGCTGCGGGAATGGTTGGGTGAAGAGCTGGACCAGCTGTTTGCCGGTGACAATCCGAGGCAATCGGTGATCGATGCCCTGCTGGACCGGCATGGTACCGGTCGCGTGCTGTTCCGTAACACCCGGGCGGCCATCCAGGGATTTCCCGAGCGCCGACCCGATCCTGCACCGTTGCCTTGTCCGGCCATGTACGAAGGGCAGGCCTCAGGTATTCAGGGGTTGGCCCCGGAGCAACTGGTGCCCGAGGAGCAGTGGCTGGCGGACGATCCCCGGGTTGAGTGGCTTGAGAAAAAGCTGGTCGGCCTGCGCCCGGCCAAAGTGGTGGTGATCTGTGCCAGTGCCCAGACCGCCATGGCCCTGGAACATTATCTCCAGCTGCGGGCGGGTATCCGCAGTGCTGCCTTCCATGAACACCTGAGCCTGATCGAGCGTGATCGCGCCGCCGCCTATTTCGCCGACACGGAGCAGGGTGCCCAGGCGCTGATCTGCTCTGAAATCGGCAGCGAAGGCCGCAATTTCCAGTTTGCCCATCATCTCGTGCTCTTCGATCTGCCTGCAAACCCGGACTTGCTCGAGCAGCGCATCGGGCGGCTGGACCGGATCGGTCAGACAGAAGCGATTGATATTCACGTGCCCTATCTCAGTGGCACCAGTCAGGAGGTGCAGTTCCGCTGGTTCCACGAGGGCCTGAACGCCTTTGCCGAGAGCTGCGCGGTGGGCGTTGCCGTTCAGGAAGCGGTGCAGGCCCAGTGGCAGCAGGCTATTGATGGCGACCTTGATGTGGCTGATGGACTCGTCGAGGCCTCTGCGGACGAAGCAACGCGCCTGAAAACGCTCTTGCAGGCTGGCCGTGATGCCTTGATCGAGCTGAATTCCTGTCGCCCTGAGGTGGCAGAGGATCTGATCGCCGCCATCGAAGACGAAGAATCCGAGGCCCGGGTTCGGGATTACATGATGGAGGCTTTTGACATCCTCGGCGTGGATGTCGAAGACCATGCCGATCACTCCGACATTCTGCGACCCGGCGAGCAATATCAGGCCGGCCATGTCGCCGAATTACCGGAAGACGGGATTACCGTGACCTGGGACCGACAGAATGCCTTGGAGCGGGAAGACCTGGCTTTCATGAGCTGGGAGCACCCGATGGTCACGGGGGTGATGGACTCGGTGACCAGCTCCGGCCTTGGCAAGGCCGCCCTCGCCAGTCTTTCCGTAAAGGCGCTGCCGCCCGGAACGCTGTTGATGGAGGCCCTGTTTACTGTGCACTGCCCGGCACCGGAAGCGCTCCAACTGACCCGCTACCTGCCGGTCTCGCCACTTCGGCTGCTGGTGGATGTCAATGGCAAGGAGCTTTCGGGCGCGTTGCCTCACGACCGGCTCAACGAGATGTGCTCGAATATCCGGCGGCGCACGGCCCAGGCCATCGTTCCGCAGATCCGGCCCCAGGTGGAAACCATGGTGGACCACGTGGAGCGGTTGTCGGAGCCTCATCTGGAGCCCCTGAAGTCTCAGGCGCTTGAGCAGTTGGAGGCCAGTTTCGGACCGGAAATCCGTCGGCTGGAAGCATTGCAAAAGGTGAATCCGGCGATTCGTGAGGAGGAAATCGACTTTTTCCGCGATCAGTTCGAAGCGGCAAAAGAGGCGATAGGGCACGCCAGTCTGGCATTGGAAGGCATTCGTGTGATCGTGACCGCATAATGCCAGGTGTGATCTCCGTAACTGGCTGACTGTGCGGCATTTGCTGGTCAGCCCTCATCTGATGCGGTACCGTAAACGTAACGGTTTATAGTCTTCGACATTCCCGAACCATGGATGACAGAGAGAACCTATGATGACTTTCATACTGTTTGTAGTGGCACTGGCTGGCCTGCTGATTGTGATGCGGCGCGAGTCTGGTGCAACGTCCGCGATTGGCGTAATGGCCGTTACCGGCCTGCTGTCGCTGATTTTTGCCTCTGGTTTGCTGGCCCTGGTTTTGTTTATTGGTGCCGCCCTAACAGCTGCTGCCGGCCTCCCCGGGTTTCGCCAAAGCTGGCTGACACCCCGCATTTTCGCGATGTTCAAGAAGGTCGCACCGAAGGTTTCCGAGACTGAGAAAGTGGCTCTCGAAGCCGGTACGGTCGGCTGGGACGGTGAACTGTTCACTGGTCGGCCTGACTGGCACAACCTGCTGATCAACCGCAATACCGGCCTGAGCGAGGAAGAACAGGCCTTCGTCGACAATCAGTGTGTCCAGGCAATTTCCATGTGTAACACCTGGGACGTGGCGGTCGAGCGGGCTGATCTGCCCGAAGAGCTGTGGGACTTCCTCAAGAAGGAAGGTTTCTTCGGGATGATCATTCCCAAGGAATACGGTGGCCTCGAATTCTCTGCCAAGGCGCAGTCTGCAGTTCTGCAAAAACTGGCATCCAACGAGACGCTCATGGTGTCTGTGGGCGTACCCAATTCCCTTGGTCCTGGCGAGCTGCTCGTCAAGTACGGCACCGAGGAGCAGAAAAACCATTACCTGCCAAGGCTTGCAGACGGTCGTGAAATTCCTTGCTTTGGTCTGACGGGCCCAAGGGCTGGTTCAGATGCGACGTCGCTTCCGGACACCGGTATCGTTTGCAAACAGAAAGTCGATGGCAAGGAAGTTGTCGGTATCCGGCTGAATTTCGAGAAGCGCTGGATCACCCTGGCGCCCATCGCAACGGTTGTTGGCCTTGCCTTCCGCATGTTCGATCCGGACGGGCTCCTGGGCGAAACCGAAGACTATGGTATTACCTGCGCACTGATCCCCAGGGACACCAAAGGCATGGAGATCGGCCGTCGTCATTGCCCGATTGGCAGCCCGTTCCTGAATGGCCCGATCAAGGGTAAAGACGTCTTCATTCCGCTGGACTACATCATCGGTGGCGTGGATATGGCCGGTCAGGGCTGGCGTATGCTGGTTGAGTGCCTGTCGGTGGGTCGCTGCATCACCCTGCCCTCCGGTGCGGCCGGTGCGGCTGCGTCGGCCGTTGGCACCGCTGGTGGTTTCACCCGTATCCGCCGTCAGTTCAATACGCCGGTTGCTGATATGGAGGGTGTGCAGGAGCCTCTGGCCCGAATCGCCGCCAAGACCTATATCTCTCAGGCAGCTGTAAACCACACTGCCAATATGATTGATAAAGGTGAGAAGCCGGCAGTGCCGTCTGCCATCCTTAAATACCACCTTACCGAGTTCCAGCGCGGTGTATTGACCGATGCCATGGACGTTCACGGTGGCAAGACCGTCACGCTTGGCCCGCGTAACTACCTGGGCATAGGCTACAGCGGTGCCGCTGTCTCGATCACTGTTGAGGGTGCCAACATCATGACCCGCAGCCTGATGATCTTCGGTCAGGGCGCCATTCGCTGCCATCCGTATGTGCTCAAGGAGCTGGCGGCCAAGGACAACGATGATATCAATGCGTTTGACGATGCGTTCTTCGGCCACGCCGGGCTGATTTTCGGCAATGCCGCCCGCGCCTTCACCCAGGCTCTGGGTCTTGGACGGGCAGATGTGCCGTTTGACAGTGCCAGTCGCAAGTACGCGCAGGCCGTGGCCCGCTTCAGTGCGGCCTTTGGTCTGTGCTCGGATGCCGCGATGACCACGCTTGGCAGCGAACTGAAAATGCGGGAGCTTATCTCTGCACGGCTGGGGGATATGCTGTCCAACCTGTACCTGGCTTCCATGGTCCTCAAGAACTGGCACGAGACTCAGCCGGTAGAGGGTGAGAAGGAAGTAATGGAGTACAGCCTGGGCATGCTGCTGCATCGCACTGAAAACGCCCTGGATGAGTTCCTCCAGAACCTGCCGAATCGTGCCGTGGCGCTGGTTCTGCGGGGCGTCACGATGCCGCTCGGCCGTCGCTGGGGTAGTCCGCAGGACGACCTTGCGCGCAAGTTGGCTCGTGCAATCTCCACAGACACGCCTATCCGCAACAAGCTGATTGCCAGCATCTGGCATACCAATGGCGAGGGTACCGTGGAGAATCCGGTGGCTCGCTACAACGGTCTGCTCAAGGACTACGACAAGGCAGAACAGCTATACCGGAAAGCGACCAAGGCCTACGCCAAGGGTGAATTGCCGATGACCGCCTTGCATCCGGAAGAGCGGTTTGAGGCGGCCCTGAAGGCTGGTATCTATACCAAGGAAGAGGCCGATTTCATGCGCCAGTATGAGACCGTTGTACTTGAGATGCTGACGGTCGATGACTTCCCGTTTGATGAGTTTGCGCGCAACAAGGAGACAGTGATTGATCACAACCCTGCCTGACAGGAGACAGCCCTGACATGTGGTTGTCGTTCGTTGCTGTGAGTGTTGGCGCCGTTATCGGCGCCAACCTTCGTTGGGCTCTGGGGTTGTGGTTGAACACGACATACCATGCCGTTCCTTACGGAACGCTGGTTGCCAACCTAAGTGGTGGTTGGCTGATCGGGCTGCTGATCGGTTACTTCAGCCATGGCACCACGCTGGCACCGGAGTGGCGGCTCTTTGCCATAACCGGATTGTGCGGTGCGCTGACCACCTTTTCGACGTTTTCACTCGAGATGTTTGCTGCAATCCAGGACGGAAAATGGGCCATGGCCATCACCGGTATTCTGGCCCACGTTGTCGGCTCCATCCTCATGACTGCACTGGGAATTTACACCTTTGGCCTGGTGAAGGGATGATGGGTACCACTACCTACACAAATTCTCGAAAATACCCTTGGCAAGCTTCGGATTCAGGAGTAGAGTGAAGGGCGTAGGAAAGATTCAGTAAAGCATTTCATGAATAAGACGTACCTCCGCAGTTAGTAGTGACCGTCCTGTTTTTGATTCCGCGAGTTCTGTATTTCCGCAAAACGCTGACCTGACACCATGAAGGTGCGAGGCGGCAGATAATATGATTGATTTCAGGAAGTTTAAGTATGTCTACTACTACCGGTACTGTTAAGTTCTTCAACGAAGCAAAAGGCTTTGGCTTTATCACTCGTGAAGGCGGCCCGGACGTTTTTGTTCACTACAGCGCTATTCAGGGCAGCGGTTTCAAAACTCTGGCAGAAGGCCAGCAGGTTGAGTTCACCGTTACCCAGGGCCAGAAAGGTCCTCAGGCGGAGAACGTTGTTGCCCTGTAATCCCTGATGGATTCGGCAATAACCGCCAAAAAGGCAGCTTCGGCTGCCTTTTTTAATGGCTGAAAAACGCCTGGCAAGGTGGCACGCTTTTGTCATTTTCCCATCATTGTGTAATCTTTACCGACCTGCTGCTTGTTTAACCGGAAGTCGAGATCTCCAGGAATCATTACATGCTCCGACTGCTCAAGGCCGCCTGGATCCTGTTCTGGGCCATACTGCTCACCCTGATTCTGTTCTTCCCGATTGTTATTGCGGCCCTTTTGGGGAAGCGAGGGGATGCGGCGTTCCACGGCACCCAGATCTATGCATGGATTATCCTGAAAGTCTGCGGTATCCGCCTCAAGGTTCGTGGCAGGGAAAACATCGAGCCCGGTCAGCGATATGTCATTCTGAGCAACCATGCCTCCTATCTTGATCCCCCGGCGCTGGTGCTCGCCCTTGGTCTGCAATATCGGTGGGTGATCAAGAAAGAGTTGCGCAAGGTGCCCCTGTTCGGATTGGCACTGGAAGCCTCGCGGAATTTGTTTATCGATCGTTCGAAAGGCAGTGATGCACTGGAGAGCATCAAGCGGGGTGTCGGCCAGCTCCCGGACGGCACCGGCATTCTGATTTTCCCGGAAGGAACCCGTTCGTGGGATGGCAAATTACTACCCTTCAAGAAGGGTGGTTTCGTCATTGCACAGGATGGCGAGCTTCCGATTCTTCCCGTCACCATCTGTGGGTCCCACCAGCGATTGCCCAAGGGAAGTGCTGCCTTCAGCAGCGGTGACATTGAAATCGTCATTCATCCCCCGATGGCGTCCGGGGCTTTGCCGCTGGATGATCTGATGACAGACGTTCGCAACAGTATTGCGTCGTCCCTCTGAAGCAGAAGAACCCGGCCGCCAGGCCGGGTTCCGGTGTTCAGCGCACGGTGTTACCGGGCGAAAATAGCCTCGTAGAAACGCATGGTTCCCTCCCAGGAACGGGTGGCGGCCTCTTCGTCATAACCTATCGGCATGCCGAACTCCTCGGCGACCTTGTCAGCGCCAGGATTGGTGAATGAGTGCAGCACGCCGGGAAAGCTCACCAGGGTGAGATCGACTTCTGCATCCTGCATCTCCTTCACCAGGCCGGCGACCTGGTCCGAGGGAACCATCTTGTCGGCACCACCGGTGTACACCTGAACCCTGGCCTTCACTGTTCCGGCTTCGGCGGTTATGGGGCTGCCAAGCGCACCGTGGTAGCTGACGACGCCGTCCAGATCCACGCCCATACGTGCCATATTCAGGACCACCGCGCCGCCGAAACAGTAGCCTTGTGCAGCAATGCGGGACGCATCAACGCTTTCATGGTTTTGCAGGATCTCCATCGCCTTCATGAAGCGCGCCTTCACCTGATCCATGTCCTTGGTCGCTTCCTGCATGAACTTCTGGGCGGTATCAGGGTGGTCCGCCAGCTTGCCGGAGCCATACATATCGAGGGCAAACGCCGTGTAGCCAGAGGTCGCAAGCCGCTCTGCCTGCTCCCGAGCGAATTCATTGTGGCCCCACCATTCGTGGACCACCAGAACACCCGGGCGCTTTTCTTCAAATTCGTCGTCCCAGGCCATATAACCGGTGAAGGTGGTTTCGCCGATCTTGTACTCGACGGTCTCAGTTTGCATTTCTGCCAGTACCTGCGTGCTTGCCAGAGTGAGTGAGAAGGTTGCCACTGCCGCTATTGTTTTCATGGTCTTCATGATCAGTCCTGCTCCTTTTGAATCCAATTGTTTTGTTTCCGAACATCCAGTTGCCAACCTGATACTACGAGTCATCCTGAAAAAGGTAGCAGATGGTGAGATGGAGGATTTCCGAGAGCTTGTCCATCATGAGCAACTGTAAACGATTTTTTCAAAAGCTTAGCTGATGGCGTCAAAGGCACAAAAAAGCCGGGAGTGTCACGCCCGGCAATCAGATGAGCAACGCTTGGATTCAAGAACAGTGGCTTAGTCCGTCCTCACTTTCAGCATCCCAGAGAAATATGTCAGTCTTGCGACAATTGGGTATTTTTTGAGCAAGTAGCAGGCGTCACGATGTGTCGCTAACTAAAGGGCTGGAATTTTTCCTGAAGAACAGAAAGGCGGAAGACCGTATCGTTCGAGTAGTTTAGCCGGAGCAATGCTCAAGCTCGTCTATCGGATCCCCCAATAGCATTGTCAGGTAGTGCCTGGCAGCGTGTTCACTCGTGCTACGGAAAAGTGAACTTTCTCCTTTAATGTGAACTTCGTACCGGAATGGCTTGAAGAAGCCACTCACCTCCTTGAAGCCTAGTTCCAATAGCTCTACACATCTCTGCTTACAGGACCAAAGGACACGGGCTTCCACACCTTCGATCGCGTTTTCCATGATTGACATATATGCCCTCGTTGAAACGACGCGCAGATAAATCTGCTTCAGAGGGCTCATCCTGAGCGCATCACCCTAAATACGGTGTTTAACGGATTTTCCTTTCAACGCGACTATTCAAGCAATCCTTTGTTTCGGGATCGTGAAAAGCACTGTGGGGAAAGAAAAAACCGGCTCCAGTCCAGGAAGCCGGACAATAAGATCAGCATCTGATCTTCGAGAGAGCAGGTAGTGTGAAGGCAGAGAATGACGATTTGGTTACGGAAATAGTGCCAGTGCAGTAGCGTTTCCAGAATCTCAAGGCCGAACGATGTCAAATGCGGAGGTGAAGCCTTCTGGGCTGGCCTGTGCGTAAACCGCTGAAGGTTGCCACCCATTCCACGTGAAGCCTGCCACCCGGACCGGAGCAAGGCTGCCACCCATCGGAGCGTAGCGACGCGGGGTTTCTCTTCTTACTCCGAAGTCTCAGTGCTCGTCAACTTTGCCTGCTGTTTTCGCATGGATTCGCCCCGCAGATTGATCTTGTAGGCGTTGTGTACGAGCCGATCCAGAATGGCGTCTGCCAGAGTGGCGTCACCGATCACGTCATGCCATTGATCCATGGGCAGTTGGCTAGTGGCGATGGTGGAGCGTCTGCCATGGCGGTCTTCCAGCACCTCCAGCAAGTCTCTTCGGTTCTCTGCGCTCAGCTTCATGAGCCCCCAGTCATCCAGGATCAGCACATCCACTTTGGCGAGGTTGGTCAGGAGCTTGGCGTACTGGCCATCTCCCTTGGCAATGGTCAGCTCCCGCAGCAGTCGGGTCAGGCGGACGTACTGGGCGGTGTAACCCTCCCGGCAGGCTTTGTGCGCCAGAGCACAGGCCAGCCAGGTTTTGCCGACCCCGGTGGGGCCGGTGATGAGCACGTTCAGATGTTCCTTCACCCATTGGCAACCGGCCAGTGACTGGACCAGCCCTTTATCCAGGCCCCGTGAGTTCCGGTAGTCCAGGTCTTCGAGAATGGCCGTGTGTCGCAGCTTGGCCCGGCGCAGCCGGCTGGTCATGCGTCGGTTATCTCGCTCGGTCATTTCCCGATCCACGAGTAGCCCGAGGCGTTCCTCGAAGCTCAGATCGGTGATGTCGGGGATGGTCGACTGATCCGCCAGGGCGGCGGCCATGCCGGCCAGTTTGAGGGCGTGGAGTTTATCCAGTGTGGGATGTTTCAACATGTCAGGTTCCTTCAGTGGTAGTAGGCGGGGCCACGGATGTTGTCGTGAGTGTCCGGTAAAGCCAGTTCCTGTTGCTCTTCCAGAGGCTGCTGATCCAGACGGTGTTTGAGGATGGATTCAATGCTCTTGTACCGGCAACTGCCCAGCATCAGGGCGCGTTGGCAGGCGGCTTCCAGCCGCGACTCGCCGTAGCTCTGCCCCAACCGGAGAATGCCCAGACAGGAGCGGTACGCCTGCTGTGGGTGTTTGCGGGCACCCAGTGCGGTGCGGATAAGCTTCTCCGTCGCCGGTCCGGTCTTGGCGGCCCAGCCGATCAGCCTTTCCGGCGACCACTCGCCCGCCTGGCGATGGGATTCGGGCATGTGCGCGGCGATGGTGGTGTGCCGTCCCTTCTGGTCGGAGCGCCGGTGGCTGGCGATCCGGTTGCCCCGGTAAAAGCATTCGATGGTGTTGTGAGTGATGCGAACCTCCACCTCTTTCTTGATCAGGGTGTAGGGCACCGAGTAGTAATGCCTGTCGATGGCGACGTGGTAGTCGATGTGGACCCGGGCCTTCTTCCACTCGGCGTAGACATACGGCTCTACCGGCAATGGCTGTAAAACCGGTTTATCCAACTGTTCGAAGTGGTCGCGCCGGCAGCCGGGTAACTTGCGGAAGGGGCGGCTGTTGAGCTTCTCCAACAGCTCACGGATGGTGGCGTTGAGTTGCCCCAGGGAGAAGTGCTGGTGATGGCGCAAGGCCGCCAGGATCCAGCGCTCAACGATCAATACACCACCCTCCACCTTGGCCTTGTCGCGGGGCTTACGGGCGCGGGTAGGAACAATGGCGACCCCATAATGGGCGGCCATGTCCTGATAGGTTGGATTGAGGTCCGGCTCGTACCGGTGAGCCTTGGTAACACCCGATTTTAAATTGTCGGGGACCACTAATTCCGGAACTCCATTCAGATACTGGAAGGCCCGGGTGTGAGAGCCGATCCAGTCCGGCAATGTCTGGCTCCAGGTGGCTTCGGCGTAGGTGTAATTGGATGCGCCCATCACCGCGACAAAGACCTGCGCCTCGTGGATCTCTCCGGTGGTGCGGTCAATGACGGGCACGGCCTGGCCGGCATAGTCCACGAACAGCTTCTCACCGGCCCGGTGGTCCTGGCGCATCACCAGGTCCAGCTTGCCCCGCCAAGCCCGGTAGTGCTCGCAGAACCAGCTGTACTGATAGCCGTCCGGGTTGGCTTGTCGGTACTCCTGCCAGAGCAGGAACAGGGTGACATTCTTGCCCGCGAGTTCGTCACGGATGTGCTGCCAGTCGGGGATGCCCCTGGCCTGTGCCGGCAGATCCGGTGGCTGCGGGAACAGCAACTGCTCCAGATGGGCCTCGTCCAGATCCGCTGGCAATGGCCAGCTCAGACCGGCCTCAACCGTGCGGCGCAGGTATTCGCTCACAGTGGGGCGGCTGACGCCGCAGACCGCCGCAATCTGGCGGTTACTCAGTTCTCTGTCCCATTTGAGACGGAGGACATCTTTGATCTTGCGCATGGATAACCTCTTCGCGGGCATCTGACCTTCTCCGGATGAAAAGGATCAGAGTACCGTTAAGTTATCCCGCGTCACGCGGCTTCGATGGGGCGAGTCAGGCAGCCTGCCAGGGTGGCAGCTTTGCCGTGGAATCAGTGGCAGCTTTCGCGTGGAATGGGTGGCAGGCTTCGTCTGGAATCAGTGGCAACCTTGGTCTGGAATACGCAGGCCTGGTCTGAACTCAGCATACCCTGCGTGTAAGGTCTCTCAAGAGTTTGGAATTTGCCGACAGCGTAGGCAATCTCAAAATCGAGGTCTCCATAAAGGCTTGCAGTCACAAAGATCTGATGAGGATCAGCCTGTACAACATCGGCAACAGCAACAGCCGTGGAACAACACGACGGAGGCGCGGGCGGCAACTCAAACTCGATACAGCTCACCTCGCCTTCCGGAACGACGGTGTTCGCGCTGAGAGAGGCTGCGTTGAACAGAAGCTGAAAGATCGTTGAATCGAGAATGAGGCCGGATGGTGAGAGAGAGAAAGGCGAAAGATGTATCGATAGAGAACAATGACCAGACGTAATCTCGACACTCGGACGGAACCGTAAACCCGCAGTGGAGGAGAGAAATTCAGACTTGAGGCTGTTCAAAGAATCCACGCCTGGGCCCTTCTGTACACCTTAGTGGAATTTCGCACTACGGATACCATGACAGAAAAAACCGGGAAACGACGCTCCCGGCAATGAAGATCCACTGGTGGAAAAACACGATGACGCTAATCCACAGCGCAGAAGAATAACTGCCTTCTATGACAATCTCGTGACTTTGTACCGCTTGGGTGCGCTACCTTTTGCAAACGTCTTCCAGTCTACAACGTTGCACTCCGCATCAAAGTGGACGAAACCGGCGTAATCGTCGTCATGCCAGGTTTTGATGTAACCAATCAACTCACCATCATCTGCCACCATTTCGAAAGAGGCGCGCGTTTCGTCGGGATCAGACGTGTCAGTCCGCTCGTCGTAAACTGTCTGAAGAGTACAATTGGGGTCGTTCATCAGTGCAAGGGCAAGAAGATCTGGGTTCATGAGTGGGGACTCCATTTCAGGCACTAAGCTGTCACTTTGCAAATTACCGCTCAATAATAGACCGGTTTTACCGCGGGGAAAGGCCTAAACCCATTCTCATTTTGTATGAAAATTAGCCATTTCATAGTCATTGTGACCAATGCGCACCGGATCCTCATTGATTAAGATCATTAAAGTCGTGGCAACCGGCTAAATGTTGTTGATTTCCCGAAATTGATCAATCTCCAAGCGAATACTCATCGGCAAGTTCAACGCCTCCAGGCGATCCAGCAGCGCGCGAAGTGCAAGTACCTGTGATCCATCTACCTGCCCTTGTGCACGCGCTAGCGCTTCCAGAGTAATCAGTTCTTTGGCATCAAAAACATGATCATTGGCAAAGCCGATCAAAAACGAGTATCCAATAAGTGCCTTGGTCTGTGGTTGTGCGGGCATGACTAGATCCTCAGTGTTGTCTAGTCAGGCATACTCTGAACTTATAACAGTTTGATGAAGGAGCTCGAAGATTCAGAAAGAAGTTTTTTCGCCTCTCTATGTGCACGGTTCTGTAATTTGTCCAGTTCCTTCTGAATTTCATGTTTTATGGGCTCAAAATCCTTTTCAGCAAGGTCCAGGGCCTCTCGATGCTCTATGAGATAATCCATCAATACCGCAAAATCGTTCGCGTTACCCTGAGTCTCAGTGAGAATCTCAAGTTGTGACACTTTTGATTTGAGACCCTTTCCGAACATCGGTCGAAGAACTCTCAAGCAATAAAAAAGGTCCTTGGACCGTTTTCTAAACTCATGAAAGTCCTCGATATCATCCGATTCGCGGGCTTTCTTTTCTGCTTTACGGGCTTTCTCATAGATTCTTTTAAGATTTGGGACAAGATCGGAAAGGGACTCTGGAAGACTCCAATCTTTCGGCGATTTGCTGTTTGAATCGACTTCCAAAGCAAGATCTACGAAAAAGTCGCTGCCTTTTTCCGACAGGGGATCGAGTTGGGCTTGTGCTGATAAAAAGCGAGTAACTGTATCCGCAGGCGTAGCTCCCAAATGCGATGTTTCAGCTACGAGAGCGTTCCAGGTTTTTGTCCTGACGAGCGCATCCCGGTTACCCGCTAGTTTGCCCGAGACTGCTTTGTAGAATGACTGATTATCGCTGAAGTCCGCCTTATCCACATGGGGCTTGACGAGCCGCAGTATTGCGCGAATTTCCTTGCATCCTTTCCGGGCCTCGTGAACGCCAGTTTCAGGCTCCCGGCACGCTCGGAGAAGTGAGAGAGCGATGTCGTCATTGATCGAACGAATCAGCCGTCTCATCTGCTTCGCAAAATTTCCGTTAGGACTGAGTCTGTACCGCATGACTTTACCTCGCTTCAATGAACAGTGTTGCGGATCGATTGTCTCAACACTGAAATACTATTAGAGGATCCTAGAGCTTACAGGAGTGTTATGAATCTACTCTCGGTCGCAATTGCAGTCACACTTGTGCTCGGGAGACCAAATGCCTCAACTTTTCCCGATGTAGACGAAGGGTCCTGATTCAATCCCTGAAATGCCATGTTTATCGGGCGTTACAGATTAAGGGAGAGATCTCAGTGAGCAAGCGAAACCGCCATTTTAAAGCATTAACCTCCCTGTACTTGTCATCAACCTCCGATGCCTGGATTCTGTCCCAGCGTTGAGCTGGAATACGGCTATTGCTCGATTTCCGTACGTCTCACGCCCTTTTCCAACACCCCATGGGGAGTAGTCAAGGAATCTGTTGTCTTTCAACTGTTGCACGATGCCTCCCAGCTAGCCGCCAATACCCAGGAAACCTCGCTGCTGGCTAAATGTGACAAGTTTGAATTGCAGCCGTTCCAGGCCCTCTGGGAAAGCCGCGTTGCAACTGTTGCCCGAGTCATACACTCCGGGTTGCACCAATGGACCATTGAGTCGACCATTTATGATGAAGCGGAGAACGAAATCGCTTGGGCTCGCAGTTGGTTTGCCCGCTCCAACGTTTTGCTTGAGACGATCGCCCCCTACAAGAACCAGATGCTCAAATTGACCCAGGACTGGAGCTGATCAAAGAGTGCGGGAAGATATCAATGCACGTTTGCTGACAATTCCTCCGCAGCCTTCTGTTCGTCAGTTGACTCTGCGGAACCCGCGAAGCCTTGGTTGTATCCGAACTGATAAATCACACCAAGCCTTGCAGTTCTCCATCCTTGACCTTCTGCGAACTGACGCTCAGCAGCACTGTCAAAATGATAAAGAATCAATCGCTCAAGAACATTATGCAGAGCATATTCCCTCTTAAGATCGTTCAATGCTGAGTGGGCCGGGTTTGTTGCAGTTGTAGCATCATGAAAGATTAACTCCCCCCGTCCTGCATGAGCGACGAGCTGTTCGGGAATGGGCCGAGTATCGCCGGTGTAAACGAAACAACCGGGCAAAGCCAAACCGAATGCCTCGCCAGGAAAGTGATGCCGCACTGGGAAGACATTGAAACGGTAACCTCCAAAATAAAACGCATCGCTGACTGGGATCAGCTGAAAGCTGTCCCAAAAATTCATACCGCCCTCCGCAACCTGGGAGCCGGCCGAACCGAATATCTGATGCAATCGGGTTACAAGGCCGACAGGTATAAAGAGTTTTATTGAGCGTTGCTCTTTGAAAGCGATGTTAAAGAACAAGCGTTCGAGGCCACCAACATGGTCAAGATGGGCGTGGGTCAGGAATATTGCATCGAACTGGAGTTTTCGTTCTTTTACCGCAAAGAACGTGTCTGGGCCGAAATCGATGAGCATCGATTGGTGATTGGGCAAGCAGATCTTCGCGCTTGAGCTTCCCAGGTCCTCACTGTGCGCGCCTCCTGTTCCGAGAAACTCCAATGTTACGGTCATATAGCCACCAGCTCTGAATGGGCCGTCCATGGCCCGAGAACTCGTCCTGATGATTAATTTGCAGGGAAGTCAGTCCAACCGTCTAGCCAGCTCTGGGCGGATACCGGACTCACAGCACCGACAAAGTTGGCCGACTCATCAAAGAATTCACTTTGTGGCGGGCGTGTCGCGTTCATTTGCCGAAGCTGGACCCTGGGCATGAAAACCGGGTTGGTGAGATCTTTGGCGTTTGGGAACAGGGCCGTTTCTACACGGAATACATTGTGATTCCGTGGCTCTTCCATCCAGTCTTGCTCGCTGAAGCCAAAGTCATCGTCATCCTTGCCGGATTCTCGGGTGACTTGGCCCAGATGTCCGAGGTTGGTCAACAGGTTGTTGCCAAATGTCAGCCTGTCGCGGTTGACCAGCGAAAGCACGTTGTCGCGGGTATCGATAGCCTCAATTGCGTAGCTGTCGATCAGCATATTGTGAAAATGGCCACCTGAACCCTCGCGCAGCACCATGCCGCGATGTTTCTTCTGGCTGTTGCCGCCGCCCACAAGCGTGACATTGTAAAAGGTGGGTTCCGAGCGGGGCATTGCCTCGTGATCATTACCGTTGTTATCACCCTCAAACGCGTTGTCGCCGGCATCAGGATGCTGCTGGATAACAGCGAACTGGACGTTTCCGGTCCAGCCCCAGTCCCAGTCAATGCTGTCGTCTCCTGCACCGGTGATGACGATGTTTTTGAGATCGACATTGCCGCCAAACATCTCAATGCCATCGTCGAGAGAACGGTGAACCTGCACATTTCTGACAATCGTGTTGCTTCCACAGCCGCCGAGCGTCAGACCGTTCAGTTCGTTGTCTTTGTAGACTTCGAAGCCAGCGAATTCGATGCGGGTAAATTCTACAACCCCACAGGAATCTTCGGCGTTGGTACCGCCAAATGCGCCCCGTGTCTCACCTTCAGGAAGACCTTCGATGGAGGCTCCGGGCTGGTTCACCGGCGCCTTGCCAAGCAAAACAACACCGCCCCAGTCGCCACGCGCCCGGTTGCCCTCAGTCTGGGCACTCGTAAATACAATCGGCTTGTCCGATGAGCCTCTGGAGAAAAGCTTTGAATCTGCAGTCACGACAAGTGCTGACCCGTGTTCACCCTCAATGGTGACACCCGGTTCAATGTTGAGATTGGAGTTCTCAACGTAAATAGTTTTCTCAAGGATGTAACGCTTGCCAGATTCCCATGTGGTATCAACCAGAATGTCAGAATCAACGCGTACAGAACGATCTTCAAATGCAGTGAACCCGACCGCAGTTGAACCAATGGCAAGCATCGGGAAAACAATGAGAGAGTTGCGTCGCAGCCAGCTCTTTTGAGCAATACGAGGTTCCTCTGTTGCTTCAAAGCGGGCAGTGGTTTCTTTCGCCATCAGCGGTTGCCCGTCGTCGTTGAGTTGGATCTCCCTGGCGAGCGCCTTGAGTTCCGGCGTACCAGATAACTCAACCCTCCTGAGCACATCCGCCCGATACGCGGGCTCTCTGAGGAGCGTATTAAGGTGAACGAATTCGACGCCGGGGCAGGCACCTTTATCGATACGACGTTTTAATCGCCATAACTTTTCGACCAACAGGGAAGAATCGCCAGACATGGGGAACTACTCTTCGTTGAAGTGGAATCCAGACTCTAGCGTGCAACCATTAAGGTCTGATTAAACCTGTAGTCGAGATGCTTGCCCGGGCGCTTGCCGATCTGACGATGCGGTCCGCCATCAATGCATGAACATGCCACCGTTAATCGAAAAATCTGCACCGGTAATGAACGAGGACTGTTCATCAGCCAGAAAGGACACTACTCTGGCAATCTCATCGGGCTGACCGAATCGCCCAACTGGAATCTGCGCTTTTATTTGCTCGCGAATTTTTTCATCAATAGCCAGAACCATGTCGGTCTCAACGTAACCGGGCGACACGGTGTTCACTGTAATGCCTTTGCGAGCGGTTTCCTGGGCCAGAGCCTTGGTGAAGCCATGAATGCCGGCTTTGGCGGCGGAATAATTCACCTGGCCAAATTGGCCTTTTTGCGCGTTGATGGACGAAATGTTGATGACGCGACCATAATTCTGGGCGATGAGCGTATCCAGGAAGCAATGGGTTACATTGAAGACGCTGTCGAGATTGGTGTGAATCACTTCTCGCCACGCCTCAACTGGCATTTTCTTCATGACCGAATCCCGCGTAATGCCAGCGTTATTAACCAACACATCCAGTCGACCGTAACGGCCCAGCAGTTCGTTGGCAGCCGTTTCACAGCTCTGGGTATCCGCAACATCCATTTGCACCAGGTCGATTTCCAGACCTTCTGCGGCGAGGCGGTTTTGCCATTCCAAAGCCTGTGGTTTGCGGTCTGCATTTCTGAACGTCGTCACGACCTGATAGCCCTGACCAACGAGTGCCTTGCAAATCGCTTCTCCGATTCCTCTGGTTCCGCCGGTAACCAGCGCTACTCTTGAGGTTTTCCCAGTTGTCATTTGTTGTCCTCCTTGTAGGTATATGTGTGGTCAGAGATGGTTCTAGATGAGTCCGATTGAATTCGCCTCACTTTCCAAGAATTCTCGAAACTTGGGATCTGCAATACTGATAAGTGCTTTTGCCCTCTGGGGAATCGAGAGACCTTTGAGATTCACGCAGCCATGTTCTGTCACAACCATGTGGACGTCGTTCCTGGGGTCCGTAACGGTGCCGCCCCGAAGCTTTGGCACGACACGGCTGACGTTTCCCTCCTGCGCAGTTGAGCGAAGGGCCACGAATGAACGACCGTTTCTGGCCGCGTAGGCCCCGCGAACGAAGTCCAGTTGCCCGCCGCTCCCAGAGAACGGCTTGTCCCCGAGTTGCTCTGAGTTGATCTGGCCGGTCAGATCAATTTCCAGCGCAGAATTCACGGAAACCATGTTTTCGTTTAAACGGATAATGTCGGGGTTGTTAACCCAAGAGGCCGGATAGCCAACGATGGAGGGGTTATCGTCGAGGAAGTCGTAGAGTTTCCGGTCGCCGAGGGCAAAGGTGAACACGTGCTTGTGCTGCATCCAGGTTTTACGCCTGCCGTTCATAGCTCCAGACTGAATCAGCGGCATCATCGCCGGGGAGAATAACTCACTGTGTAAGCCCAGATCGTGGTGGTTCGTGAGGCCGGCCAAAACCGCATTGGGAACGCCTCCCACGCCTATTTGGAGAGTGTCACCGTTGTGGATCTGGTCGATGATCTGGTCAGCAATTCTCAAGTCGACATCAGTTGGAGGGTTGGGAGTGGCTTCAACCAGCGGCTGATCGTGCTCCACGATCAAGTCAATTTCCGAAATGTGGACAGAACACTCACCGAAGGTTCGAGGCATGTAACGATTGACCTCGACAATGACGTTCCTGGCTTTTCGGATCACCGAGGCGCCGTAATCGGCGTTGGTGCCCAGGCTGAAATAACCATGGCGATCCATCGGAGAAACCGTCACGAGAAAGCACTCGGGATCGATATGTTCAGTTAGCAGACGACCAGCCTGGTGCAGCATGGCCGGCACAAATTCGATCCAGTTCCGGGATCCGGATTGCGCAATCGCGTCTCTGTCCGAATGGCTCAGAAACAACGGACGGGGAGTTACCAATTCTCTCAGGTCTGGCGCCAACAGAGTTTTGCGCAGAGCTTCGGTACCATGAAGGTAGTAAAAGGCAAAGGGGCCTATCAGTCGATCCCTCAGCGCGTCTGCGGTTGCCGCCATCAGGGCCGGTGGTTGGGCAGCGCTCATGCCCAGAATAAGATTTTTACAATTGGCGAGTGTCGCTGCCGCTTCGTAAGGCTGTCTTTTCTTTTGCTGGTAAAGGGCTTCTAATCCCGGGTCCAGACCTTCCATATGCCACTGGCCTCATTCTCCTTGATTCAACTCCAAGGATGTTGGACTGTTGTGACGATTGAGTGACCAAAAAGTGACCAGCTTGTGAGAGGTGTGGTTGTATTCAAGTGGTCAGATGGGCCAACCTCAACTCCCTGAGCATTGGCCGTCGCTTTCTTTGATGGCTTTGCATGCGCTTTAAAATATTGTCCAGAGCCTCCACCGCCTCAGTGATGTGAGGACCTTTGTTGAGCATTACGCACTCCGCTCTGTGCGCCATAACAGCGTCTGATATCTCGGCTCGTGATGGCACGCCCTTTCGGGCGAGATTCTCAAGCACCTGCGTTGCCCAGATGACAGGCACGTGGGCCGCTTCACAGACCGACAGAATCTCTTCCTGCACCTCGGCCAGACGTTCGTAGCCGCACTCCACGGCCAAATCCCCCCGGGCAATCATCACGCCACAGCATGGCCAGCGCATGGCGGTCAGCAGCATCCTTGGCAGGTTTTCGAACCCTTTTCGAGTCTCGACTTTGAGCACGATTGGCAGAGTTTCTGCGTTCAGGCGCTTGAGTTGTTCTTGCAACAATTGAACGTCTGTAACTGAATTGGCAAACGACATCTCTACGACGTCGGCATGTTCTGCAATAAACGACAGGTTCCTGAGGTCTTCCCCTGTCAATGCGGCGATGTTCAGTTGGCTGTCAGGAAGGTTTATACCTTTGGCGCTGCGAAGTTTGCTCCCTTCCGGGCGCGCATGGTGAATCCGCACCCAAAAGTGTTCTGGTTCAACCTTTTCAATAACGCCGCCGATTTTACCATCATCAAACCAGATGCTTTCGCCAGCCTTAACCTGTGTAACTACGGCAGGCATTGTGCAACTGATAGTCGCTGGTTTGATGATGTTACCTGCAGAGTCCCTTTCTTCATTGGTTCCCTGCACGGAATCAGAGGTAACCAGAACCATGTCGTCCTTCCTTAGGCATAAGATGCCCTCTTGGGGAAGAAAGTCCTGGATTTCCGTTTGCACCCTTGGGGTCTGCTTTCCGTTCTTGAGCTGTATGGCTGTGCCGGGTCTAACGTAGCAAGCCTTAATGCTTTCCACGCAGCAGCCAGACTCAGTAATGTCCACCACCGTCCATTTGCGGGATTTTTTTCGCGCGTCTGTCAGTGTGATTTCGTCACAACGGTTGAGGCATTTTAAAAAGCTCTCAGAGACCCGGAATTGAGCTGCACAGTCGTCTGGGACAGAAGAAGGGTTTTCGGAAGAGGTTAGCCAGATCCGGGCAGGGATCACTGTAATTCCATAGTCATCCCTTGTGGGACGAATGTGGATGACTTTGGGGCCCGGCTCAATGTCTCCGGTTCTGATCTTGGGCCCGCCAAGATCCATGAAAATCCGGCACTTTTGGCCCAGACTCTGCTCTGCGGTTCGAAGATGGCCGATCATGGCTTGCCAGATCTCCGGGCTGTCGTGCGCACAGTTGATCCTCATGCAATCCATCCCCCTTGCCATCAACTGATGAATGATGGCTGGGTCGTGGGCGGCCTCAGTCGGCATGGTGACCATGATGCGAACTGTCCTTTCGCTATTTGCGCTGCCCAGCAGCTGATCGGCGTGATCATTGAGAAGCTTGAAGCCGTCCTCGATTGCAGGAGTTGCACCATCCTTTTTTTCCGAAACGTGATGCCGTTGTCCGAGAATGGCCTCTAATACTCTAATGACTGCGGAGAGGGTCGCGAGCACACACGATTCAGAGCGACCGAGAGATGACAGCCCTACCAGCGCAAGTCTTTGTTGCAAAGGCCGAATGTCGTGCTGTCTGAGTGCAAGGTAGTGGAGAAGATTGCTAGCGCTATTTTCATAGGCGGGGTGCATGGTTTCCAGTAGATTACCATGACCAGCTGCATCTTTAACGATGGTTTTACGAAGGCTCACGAGAGCTTCGAGAAGGTCTCCAATTTCCTCGATCTGCATCGAAGTCAATCCAGAATTCGAAAGTTCACTCATGCGTCACCTCTGGCGGCGGGCCTGCTTGTCGGTGCCGTCTTGGATTCTGTAATCGAGGCTGAACAGACAATGCTCACTTTATTAATGTCGAGAAGACGTGTTGCAGTCTTATGAACATTTTTTTACATCGCTAAGTGTTTTTGAGAATCCAGACACTGGAATCAGGCAATTCAGCGTTGGGCTATGGATTAGACGAAAAGTTCTTCTCCCGAATCGATCAGTCTGGAAGGATTGCATCGATCGCTTCGTAGTCACTGTGGGAAACGCTGTTGACGCCCACCGCTTGCTGTGTGTCCAGATAAGCCGTGAGTTTTGCTGAAGGCGTTTTCAGCAATTCCATCACCGTTTCTCGAAGAGTAGGGCAGATTCCGCTCCTGAAGACAAAAGGGTCATAGTGAAGCGCTGGAGATCGCCACAGCACTTTAAAAGCGTTCTTCCTGATGAGTCCACGCCTGAAAAGTTCATCTGCTCTAGCGCTGGATACGAATGCAGCTTCGGCTTTGTTGTCTGCCAGAAATAGAAGGGCCTTATCGTGACTTCCTGCATAGATCTCTGCGCCGAAGAAATCAGAGAATGATTCTTTGAGTTCAGCGGCAAATGCGTGCTTTGGCATCAGGGCGCCCGATGTACTCGAAGGGTCTGTTAGCAGCACACGCGCTGAGCGAAGGTCTTCAATCCGGTCAACATCGCTGGAAGTGGGAACGAGCAGCACTGAATAGTAGAAGCTTCCCTCCGGTGTTAATTCGCCCTTTTCCGTGATCAAAGAGGCAAATGCTTGGATGTCCGGGTCATCTCGATGGGCAAGGATGTAAGATGCCGGCCCCATCACTGCCAGATCGACACTGCCCGCAACTATGCCATCAATCACGCTTTCGTATGAACTCGCCCGCACCAGGTCAACAGGTATCCCGAGACCCTCTTCCAGAAGCTCAAGTAATGGTTGGTATTCGAGTACCTGCTCATCGAAGTCCGTCTTGGGAACCATCGTGAATTTCAGGCGATCTATTCCGCAGTTCTCACTTTTCAGGGTCTCTGATGCGGTGGCCCAAGTTGATAGGAGCGTCAATGCGAGAAAAGCCAGAAGCGAAACTGGATTCACACTACGTTCTCCTTTTCCGTAAAAGCTCTCTCGAAATCCAGTATCTTTTCCGCCGGCATAGGCCTGCCCAAGAAATAACCCTGAGCAATATGGCAGCCCGCCACTTTCAGGTGTACCAATTGATCATGGGTCTCCACGCCTTCAGCCACTACCTGAATCGCCATCCGTCTGGCAAGGATGATGGTTGAGGAGACAATCGGACTGTCGTCGTGGCTGTTGGATATGCGGTTGATCAAGCTGCGGTCAATTTTCAACTTATCAACAGGTACAGCCTCCAGGTGGGCAAAGCCGGCGTAACCAGTTCCGAAGTCGTCGAGACTGAGACGAATGCCTGCCTGTTTGAGGCGGTGGAGTGTCTCAACTGCTCGGCTCTCCAGCATGGCTGTTTCAGTGATCTCCAGTTCCAGTAAGTCCGGATTCAAGCCCATATCGGATAACATAGTGAGCACATTCGCGCAGAAATCCGGTTGAGAAAGCTGAATAGGGGAGACGTTCACAGCGATAGGTTTTGAGACACCAAGCATCTGTTGCCATTCGGAGATTTGAACGCAAGCGAGTCGAAGCACCTCCATCCCAAGCTTCACAACGAAACCGGTTTTTTCTGATAACGGAATGAATTTGTCCGGGTAAAGCAAACCGAAACTGGGGTGCTGCCAACGCACCAGGGCTTCATAACCAATCACTTCCATGCTGTCGAGGCAAACTTGCGGTTGGTAGTGAAGCAGGAAGTCTCGATTTCGGAGAGATTCGGTAAAGGCCTGCTCGAGATGAAACTCCTCTACGTCTGTAACGTTCAGAGATTGGTCGAAAAAACGGTACTGGCCACGGCCAGCTTTTTTGGCAGAGTACATGGCCGCATCGGCACAACGCGTCAGTTGATCGACACTCTGGCCATCCCTCGGGCTGATCGCGATACCGATACTTGAACTGGTATTGAGTTCAGTACCTTCAAGCATATACGGCGCTGATAAGTGATCGGTTAACGCGGAGGCCCATTGTTCGATACCGGCCTCAGTACGATCACCTAGCAGCAAGACAACAAACTCGTCACCACCAAAACGGGCCGCGATATCGCCAGGAGCCAGCATTCTCTGGATCCTGCCAGCGACGGCTTGCAGCAACATATCCCCAACATGATGACCCAGAGAATCGTTGATGGACTTGAAACGATCCAGATCGATAAAAAGCATCGAGCTCAATCGGCGTGCACGGCGTTGTTCCAGCACCGAGGTCTTTGCTTCGTCCAGAAATTGCCGTCGATTCAGAAGTCCGCTGAGGTGATCAATGGTAGCCGCGCGATTGCTGCGGGCGTTCTCGGTTTCGAGTCGTTCAATCAGCTTTCGGTTGCTTTGCTCCGACGTCCGCAAAGCTTCGAGCACTTGTTGCTGTTTCTTCAGGCCGTGGATCAACCAGATCACGATTCCCACAACCAGGGCTGTCATCAAGGTATTGGCAGCCAGTTGCTTTGCCTGGCCGAGTGCCAAGGGGGCAAGAACCTCTTCAAGGGGTTGTGCCACGGCTATAGTAAAGCCATTTATTGGCCTCGAAACAGAAACGTATTGGTAGCGCCCTTCTGGCAAATTGATCACAGCATCGCTGGTGATCACTCGACCTTCTTGTGGCCGGGACATCTTTGGTAACGCTGGACCGCCGATAACAATTCCACTTTCGCTCGCGCGCATCCATTCGTTGCCAGCGGAGTCCAATATCTGAATGAAGCCAGAACCCAATTCGACGTTTTGCATCAAGCTGGCGAGGTAGCCAATGTCCAATTCAATCAATACCAGCAGGTTAGGCTGCGAAGAGCCCGAATCGCTCAGCGGTACCAGAAACGGCAGTCTCCAGGCGGGATCCCCGGGCGTATAGGCCGGGTCGTCCAAGCGGTTGGGTAGGAGCGGTGCAAGGCCTGAATGGGCAAAATGCGTTTCGGCCTCTGTTAACCAGGATTGCAGATTCGATCTGGCTGACTCCGTGTGGCTCGCGTAGAGCAGATCACCGGACGCGTCATAAATGCTGAATCGGTTGAACACCGGATCCTCTGCAAGCAGCGTGAGAAAACCGGATTCATCTTCACTTTTGGATACGAGATTTCCATGGAGCAGGCGCCCCATCACCTTGCCTCGAACCGTCATTTGTTTGAGGCTTTCTGAAACTATCAATGCCAGATTGCGGTTTTCCGATATTTGGGAATCGAGAGCTTCCGTTCTCTTAGTTGAGTTTTGCCAGATGAACAGCGCCCATAAGAACAGAACGACGATAAAAGCCAGCACCAACATGGTGAGCTGGACGTTGCTCAAGGATGTATGGGACTTCAAGGACATCAAATGAGGACCTGGAGGATCATGGGCAGGTAACGAACAGGATTTCGAGCGCTGAACCAGTCCCGAGTGCAAACGGGGTTACAGTCAGGTTGCTCCACCGCAAACCCTAGCAAGTCATCATGACAATGGCGTGACTGACTTTGATTTTGTTCAGAATGCCCGTTGTAAGCCATGCTTTCGAAACCCTGGAAATAGCCTGCACATAGAAGAACTGCACAACTGTCAAACCAGTCACGTTAAGAAGGTCACGAAACGAACATCTTTTCGTCATAGCAAGTACATGTCGCATTCATAAGCTCCAAGTTGGCGCTGTTCGACTTCAAACGCCATGCAAAAACTGAAAGCCACTGGAGAAAAAGATGCGATACCTCAATTCAACGAAAGCTGGCCTGATATTCCTGGCGCTTGGTTTAACGGCCTGCACAGACACGGCTGACGAAAGTGATGTAAATGCACTGCGCGATGATTTGAATAACCTGACTGATCAGGTCAATAACGAAGAGACCTTCGAGCTGCAGTTGTTGCACCTGGCGGATATGGATGGCTCCAACGTCGACGCGCTGGCCAATGTTGGTAACATCGCTGCGATCGTCAATGGCCTGCGCAACCAGCATCCAGAAAAAACCCTTTTTGTGAGCTCCGGCGACAACTACATCCCGGGTTCCCGTTACACGGCTTCAAGTGATGATTCGTTTTCCACGGTTACTGGAGTGGCAACGCCGGGAGATGGTCGGGCTGATATCGCTTTTCTTAATGCAATGGGGCTCGAAGCATCTGCAGTGGGTAACCATGATCTGGATAGCGGAACCTCAGCATTCGCCGGTCTGATCGCCGCGGATGGCAACTGGTCCGGCGCGCAATTTCCTTACTTGAGCGCTAACCTTGATTTTTCAGCCGATACCAGTGTTAGCGGCCTTGAAGTCTCGGATGGACAGGAGGCTAGTGCGATGCCTAACAGTCTCGCAGCATATGCAGTGGTGACTGTAGATGGTGAGCAAATTGGCCTGGTCGGTGCATCAACGCCGACGCTGGAAAACATTACCTCGACCGGTGATATTAATGTTTTGCCTGCAAATGACAGTATCACTGACCTTGCTGCAGAGATTCAGGTATCGGTCAATGAGCTGACAGATTCAGGCGTAGATAAGATTATCTTGCTCGCGCATATGCAACAGCTTGCTGTTGAAAAGCAGCTCGCCTCACTTTTGTCCGAGGTTGATATCATTGTCGGAGGTGGATCTAATACGCTGCTTGCCGATTACAATGATCGTTTGCTTCCTGGCGATACCGCGGCTGACTCTTACCCGTTGATCTACAACAGTGCCAGTAACGAGCCAGTTGTCCTGGTAAACGTAGATGGCGATTACAAGTACCTTGGTCGCCTGATGGTGGAATTTGACGCCGCTGGCCGCATTATTTTGAGTAGCATCAATCCGCTCGTCAGCGGCGTCTACTCTGCGGAAGATGAGACGGTTAGCGCCGTGAATGGCAGCGCAAACAGTACCGTGGATAATATTGTTACGGCTGTAAACGATGTTCTTGTTGCTCAAGAGAGCAACATTCTGGGTAACACCTCGGTTTACCTGAACGGTCAGCGTTCATCTGTTCGTTCCGAAGAGACAAACCTGGGTAATCTGACAGCAGATGCCAACCTCTGGTACGCTCAGGAATATGATGCCAGTGTAGATATTTCGCTGAAAAATGGTGGCGGAATTCGCGCTGATATCGGCAGTTTCGCCTTCCCTCCCGGCTCAACCGATGTCGAGGATATTGAGTACTTCCCACCAGAGTCTTTTCCTGCTGCCGGCAAAGAGACTGGCGATATCTCACAGTTCGATATCCAAAGCGCATTGGCATTCAACAATGGGCTAACCCTGGTTGATGTATCAGCAGCCGAGCTCAAAGCGATTGTTGAGCATGGCGTATCAGACATCGGTGGCGGTCGCTTCCCGCAAGTCGGTGGTCTGAGCTTCAGCTATGATCCTGGCGCAGCCGTGGGAAGTCGGGTTACAGACCTGAGTGTTGGTGGCACTGCTGTAGTGAGTTCCGGTGTGGTGCAGGCTGCTGGCCCGTTCAGAATGGTCACCCTGAACTTTCTTGCCGGTGGAGGCGACGGATACCCAATTCCAGCAACGAATCGCGAAGATCTGGTGCTTGATGCCTCTCTGTCAACAAGCGTTGATATGAGCGCCAATGATCCAGGCCAGGCAAGTTTTGCTGAGACTGGTTCTGAGCAAGATGCACTCGCAGAATATCTGAAGCAATTCCATCCAGATGATTCGGCACCGTTCAGTAATTCGGATACGATTGCTGATGATTCAGCGACTGACTCACGGATTAGCACCCTGTAAGTGCCCTGAAAAGGCAGAAAGTAGCGGTCTAGTTACCGCTACTTTCCCATTGCTTTGCCCGCAGTCTCGAGATTCGAGAAAACACTTCAAACTGGCTTCTCTAACGCCAGCATTTATCTGTAACGTTAAATGCTCTCCCTCAGCCAACGTCTGGATCCTCAAAGAGCCCAATGGTTTTTCGCTGATGACCCGTATTTGCTTGCGTCGCTTCGGCAAGAAAGCTGCGACATCAGGGCGGAAGCGTCTAGTTGACCTGGATAAGTCTATCGGATTAGCCAAAGGTAGCATGCGCTTTGCAAGCGTTGGGTTTGAGCGACCTCTGAGTGCCTTCGTAAACTATGAAACACAACTCTGATTCAACGGGGCCTCTGACCCATGAGAATTATCGCCTTCTATAGTCCGAAAGGCGGTGTCGGCAAAACCGCCTCCGCCGTCAATATTGCATATCTGGCCAGCAGAAGTGGCTGCTCCACGTTGCTTTGGGACCTGGATTCCCAAGGTGCTGCAAGTTTCTACCTCTCTGGAGGTGAGCCCGGGAAAGGAAAAAAGATTTCAAAGCTTCTGGAGGGCAAAGTACCCATTGCGGAGTTCATCGAAGCGAACGTATACCCCGGTCTGGATTTTATCCCAGCCCACAAGAGTTTTCGGAACCTGGATATTCGTATCGAAGAAGACGAGCGTTCATTGCCATTAAAATCCATGCTCGCGCCTCTTGCCGAGGAAACGAGCCTCGTTGTGCTGGATTGCCCACCCGGCCAGTCTCGTCTTACCGAGCAGGTTTTGAGGGTGGCTGATGTCGTCTATGTACCGCTGGTACCGACTTGGCTTTCTATGAATAGCTGGCTTCAGTTTCGGGATTTTGTTCGTGATAAAAAACTTGGTCAAAAAAAATTGAGACCTTTTTTTACTCTGGTTGACCGTCGTAAGAAACTCCACCGGGAGCTCTGCGAGCAAGCTCCAGATCTATTTGATCGGCACATGGAAGCGATGATTCCCTATTCAAGCGCCGTCGAGCGCATGGGCGAGGAAGGGTTACCCCTCGAAATCTTAAGTCCCCGATCCAATCCGGCCCAAAGCTACAGAAAGCTCTGGAAGGAAATCCAGTCCGAGTTACGCATGTGAATTGTCGTCGTGGCGTAGCTGCATAGTTTAGGCCTTGCAGAGCAGTATTGGAGGTAAGACTGATGAGACAATGGATCCTTTTTTTGTGGCTCGCGACCCCCGGTCTTTTTGCGGATGTATTACCTTCTGATTCGTTTGCACCTGCCATTCTGTTCAATTCGGCGATTGTTCTCGACGGCTCCTACAATGAAAGCCTTCTGGCCGGAATGGAACAGTTTGAACAAGAAAAAGGTGTTCCGTTTGCTCAGGTTGCGACTGCTGACCCAGATCATTACCGCCAGTCTCTTGAATCTCTCGCGGTAGCGGGGCATTCGCCAATCATCGTGCCCGGTGGTGGAACCCAGTCAATTGTCGAGACTGTAGCGCCATCCTTCCCTCAAACGACCTTTATTTCGATTGGTTATCAGGTAGATGCGCCCAACGTGCGGTCAATTATTTTCAGAGAGTGGGGCGGTGCTTATCTCGCCGGGGTTCTGGCTGCCTACCATAGCCCGAACCGGAAAGTGGCGTTCTTAGGTGGGCTCCCGGTCCGTTCGGTCAAAGAGCTGGAGGCTGGGTTCCGCGCCGGATTTAACCGTGTACTGCCGGACGGGCAGGTCACTAGCCTTTATCTGTCTGAATATACTGAGCGCCCATGGGACGACGAAAATAAGGCCAGAGAGCTCGGGAGGCAGCTTTTCAGCAGTGGGAATGACATCGTGTTTGCTGCTGCGGGTGGCAGTGGCAAAGGAGCGTTAGCAGCAGCCGCCGAAGCTGACAAACTTGCGATTGGTGTCGACCGGAATCAGAACCATCTGTATCCCGGTCATGTTCTTACCTCTGTTGTAAAACACCTGGATAGGGCCGTTTATGTGGCGTTAATCAGTGAACGCTGGCAACTATGGCGTTCACATGTCAAAAGATTGGGTCTTGCTCAAGGGGGTGTGTCCATCAGTATTGATGAAAACAATCAGCCGCTGTTGTCCCAGGACATTATTGAGGAACTCCAGAAGAATCGGAGCCGGCTTTTAGCGGAATCGACCGGCCTGGCGGGGGACACCGACGGCGTCGATCAAGACATTGCAAAGCCGCAGTCTCTGACAGTGGCCGTTCCTGAGGAGGTCCGATTTCCATTTATTCAAGCTGATGAATCCGGGATAACCGGAATCGCCATAGATGCTCTCAGTATGGTTAGTCGGCAATTGGGCGTGGAATTCGAGTACCGGGTTTTGCCGACTCGACGAGGCGTCTATTCGCTTGGGGAGTCGGTCGACGGTTTTATAGCGATCTCGCACAGTGACGACACTGAGGCGCGTGGAGTCTTCCCGATGCGGGACGGTAACGCTGATGAAGACAGGGCTTTAATGACCTGGGATCTGGCAGCTTTTCAACTGATCAATCAAGGCGTTGTAGATGCTTCCATGTTGCAGCCACCCTTAACGATACCTCCGGGATCGGGAACGGACAATCTGACAGAACTCCAAGGCCTCGAAACCCACGTCATCGGCAGTGTAGAGCGGCAGTTGAACATGTTGCTGCGTGGGCATGCGAAAACAGCCCTCGCAGATGCGTTGCACGCCGATCATCTCATAAGAAGTCGGCCAGAGTTTGCTGGAAAAATCCGAAAGGTAGCGGCATCGGTCTCCACGGAATCAAGCTATTTGGTTTTATCGAAAAGCTTCTACCATCAATATCCAGAATTTAGCGAGATCTTGTGGAACAAGCTGTCGGAGATTCGTGAGTCTGTAGAGCTTTGGGATGGGGTAGATCGTTATTTTCGGTAGCCTCGATGGCCGCACCGAAAAGCTTCATTGACTAGACTATGCATGGATACTCACAAATCCGGACTGTCAGGAGGTTGTGTATGAAAATCGGCGTGCCCCGGGAAATCAAGAACCGCGAATACCGTGTAGGCATGACACCCGCTGCCGTTCATGAGCTGTGCGGCCACAATCATGAGGTGTTTGTGGAAACCGGAGCTGGCCTCGCCATTGGCTTTTCCGACGAGGATTATCGGCAGGCCGGAGCGCGAATTCTTGAGACGGCCGGGGAGGTTTTCGATACCGCAGAGTTGATCGTCAAGGTCAAGGAGCCCCAGGCCGAAGAGCGGGCCATGCTGAAGCCGGAGCACACGCTTTTCACCTATCTGCATCTGGCCCCGGACAAAGCGCAGACGGACGACCTGGTGAAGTCCGGCGCTACCTGCATTGCCTATGAGACAGTGACCGACCGTGGAGGGCACTTGCCCCTGCTGGCGCCGATGTCGGAAGTCGCCGGGCGCATGTCGATCCAGGCCGGTGCCCATTGCATGGAGAAAGCCATGGGCGGTCGCGGCGTGCTATTGGGCGGCGTACCCGGTGTCAGTCCGGCGCGAGTAGCGGTCGTTGGTGGCGGAGTTGTCGGCCAGAATGCGATTGCCATGGCGGTCAGATTGGGTGCCCAGGTCACGGTTCTGGACCGCAACATGGACGTACTCAGAAACCTGGACCATCTCTACGGCAACCGCATCACAACCCTGTTTTCAACGGCCCAGACTCTCGATCAGGCGGTGACGGAATCCGATCTTGTCATCGGCAGTGTGCTCATTCCAGGGGCCTCTGCGCCAAAGCTGATCACCCGCGACATGATCCGCCGGATGCCGGAGGGAAGCGTTATCGTGGACGTTGCCATTGATCAGGGTGGCTGTGCCGAAACCTCCCGGGCCACGACGCACGACGATCCCACGTATATTGTTGATGGTGTGGTACATTACTGCGTGGCGAATATGCCGGGTGCCGTTGCGCGCACGTCGACTCTGGCGTTGAATAACGTCACCTTGCCTTTTGTGGCGGCCCTGGCCAATAAGGGTCCGGATCGGGCGATGAAGGAAGATCAACACCTCAGGGCCGGGCTGAACGTGGCCGCGGGCAAGGTGACCTACAGGGAAGTGGCAGAAGCGACCGGGCACCCATACACCAACCCTGAATCCCTGTTGGGATCCTGAGTGTGAAATCCCCGGAGAAACCATGAAACTGATCGGATCCACTACTTCACCTTACGTTCGGCGCATTCGTATCCTGCTGGACGAAGAGCCCTATGAATTCCTCAATCTCAATATCTATGGTGAAGGCCGGGACGAGCTGCGGCGAAACAATCCGACCCTGAAAATTCCGGTACTCGAAGACGGTGGCAAGGAAATCTATGATTCCCGGATTATCGCCCGTTACATCAGTGCCAAACAGGGCCGCGATCCGCTGACCTGGGATCAGGAAAACCAGCTGACCATGATCGATGGCGCCAATGACTCCGCGGTCACCTTGCTGCTCTCGGAGAAGTCCGGAATCGATACCGGCGCCGACCTGATGTTCTACAACCTTCAACGTGAACGCATCATGACAACTTTGCGCACGCTGTCGGCAATGGCGGAAGAGGGCCAGTTCGAGGAATGGAATTATCCGGCCATCTGTCTTTATTGCCTGGTGGACTGGCTGGATTTCAGGGACCTGGTGGACTTTTCCGGTGTAGAGAGCCTGTTATCCTTCCGCGACAGCCACAGGGATTACCCCTGGGTTGCCGAGACTGATCCGCGCAATTCCTGACTCCGCGCGGCCGGCAATCGCCGGCCGCCGCCTCCAGCCAAGGCTGAAAAAAACTTGCCCGATCATCCTGCGTCATTTTGCTTTCGCAATCGCTGTTCTTGACTATAGTTAAGATTAAGGAACAGCGTCTGATCTGCCGGTTACCGCGTTCCGTACGTATAAATACCAACAATAGAAGAGAGAGGGGGTCATCCATGCTCCTGTCACATGCGTTCGGTCTCTTTACCCATCCTGATGAAGAGTGGGCTTCCATACGAAAAGAACATGAAACTCCGCGCCGGGTCTATGTTGCCTATGTTCTGATTCTGGCGGCGATAGCTCCCATTTGTGCCTATATATCGACTGCCTATTTCGGCTGGACGGTTGGCAATGAGCGGCTGATCAAGTTAACCGAGATCAGTGCAATGCAGCTCAGCGTGTTGACCTATCTGGCAATGCTGGTCGGCGTTTTTGCGCTGGGTTATGCCATCAACTGGATGGCAAGAACCTACGGCGCCAAGGAAGAACACGTACCCTCGAACGGTATTGCCCTGGCAGCCTACTCCTGCACTCCTCTGTTCCTGGCAGGATTTGCCCTGTTGTATCCAGTGCCCTGGTTCAACGCCATCGTCTTCCTGGCCGCCGCCTGCTATGGCGCCTATCTCATGTATGACGGGCTGCCGATTGTCATGGGCATCGAAAAGGAGCGGGCGGTCATGTACGCCGGAGCGTTGCTGACCGTCGCCCTGGTGATCCTGGTATCCACTCGCGTGGGTTCCGTCATTCTCTGGAACTTCGGAGTTGGTCCGGTATTTATCAGCGGATAGACCGGGTTTAAACGGACCGCAAAAGGGGAACCACTGGCTCCCTTTTTTTATGGTTTCTGGTTCTTGCAAAAGATTTGTCGTGATTTGCCATCCCCCTGTCGCAAATTGGCAATGCGTTCTTAACCAAGCCCGATTAGCTTCTTCATTTGGAGTAGAAACGGCGAAAGGTGCAGAACGTCGAGACTACAAGGGACGAATGCAGGGGAAGATATAACAATGAAACGACTGACACGACGGGATTTTCTGAAGGCATCAGCCATGGGTATGGGCGCCGTGGTGATTTCGACCGGCCTCGCAGGCTGTGTACTGGACAGCTCCGACAAGCGAACAATCAGCTTTACCCATGGAGTGGCCAGCGGCGACCCGCTTGCCGATGGTGTCATGCTCTGGACCAGGGCTGCACCGGCGACCGGTTCGGCACCCGTCGGTGTCGCCTGGGAGGTGTCGACGGATGAGGGTTTCGAGAACCTTGTGCACTCCGGCACGGCAGAGGCGACTGAAGCCCATGACTTCACCGTCAAGGTGGATGTCCGCGGCCTGGCACCGGGGCAGAGCTACTATTATCGCTTTCAGACGACCGATCGGCAGTCACCGGTGGGCGTAACCCGGACCTTACCGGAAGGCAGTATCGACTCAGTGCGCCTGGCCGTGGTCTCCTGCGCGAATTATCCGGCCGGCTATTTCAACGTCTACGGGGAAATCAGTAAACAGAATGACCTGGATGCCGTGGTCCATCTGGGCGACTACATCTACGAATACAGCTCCGACAGCGGCAGTTATGCGGCACAGGATGCCCAGGCGCTGGGGAGGACCTTTTCTGAGGACAACAATCTTGAGCTGATTGAACTGGTGGACTATCGCAGACGTTACGCTGCGTATCGTGCGGACCCGGATCTTCAGTCCCTGCATGCGAGAGTGCCGTTCATCGTGGTGTGGGACGACCACGAGGTGGCGAACGACGCCTGGGAAGAGGGAGCTGAAAACCACAACGAGGGCGAGGGCGATTTCACCCAGCGTAAGCTCAATGCCCTGAAGGCCTATTTCGAATGGATGCCGATCCGCCCTGTGATCGAGGGCAGCGACGAGGCCATCTTCCGGACCTTCCGGTTCGGCAATCTGGTGGACCTGCACATGCTGGATACCCGCATTATCGGTCGCGACCAGCAACTGGACTACATGGACTATTTCACGGGAGAAGGCCTCGATGCTGTCCGCTTTACTGCGGATGTTGGCAGTGAGAACCGTACCCTGCTAGGTGCGGAGCAACTGCTCTGGCTGCAGTCTTCCCTGAACTACTCCACCGCCACATGGCAGGTGCTGGGGCAACAAGTCCTCATGGGCCGAATGAATCTGCCTGCGGAGCTGCTGGTGGCCATTGCTACTGAGCAGTTTGACGGTCTGCCGGAAAAACTGGCGGAACTGGCCCAGCTCAAAGGCCGGGAGCTCCAGGGGGATCCGTCCCTGACTCCAGAGGAATTGGCTCGCATCAATACAGTTGCCCCCTACAATCTGGACGCCTGGGATGGCTACCAATATGAACGGGAAGTGGTTCTGGGAACGGCCAAGGCGCTGAACAAGAACCTGGTTGTACTGGCGGGGGATACCCATAACGCCTGGGCCAACAACCTGAAAGACATCCAGGGCGACCAGATTGGCGTGGAGTTCGCTACAGCGTCGGTTACATCACCCGGCCTGGAGGAGTATCTGGGCATTCCGGATGACATGATTCAGGGCGCGGAACAGGCCATTGGTCTGCTGGTGGATGACCTGGATTACCTGAACGTGAATCAGCGTGGCTACATGCTGGTGACCTTTACGCCCGAAGAAGCCCGGGCCGACTGGTATTTCGTGGACACCATCAAGTCAAAGGATTATCAGATCGACGCGAGCCGCACCGCTTCCCGGCGGGTATTGCCCGGTCCCGGAAATCGTACGGTGCAGGACACAAGCATAGGATAAGAAGTCCGACCGGTCCCCTGACTATTCTGTCTTTGATGCAGCGCAAACCACCCCGGGTGCTTTCCGGGGTTTAATGGGGTGTTGCAATGGCAGGGAGCTCTCAGGGGATGTCGGAATCGGTGGTCTTGAAAAACGGCGAGTGCGAGCAGCGGGAGCCGGAGTGGCATGTGCTTCAGTCCGCGGAAGCAAGGCAGGAGCTCAAAGCAAAGGAGCCCCTGTCTGAGGATGAGGTTCGCCAGCGCCTGGCCCGCCATGGCCCAAATGCTTTGCCGGAGGCTCGTGCAAAGGGGCCTTGGGCGAGACTGGGACGGCAACTCAAGAATTTCCTGATTTACGTACTGGCAGGGGCCGCCGTAATCACGGCGAGCCTGGGCCACTGGGTGGATGCTGGCGTCATTCTCGCTGTTGTTGTTATCCAGACGCTGGTGGGCTTCGTTCAGGAGGGCAAGGCCGAGCAGGCCCTGTCGGCCATTCGCCACATGCTTGCGCCCAAAGCACGGGTCATGCGTTCTGATGGCCAGCATCAGATAGATGCTGCCAATCTGGTTCCGGGCGATACGGTACTGTTGGAGCCCGGAGACCGGGTGCCCGCCGATCTGCGTCTGGAAAAGTCCCACAACCTGAAAATCGATGAGGCCATTCTCACGGGTGAGTCCGAGGCTGTTGATAAATCAACAGGGTCGGTGGCTCCAGATGCTCCGTTGGGGGACCAGTCCGGGATGGCCTTCTCCGGCACCATGGTTGCGACCGGGACCGGCCGTGGCGTTGTGGTTCGAACCGGCGCGCGCACTGAGATCGGTCGCATTTCCGGACTCCTCGCTCAGACCACAACTCTGAAAACCCCCTTATTGGAGCAAATGGACAGGTTCGCCCGAATCCTTTCCATCATCGTGATTGCCGCCGGCATTGCGATTTTTGTTGGCGGAGCTGCATTCAGCGGTCTGCCATTCCGGGAACTGTTTATGGCAGTGGTTGGGCTCACCGTTGCCGCGATACCCGAGGGCTTACCAGCAATTCTCACCATTACCCTGGCCATCGGTGTGCGCCAGATGGCACGCCGGCAGGCCGTGGTTCGCCGAATGCCGGTTATCGAAACCCTGGGCGCGGTGTCGGTAATCTGTTCGGATAAAACCGGAACGCTCACCCGGAACGAAATGATGGTCACTCGGGCGGTGTTATCCGGGGTTCAGCTCGAGGTGACTGGCGAAGGCTACGATCTTGATGGTGCGGTAAACGCCGAAAATGGTCACCCGTCGGACTCCACTCTGCTGGACGAACTTGCCCGGGCCGCCGCCCTTTGTAACGACGCCCATGTTCACCATGACTCAGGCAGAATCCGAATCGCCGGCGATCCAATGGAGGCCGCGCTCTCCGTGTTTGCCCGCAAAGCCGGGTTTGATGTTGATGGCAGCGCCGCCGACTGGCCCCGGAAAGATGAGATCCCTTTCGATACCGAGAATCGCTTCATGGCCACGCTGAATCATGACCACCACGGCCACAGCGTGATCTACCTCAAAGGCGCGCCGGAGCGGATCCTGGATATGTGTAACAGCGAGGTTGCCGAATCCGGGGAAACCAGCGAACTGCGCCGGGATTTCTGGGAGCGGGTTATCACCGAAATGGCATCCGATGGTCTCAGAGTGCTGGCCCTTGCCCGGAAGCCCGCAGAACGTGGCATTGGCGAACTGGCCATTGAAGATCTTGAACAGGGTGCAGAACTGCTTGGACTGGTTGGTTTGCTGGATCCGCCAAGGCAGGAAGCCATTCGGGCCATTGCCGAGTGCCACGATGCCGGAATCCGGGTGAAGATGATTACCGGTGATCATGGGATCACGGCAGGCGCTATTGCCCGCAAGCTGGGCCTGAACAATACCGGGCGGGTTCTGACTGGTAAGGAATTGGACCAGCTGGATGATGATCAACTTCGGGATCTTGTTGGTGAAGTGGATGTCTTTGCCCGGACCAGTCCCGAACACAAATTGAGGCTGGTCACTGCGCTGCAGGCCCTGCATGGAGTTGTCGCCATGACCGGGGACGGGGTCAATGACGCACCGGCCCTCAAGCGGGCGGATGTGGGTATTGCCATGGGGGTGAAGGGCTCGGAGGCTGCGAGGGAAGCGTCTTCGGTGGTGTTGCTGGACGACAATTTCGCCAGTATTGCGGCAGCCGTGCGCGAGGGGCGAACTGTTTACACCAATCTCAAAAAAGGCATTGCCTTTATGCTGCCCATTAACGGTGGGGAGTCTATCAGTCTCGTTACCGCCCTGTTGCTTGGGCTGACCCTGCCCATTTCGGCACTGCAGATTCTCTGGGTCAACATGGTCAGCTCTGTGGTTCTGGCCATGACACTGGCGTTTGAGCCCGCGGAACCCGATGTTATGAAGCATCCGCCAAGGGGGCGGAATGAGTCCCTGCTTCGGGGATTCGTGGTCTGGCGTGTGGTCTTCGTTTCACTTCTGTTCCTTGGTGGCATTTTTGCTGCCTGGTACTGGGCCATGCATCATCATGGTGATGAGAGCACTGCCCGGACCCTTGCGGTTAACACGCTTGTGGCAATGGAAATGTTTTACCTGTTTGCGGTGCGATACCTGGATTCAGCGTCAATTACCCTGCGCGGGGTGTTGGGTACGCCGATCGTCCTGTTGGCAGTCGCCGCGGTTATTGCATTGCAACTGCTGTTTACCTATACGCCCTGGTTCAACGAGACCTTTGGCACGCAGGCGTTGAGCGTTGAAATGCTCGCGTTTGCAGCGGTTTCCGGTGTGGTGGTTCTGGTGATCCTCGAAATCGAAACGGTTGTCAGAAGGCGTTGGCTCAGGGCAGGCCCCGGGTAATCACCGCCGGGTCCCCCCCGGCCTTCTACCGCTGCCAGCTCCGCACTGGACAGCCATTCGCCCGGCGGCTTGTCCATCACGCTGGCACAGGCAGCCAGGGCATGGCCCCAGGAACAGCCGTTGGCAAACAGCATGCCGGCTTCATTCAATGTCCCGCCGCGGTTGATGTAGCCAAGAACCCGGGCCTGCGACGGTTCCGGGAACAGCGGATGGAGATGGCCCCGGAAGACCTCCGGGCGCATGTGCGTGAGAGCAACCCGTCGGCGAATGCGGTGGGGGAACAGGCGCTCCCGCTCGAATTCGGACAGGCATACCTGGGCTTCCATGGTGTCCCTCGGTTGGCGGAATCTGCCGGGTTCCTGGATATAGACCAGGCGAAAGGGGGTGCCGGTCTCCCTCAGGCGTTCACAGGCTCTGATTGACTCGGATAACTGGTAGGCGCCATTGGCGATGAGCAGCAATGGTTCACCGGACGAGGTATCTTCATCCACCACCAGGGCCCCGTGCCTCGCCAGCAGTTCCGCTTCCCGGGTGTCGAAGACGCAGGGGCGTTCCCGTTTCGGGATCACCATGCAACTGATCGTGCCCCTTTCACGGAATACAGATGGCAATGTTGCCAGAGTGCTGTTGTAGTCGGCCGGAAACAGCACCCGGGAGACGTCGTTCATCTCCGCGAGCATGCTTTCGCAGAAGGTGGTGTCCTGATGGGACTGCTCGTTCTTGCCATTTTCCCAGGTGTGGGAGGTGGCAATAACCGGCAAGCCGAGCCAGCGGGCAGGCCGCCCGATTTCTTTCTGGTGCCGGGCAAAAATCAGCTCCTGGCGGATGGCGCCAAGCATTTTCACGCAGAAGGCCTCATAGCTGGCGACCAGATTCAGCCCGGCCTTATTGGCCAGGCAAGCCGATACCACAGATTCTTCGTTCAGTGCCGTGATGATCTTGCCGTGCACCGACTCCTGATCGTTCTCGGGATCGTTCACCCGGTGCTTCAGATCGTCCAGCACTCCGCCAAGACGATTGCTTGCCAGCTCGTCCGGATTGCCCACTCTGGCCCTGAGGTCCGGGTTCTGGGCTACCAGCGCCCGGAAAAAATCATCCACAGCCTTCATCGGCGAGGTGCATTCCCGACAGGCCGGAAGCCGGGGGATTATCGGGTCCGGTGGATTGCGGGTCGCGAGAGCATGATCACGCTCAAGTGGGCGAGATTGCCCGGCGTGCTGGTTAAGATGAGTGATAGCGTTTTGAAGCTGATCCGGAGCCACCCACAATCTGGCGGCATGCTCGTTAAACAGCTCCCTGGCCCGGGCATCCATTCGCGGGTTTCCGGGCAGTGGCAGGTTGTGGGCTGCATTGCTGCTGGCGCCATAAAAACCATACCCCTTGGTGGTCTCCGCAATGCCATAGGGTACCCGAACGGGATAGCCGCTCTCTCCCCGTAGCGCCGCCTCGCCATTGGTGGCGAGTGCCTGCTCCATTTCATAGAGAGCACAGACAAAGCCGGCAGGATCGCGGCCATCAAAACGGAAGGGCACAAAGCCCCTGTGTTCGAGATGCGCTTCAAAACGTTCGAGACCTTCGCGGGTGCCCAGCTCGGTTCGCTGTTCAATGCGCCGTCCATTGGCAATCATAACCGGCATCACTGCGCCGCAGTCCTCGGCGCGCCACCAGCGGGGGATCCAGTCGCTGCCGCGCTGCTCCTCGGCGGCCCCATCAGACAGAAAGGCCACCAGAGACTCACCCGGCAGGGGCATATGGGCGTATTGCAGCTCGGCAAACCCGAGGTAGCCCCCTTCGAGAATACCACCGGCGGTGTGCGGATTGACGTGGCTGCCAAGGGGCGCGGCCATGGTACCGTCCGGCTTCTGGCGGTAGCTGTAGAAATCGGAAACCAGAGTTGAGAGCCCGTCCGGCCCTCGATAACGTTCCGCCTGTTCCGGATGAAGGTTTCCGGTGAGGACGTTCAGGGCGTCCACGGCTGCCACGCAGTGCCCCTGGCCCATCAGCCAGCTCCGAGTGCGTCCGGTCAGATTGTTCAGAGCCAGATAGCCGGCATAGGCCGGCACCATGTTCAGTGCCCCGCCGGTGTGGCCTTCCGGATTGGTCTTGAAGTCCTGAGGCGCCAGCGGCTGGCCGGAGACATCAACCCGGCGGGCGTAGGTCATGTGGACTACCAGCCAGAGACCGGCACTGGTCAGCCTGTCCAGGTCGGCGAGTTTACGATAGACCGCGGCAGCATCGGGCTGGTGGCCTGCAGCAACCAGGTGCTCTGCCAGTAGGCTGACCTGATGTTGCGTGGCTTCACTGTGCTGGATGACGCCATAACCATCGCACCAGCGCCGGAAATCCGGGCAGTCTGAAGCGGCGTGATTCACCGCTGCTGTTTGAATGGGAAATGGCATGAGATGCCTCCATGGCGTCAGTGTGTCCGCGAATTTTAAAACCACCGCTGTGAACTGCCATTGATGCAGGTCAGTCGAAACTGCATCTTTCTGCAGACTGCCCCAAGCCAAGCGTTCCACCCGCCCGCGTACAGGCTTGCTCGCCTGCCCGTTGCCGAAAGCCATGGTTTCTGAGAGTCTGTTCGAATAAGCCACCTGATAAGGAGACTCCCATGACGCAAGACAAGAATCAGGACAAGCGCCGGAAATATTCGGCCCCCGTTGTTGATGGCATTGGCAAATCCGCCAGCCGTGCCATGCTTCGGGCCGTCGGGTTTACCGATGAGGATTTCAAAAAGCCCCAGATCGGCATTGCGTCCACATGGAGTAACCTCACGCCGTGCAACATGCACATCAACCAACTGGCCGAGGAGTCGGCTGCCGGAGCCGATGAGGCAGGCGGCAAGTCGCTGATTTTTAATACCATTACCATATCGGACGGCATTGCCAATGGTACCGAGGGCATGAAGTATTCCCTGGTGTCTCGGGAGGTGATCGCCGATTCCATCGAGACCGTGGCCGGTTGTGAAGGGTTCGATGGCCTGGTGGCGATCGGTGGCTGCGACAAGAACATGCCCGGTTGCATGATGGGCCTGGCGCGTCTGAACCGGCCATCTGTGTTCGTGTATGGCGGCACCATCATGCCTGGCGAGAACCACACCGATATTATTTCCGTGTTTGAAGCCGTGGGTGCCCACGCCCGTGGTGATCTGGATCTGATTGAGGTGAAGCAGATAGAGGAAACCGCGATTCCGGGGCCAGGGTCCTGTGGTGGCATGTATACCGCCAATACCATGGCGTCGGCCATCGAGGCCATGGGCATGAGCCTGCCGGGCAGCTCCGCCCAGAACGCTGTGTCGGAGACCAAGGCGGAGGATTGTCGAGGTGCCGGTGCTGCGGTGCTGAACCTGCTGGAGAAAGACATCAAGCCCAGCGACATCATGACCCGGAAAGCCTTCGAAAACGCCATTACGGTCGTCATCGCCCTGGGCGGTTCCACCAATGCGGTACTGCACCTGCTGGCCATGGCCAGCACCGTCGGTGTCGATCTGGAGCTGGAAGACTTTGTCGAGATTGGCAAGCGGGTGCCGGTGCTGGCGGATCTGCGCCCGAGCGGCCACTACATGATGTCGGAGCTGGTGGCCATCGGCGGTATCCAGCCGCTGATGAAAATGTTGCTGGACCGCGGGCTGCTGCATGGCGACTGTCTGACCGTAACCGGCCAGACTCTGGCCGAGAACCTGGCCGATGTTGCCCCCTATCCGGAAGGGCAGGACATCATTCACGCCTTCGACAACCCGATCAAGGCTGACAGCCATCTGCGGATCCTGTTTGGCAATCTCGCACCAACGGGTGCGGTGGCGAAGATTACCGGCAAGGAAGGTACTCACTTTACCGGCCGTGCCCGGGTATTCCATTCGGAAGAAGAAGCCCAGGAGCGGATTCTCGACGGCACGGTGGTGGCCGGCGATGTGCTGGTCATCCGCTACGAAGGCCCCAAAGGCGGACCGGGCATGCGGGAGATGCTGAGCCCCACCTCCGCGATCATGGGCAAGGGCCTGGGCAGCGATGTCGCGTTGATTACCGATGGCCGGTTCTCAGGGGGCAGCCACGGTTTCGTGGTTGGTCATATTACACCGGAAGCGGCCGAGGGCGGCCCGATTGCGCTGGTCGAGGATGGCGACACCATTACCATTGATGCCGTCAGTAACCGGATTGAGCTGGATGTCTCGGATCAGGAACTGGAACGTCGTCGGCAGGCCTGGCAGGCTCCACCCCCCCGTTTCACCCGAGGCACGCTGGCGAAGTATTCGCGAACCGTAAGTTCTGCCTCGAAAGGGGCTGTGACCGATTTGCCCTGATCTGATCGGAGCTCAGGTCTTCAGCTGTTCTGGCCTGCCCCAGTAGTATCCCTGGCCATACAGGCCGGGGAACTGCTGTAGCCAGGCGGCGATAGCTTCCTCCTCCACACCTTCGACCACAACATCCAGGTCCAGAGCCTCACCCAGGTCAAGCGCCGCTCGGAATATTCGCTGTCGGGCGGGTTGGGTGAGTATGTCGCTGAGAAAACTCCGGTCGATTTTTAACTCGTCCAGCTCGAATGTGGCAAGGGTTCCCAACGACGAGTGCCCGGTTCCAAAATCATCGACGGCAATTCGGAACCCGCTTTGGCTCAGGGTCCGAATAACGACTTTTGCCAAGGCTGTGTCAGCCATCATCGCTGTTTCGGTAATCTCCAGAATAAGATCGGAAGGTTGTGCCCCATGGTGCTGCACAATTGCCTTCACCTTTTCCACAAAGTCCGGGTGGGTGAGATCGTTTGCAGAAATATTGACCGCAACGGCAATGTGGTCCCCGTGACGGGCCTTCAGCGCGCTCATATCTTCACAGACGCGGTCCACCACCCAGAGCGTAACGTGGTGAATCATCCCGACCTGTTCGGCTAACGGGATCCACCGATCCGGAGCAACCGTGCCGAAGTCCGGGTGTTGCCAGCGGATCAGGGCTTCCAATGAAGCGATAGGTGCGTCCTGTATTCGCACGGTTGGTTGGTATTCCAGCCATATGCAGCCATTACCCAGTGCCTCTTCGATATCCAGCATCAGCATTTGCTGCTGGTACTGCCAGTCCGCGATAGCCGGGTCGTAAACCGTCAGGGGCTGATGCGTATCCAGGGCAGCAAAGCCAGCTGATGAAAGGATATCTGACGCGTCGACCCCATGCTCCGGAGAATGGGCGATACCCACCGATGAACTCCACGATAGCGAGAACCGGCCCTCGCGGAAGTTCTCTCCCAACCAGTTCATGAGCGTTTTCAGTTTTTCCGGGTAAGTGTCCGGGGCGTCACTATGGAAAAAGGCAAAGGCATGATTGCTGGTATCAATGCTGGCGAGGGCATAGCCGTCAATCATGATCAACTGATCACCCATGATCCGTTTCAGGAATCCGTCGAGCTCCCACAGATAACTTCTGAGCAGATCCTCTGCCGTCCGATAGCCGAGAGCCTGCTCGATTTCGTTAAACCGGGTCAACTGAATCATGGCGACGGTGTAGGGCTGTTGGTGGCTATCAAGTTGATCCAACGACTCCTCCAGCATGGCCCGGTTGGGTTTGCCGGTAACACTGTGGGTTTTGAGGAGTTGCTTGTAATTTTGCTCTACGTGAGATCGCAGTGTTTGTTCCTGGCGAGCCCGAATATCAGAAGCCAGCCTTTTTTTGCGCTCTTCCAATATCTGACGGCCAATGCCGCTGGTCAGGATCAGAGATGCGGCTGCTGCACCGATAAAGAAGGCGGAATCGGTAAAGCTGTTCACCGGGACCCAGCCGACGGTCCGCGCCGCCGAGATAACTGTACCCAGGAGAATGAAGAGCAGTGATAACGCAAAATAGCGGGCATACACCTCGTGTCGGGCCTGTTTTAGCGTCAGGGCCAGAATCATTGAACCACCGGTCAGGGCCAGTATCAGGAAGGAGTCCTGACCGAGCAACGGTAGCCGCAGTGGCATGGCCAGCAGATGTAAAAGGCCAAGAACACTCGCTGCATTCAGTAGCAGTCTCGGGAGTCTGGAGACCTGGATAAAGTTTGGCGTGATTTGGCAAAGTGAGATGAGGCAAAGACAGAGGCTGATGTTCAGTAATGCGTTTATTTCCGGGAAGTCTGGCCAAATCAGCCAGAGCCCGAAGCCCTCCATGACAAGTTGCACGTGAATAACGGATAGCGTGAGAACGCCCAACCAGGCCAGCCCCGGGAGTCTGAATTTCATCATGAAGCTGAGGTTCAGCAACAGCGCAAAGACGAGGAGGCCAGTGATGAACGCCTTCCAGGTCATGGTTCCTGCGATGTCGCTTACAACATTGTCAGGTTCCAGAATGCTAATGGGTAGTAGCGTGGGGCCGGCATTCTGAACCTCGAACAACAGTGTGGTCGTACCCGCCGGTAATGAAACTGGCCAGATCCACGGTGGTAGCGAAATCAGCCGGTTACCGAATGGGTAAAGGTCTCCCATGTCACGAAGCCGCTGGAAAGCGCCATTTTCATCGAGAATGGCGGGTCTGAGCCGGTCGATGTAGGGGGCGGATACAAGGACCCACTGTTCGGCGTTTGTGGCTCCAAGGTTCTCCACCGTCACCTTGAAGGTGACAGGTCCGTTGTAATAGCCAATGCCGGAGTTCTCTGACGGGGCCGCCTGCCAGTTTTTCTGCCGCCAGTTTTCGTCTTCTATAACCTGCTCCAGAGGCGCAACCAGATAGTCGATCTGCACAATGCGGGAGGACTGGGACGCTGACCCGGGAGAGTCGACGTGCGACAGCGCGGAAAGCGGATTTTCAGGCGCGTGAAGGAGGCTTGCGAGCAGACCGTATGCCATGGCAGCCATCAGGAACAGGAAGGGCATCCACCGCCGAAAAGGTGTCAGCCCGGACTGGGCTCGGAGTTGTGACAGCACGGCTTTTTCGGTCTGATGTGTGCTGTCATCCATATGAAGCGACGGTCCCGCTAAGTGGTGTTTTCTGACTCGAAGAATCTGGTCGAATTTTAATGGTTTTCAGCTCACTTGCATTTGCCAGGTGAAATTGGCGCAAGAAACTTTTCACCTGATCAAACAAGACATTCGCTGGTATAGTTAACCCTGACCATCCTATCTGTAGAAGCCTGTTTCCGGACCGGTTGCGCGATGCATGAATAAACCACAGGATCTGTACAAATGAGACTCGCCGGCTTTTCCCCTTTCGTGATCTTGATGTTGCTCTGGCTGCCAGGATCGCTTTTGGCCCATCAAACGGGGGGTGAATCCCAAAAGCGGGAGGCAGAAACAGACAGTGGACCCAGGCTCGCTTCGGTGAATGCCGCGGTTGCCGTGGCTGGTGATAACGAGCTGATTTTCGGCAAGAATGCCGACCGGTCCGTACCCATTGCCTCTGTCACCAAGGTCATGACCGCGCTGGTCGTGCTGGAATCCGGCGAGCCGCTGGATGAGTGGCTGACTTTTCATGAGCGGCATACGCCCGCCGCCGCCAACGCCTACAGTCGGATTCGCATCGACTCGGAGATGCGGCGTAAAGATGTCCTGCGCATTGCACTGATGTCCTCCGAAAATTTTGCCGCCTACACCCTTGCCCGTAGCCACCCGGGCGGGTTCGATGCCTTTATCGAGGCGATGAACGCCAAGGCCGCGGCCCTGGGAATGACCGGTACCCGGTTTGTTGATCCGACCGGGCTGTCGTCGGAGAACCTTTCAACCGCCGCGGATCTTGTAAAGCTGGTAAACGCTGCGGCTGATTACCCGGAAATCCGGGAGTACTCCACCACCGGTTATTTCCGTGGGCAATTCCGGCAGCCCCGTTACAGCCTGTCGTTCGGGAATACCAATGCCCTGGTGCATCGGGATAGCTGGGGGGTGGCCCTCAGCAAGACCGGCTATCTCTCCGAGGCCGGGCGCTGCCTGGTGATGATTTCGAAGATGAACGGCAAAGAGGTGGTGACCGTGCTGCTTGATTCCCTCGGTACCCGCTCGCCGCTGGGCGATGCCGGACGGATAAAGCGCTGGCTTGATACCGGAGCCAGGGGCTCGGTGGCCGCTGCCGCCCGGCGTTACGAACAGGAAAAGAACGCGTCATACGCGACCGCTGGTAACAGTACGGTCAGTGTGAACTGACACTGAAAGGAATCCCGTTATGATCCAGATATTCACGACCGGTGGCACCATCGACAAGGTCTACTTCGATGCCAACAGCGAGTTCGAGGTAGGGCACAGCCTGCTGCCGGAGCTGCTGTCTGAATCCAACATCCACGAGGGCTATCGCCTGCGGGAACTGCTGCGCAAGGACAGCCTGGAGATGACCGATGATGATCGCCAGCAGGTACTGGCGGCGGCCAGTGAATGCGATTGTGGCCGAATCATTATCACCCACGGCACGGACACCATGGCCGATACTGCGGCGGTGCTGTCCGGCCTGAAGGACAAGACCATCGTATTGACCGGCGCGATGCAGCCGGCCCGTATGCGCCGAACCGATGCGGTATTCAATGTCGGGTTTGCCTGGGCTGCGGTGCAGCTGCTGCCGCCGGGTGTGTATATTGCTATGAATGGTGAAGTGTTCGAGGCCGGTGCAGTGCGCAAGAATCTCAAGGCGCAACGTTTCGAGCGCACCTGAGTATCACGCCAGGCTGTCTCTTTCCTCGGCGGTCAGTTCCCGGTATTCGCCGGGCATCAGCGCATCGTCCAGTTCGACCTGTCCAATGCGGACACGATGAAGGGCTTCCACGTGGTTGCCAACGGCTGCCATCATGCGCTTGACCTGATGATAGCGCCCCTCCGAAATCGTCAGCTCAATGATCCTTTCTTCCAGAAAATGCACCCGGGCCGGTCGCGTCGGCCTGGGATCATTATGCAGGTCCACACCACGTTCCAGTTGCTGTGCCGCGGCGTCGCTCAGAGGTTCGTTCAGGGTTACCCGGTAAGTCTTGGGGCAGTCGGTTCGCGGTGAGGTGACCCGGTGAGACCACTGTCCATCGGTGGTCAGTAACAGGAGGCCGGTTGTATCTGCATCGAGGCGCCCGGCAATATGGAGATGTCGGGTGATGTCTGCTGGCAACAGGTCCAGCGCTGTTGGATGGTCGCTGTCGGTCGTCGCGCTCACCACGCCTGCTGGTTTGTTCATCATCAGATAGCGCTCGCCCGGGAGGCTCAGAGGGGTGCCTGACAAGGCCACCCGTTCATCCCCGGCCAACCGGGTGTTGGCGCCCTTGCAGATTTGCTCATTGATCGTTACTTCTCCGCGGCCGATGGCCCGCTTGGCCTCTTTTCGGGAAAGCTCGGTGCTGTTGGCAATAAACTGGTCCAGTCGCATGGTGTTCAGCAGCGTTGTCCGGGTGCCGGGGAGCTCAGACTGGCCAGGCAGAGCACCGGCGTTTCGGCAATCATCCGGGACCAGAGCAGCCCGAGGGCTTCGGAGCTTACTGGTGGGCGTGGAGTCCGAAAGCTCGCCGTGGGGTCGATGCTGCTGCCATTGCGGGTCGCCAGAACAAAGGTAAACGGGTGCGCGCCGGGAATGCCCAGCCGGATATCGGTGGCCGTGATGCGGTCGCCGGCCTGGTCGTAATCCAGGAAGCCCCGGGTGAACCATTCAAGTCGCCGGGCCTCGGGCAGGTCCGAGACTTCGCTCGCCAGCTCCGGGCGGCGTGGAAAGTATTCAAGATTCAGCGGCGTGTCGCCATCCAGAAAGCCGGTGACGATTTCTACCCGCTGATCACCCTGCAGAGCCGTTGCCCGCCACAACAGTGTGCTGAATGGCATGGGCTGAACCAGCAGGTCAGGGTTTTCCAGGCCGGCGGCCGCAAGCGCGGGTTGAACTCGCTGTGTCATCACTTGCTGGGCCAGAACACTCCAGCCCAGGTACAGGGTGGACACTGCCAGGCCCGCAACTATCGCTGTTTTGGCGGGCGGCCGGGCGAGAAAAAACAGGCAGCCGGCCAGCAGGGGCAGGGTGTATAGCGGGTCGATGATAAAAATGCTGCTGACGGCTACGGGTGGCCCGATGGGCCAGAACAGCTGGGTGCCATAGGTTGTGAAGGCATCCAGCAAAGGATGGGTAATCAGGATCAGCCCCGTCAGGGCGAGCCACCGCTGAAAACTCAGTTGTGGTTTCCAGCGCCAGAGCAGCCAGGCAAGGGCCACTGCCAGAGGGGCCAGAACGAACAACGAATGGCTGAATCCACGGTGTTGGGTGAAATTGGCCACTGCGGTGCCGTAATCGATGACGACATCCAGATCCGGGAGGGTGCCCAGAACTGCGCCTGTCAGCAAAACCGAGCGGCCAAGGGTCTTGCCGGCTACGGCGCCGGCCAGGGAGGCGCCCAGGGCGGCCTGGGTGAGTGAATCCATGTCAGATCAGTCTCGCATCAAAACGGTGTCCTGCAGTAGTAGGCCGCCGACTCCCCGGCGGATCACTGTCCTGCAGGTATTTCCAGCGCCGCCAACACCGATTCACCGGGGTAGCCATCAGCCACCAGGTTGTTGGCAGCCTGGAACTGACGGATGGCAGACCGCGTTGCCGGGCCCATGATGCCATCTGGGTTGCCTGGCTCATACCCCCGTTGCTGCAGGGCTTTCTGGAGGTTGATGATGTTGGCGCGGGACAGCGCAGGCGCGTCTTCGGGCGGCGGATTTTGCAGTTTACCTGCGCCGGCAATCCGGTCAGCCAGATGACCAACCGCGATGGCGTAGAACTCGGAGCGGTTCCAGCCCATGATCACGCGGAAGTTGTGATAGGCAAGAAACGCGGGCCCGCGGTGTCCTGCCGGCACCACGAGGGCGGCATTAATCGGTTCGCGGGCCAGTGGCTTGCCGAAGGCATCCGTAATGCCCATTTCGCGCCACTGCTCCAGTGGCAGACGTCGTCCGTCCGCAAGGGAATAGTCGAAATTCTCGGGTAACAGGACCTCTCGGCCCCAACGGTAGTCGCCGTCCCAGTTCATGGATTCGAGAAACCGGCCCGCAGACATCATGGCATCCGGAAGGCTGTTCCACAGATCCCTGCGGCCATCACCATCGGCATCCACCGCGTGTTTCAGGAAAACCGTCGGCATGAACTGAACGTGGCCCATGGCGCCGGCCCAGGAACCTTCCATCTGGTCTGCCGGTATGGCGCCCTCGTCAATAATGCGCAGGGCCGCGATCAACTGCTCGGTAAAGAAAGTGCTGCGGCGAGGATCGCAGGCCAGTGTTGTCAGGGAGCTGGGTACCGGCATCTTGCCGAAATAGCTGCCAAAATTGGTTTCCAGGCCCCAGAAGGCCACCAAATAAGGCGCGGGCACGCCGGTTTCCCGGGTGACTCTTGCCAGCAGCTCCTGATGTTCCTGCAACAGTTCGCGGCCGGTGTTGACCCGGGCATCGTTAACCCGCCGGTTCAGGTAATCGGCAAAGGTAGTGGTGAACTCCGGTTGCCGCCGGTCCAGTTCGATCACCCGTGCCAGATGCTGGACCTCGGACATCACCTCGCTGGCGGTCTTGCTGCTGACCCCGGCGGCAATGGCCTGCTCCTGAAGCCGGGCCTTGCATTCGGCAAATCCCGCTGGCTCAACTTCAGCGCTGTCCTGGGCAATGGCGGGCAGTGACAGACATGACAGAAAACCGGAAAACAATAAGCCGCGAGTAACGCCGCCCTGGCGAAGAATCCTTGCAGGTTTGGTCAGCACACAAAACCTCTATCAGGCTGATGATCGTGGAGTATCCTGAGCCCATGTTAGCGCGTTTTCCAGCCGGAGAAACACTGTCCTGGCTCCCGTGGAGTGACAATTCTTTAACCTGACGGTTCCTGAAAAACGGCGATTGTGGTCTTTTTGTTGCCGACAGGTTTCTGGCGTGGGTGTTTGTTCTATAGTTGCAACATAGAACCGGGTTGTGGATAGGGGAAGGTCTGAACTATGGCAATGCTGAAAGCGCTGGTGGTGGATGACGCCAGCTTTGTACGTGATCTGGTCAAGCGAACCGTGCGCCAGCGTTTCCCGGTCATCGAGACTACCGACGCCCAGAACGGCCGGCGAGCGCAGTCATTGATGTCGAGGACCGCGTTTGACCTGATTCTGTGCGACTGGGAGATGCCAGAAATGTCCGGGCTGGAATTGTTGCAATGGATGCGCCAGCAGCCCCAGTACGAAAACGTGCCTTTTATCATGATCACCAGCCGGGGCGACAAGGATCACGTGATCGAAGCGGTCAAAGGCGGCGTTTCCGAATACCTTGGCAAACCGTTCAGCCCCGAGGGGTTGAGCAAGAAAATTATCAAGGTGATGGGCCGCAAACTGAAAGATGCCATGGACCGGAGCGGCAAATCCATGGCCAGCCCTGCCGATGCCTTCAAAGAGTCGGCCAACCTGCTGACCCGCAAGCCCGAAGCCGCGGCGGAGGTTTCCGCCGAGTCACCGTCCTCTTCCCCCGGGCCCGAGCCTTTGGCACCGACAAGGCCGACCTCGGCCCGGGCGCCCATGAGCCTGGCCTCGGTACGCTTCGCCGAGAGCACCCTGAAATCGGTGGTCAAGGATATCAATCTGACGGAGGTGCGGGTGATCGCGAAGCGGGACCAGGTATTCCCGGGGATTCTCGACCAGGCGGTAGTGGACATCGAGATCGCCGAGGGCCAGATGGCGAGGTTGAACGGCTACGTGCACCAGTTGCAGGCGGTGGACAAACGCCAGGACACGGACTTTGTCAGCGTTACCATTCGTTTTGTCGATGAAGACCCGAAAAAGCTGGAGGACCTGTCGAGGTTTGTCGCCCGCTTCCGCGCGGGTATGCGCTAGCTCTCTGCCCTCTCGGGGATCCGCTCGACCAGTCGCTCCCGCGGGAAATGACAGATAAATTCACTGCCCTCGCCAATCCGGCTGCGAATCTCCAGATTGCCATCGTGGTTGAGCAACACGTGTTTGACGATTGCCAGGCCAAGGCCGGTGCCGCCGGTGTCCTTGTGGCGGCTGGGATCGGCCCGATAGAAGCGTTCTGTCAGACGGGGGATATGGACCGGGTCGATACCGATGCCGGTATCCCTGACTGACAGGTGTGCGCCTTCCCGGTTGGTGGACCAGGACACGATAATCTGGCCATTTGCAGGGGTGTACTTCACCGCATTGAATATCAGGTTCGAGAAAGCGCTGCGCAGCTGGCTTTCATCGCCTTTCAGCAGGCGGTGGTCGCCGATATGCACGGTAATCTCGTGCTGTTTTTCGCCACTGAGCGCCCGGGCGTCATGACAGATCTGGGTCAGCAACTGGTCGACGTCCGTGAGGGTGTCGTTGACCGTTTGCTCCCCGGTTTCAATACGTGAGAGCAGGATCAGATCGGTGATCAGGGCTTCCATCCGGGATGACTGGGCAGCCATGGTGTTAATGGCCCGGCGCCACTTAGGCGGCAGGTCGGCAGCATTGTCCACCAGGGTTTCGAGGTAGCCGCTTATGACCGTGAGGGGCGTGCGCATCTCGTGGGACACATTGCCGACAAAGTCCCGGCGCATCTGTTCGAGCTGGTACAGCCGTGTTACGTCCTTGGCGACAATCAGGCGGTCGTCGTCACCAAACAGGCTGATCTGGATCTGAAGGTGAATGTGAGGTCTGGCCGGCGAATGTATCTCCAGGGGCTCGCGGTAATCCCGTGAATCGAAATAGGTCTTGAAGGCCGGCGTGCGGATCAGGTTATGGATGTACTGGCCCTGATCGGTGTTGCGCCGGAAACCCAGCAGATACTCGGCGGAGCCGTTCCACCATTCCATGGCGCCGCGGGAATCGGTCATGATCACGCCATCGCGCATGGCGTTGGTGGATTCCTGCACCCGATTGATCTGGGCCCTCAACCGGTCCTGGGTTCTCAGGTGGGTCTGATGCAGTTTGTGAAGGTTGTCGAAAATATCGCCCCACAGGCCGATGCTCTGCGGGGCTTCGTCGGTGGCGCTGGGGTTGGACAGCCACTGGTAGAGACGCCTGGCCTGAAGCAGCGTCCACCAGAGATAGACGATCAGCCCGAGGGTAAGGCCGTAAACGGGCTCACCGAAATAGAGGCCAACCAGGGTGGAGCCAATCAGGCCACCGATAATGTAGCGCAGGTATCGTGACCAGTTGTGCTGCATCAAAAACTGCCTTGTGTCCGTTCCGGGGCTGATGCTCAGCTGGCCGGAGTTACTTACGCGGCTCTGGTCGAGAAGCGGTAACCGGTTCCGCGTACGGTCTGGATCAGGTGGTCGTACTGGTCGCCAAGCGCCTTGCGGAGCCTGCGGATATGCACATCCACGGTCCGCTCCTCAACATAGACATTGCCACCCCAGACCTGGTCCAAGAGTTGGGAGCGAGTATATACCCGTTCCTGGTGCGTCATGAAGAACTGAAGCAGTCGGTATTCTGTCGGGCCCATGGTAAGGGCGCCATTCTGGGTGGTGACCCGATGCCCGACCGGATCCAGCGTCAGGCCTTCCACTTCAATCGGGCTGTCTACGCCCGGCGGCGTCGCACGCCGAAGCACGGCTTTCAGGCGGGCGACCAGTTCCCGGGGGCTGAACGGTTTGGTGATGTAATCATCGGCACCAACTTCCAGGCCCTGGATCTTGTTGTCTTCCTCGACCTTGGCGGTGAGCATGATGATGGGAATGTCGGCGGTCGCTTCTTCTTTCTTGAGGCGGCGTGCCAGTTCCACGCCGCTGGTGCCGGGCAGCATCCAGTCGAGGAGTACGAGATCCGGGTGTTTGTCGACAATCAGGGCATGGGCTTCCCGGGCGTCCGCTGCCTCCAGATAGTCATAATCCGCCATTTCGAGGGCCACCGCGATCATCTCGCGGATCGGGGCCTCATCATCGACGATCAGGACAGTTTTTCCAGTCATGAGCTTTTAACCTGTGTCAGACCTTGATTTGTTGCTGCCTCATTACAACGCTCAAGTGTTACAAGTATATGACAGGTTCAGCTGACCATGAGATCAATTACAAGGCCGGCAAAAACGGCAAAGCCGGCCCAGTTGTTGTTCAGAAACGCCTTGAAGCAGCCGTCCCGTTCACGTTCCCGCGCCAGGTACTGGTGGTAAATGAACAGGCAGGCCATGGCCACGACGCCCAGATAGTAGAAGGTGCCCAGCTCGGCACGATGGCCCACCATGATCAGGATTAGTACAACCATGGCCTGCAGCATGCCAATGATCGCCTTGTCGGCTTCTCCGAACAGGATGGCCGTAGACTTGATGCCCACTTTCAGATCGTCATCCCGATCCACCATGGCATACAGGGTGTCGTAGGCAACGGTCCATAGCACGTTGGCGGTGAACAGCAGCCAGGTGAGCTGACTCAGTTCGCCGGCCTCCGCCGCCCAGGCCATGGGAATGGCCCAGGAAAAGGCCGCGCCCAGAAACAGCTGAGGCAAATGGGTGTAACGCTTCATGAACGGGTAAATGAATGCCAGCAGGGCACCGCCGAACGACAGATACAGGGTCAGCGGGTTGGTGAACAGAACCACCATCAGGAAGGAAACCAGGCACAGTCCCGCGAACAGCGCCACCGCTTCCCAGGGTTTTACCCGGCCCGCGGTCAGTGGCCGGTCCTTGGTGCGTTTGACATGCTTGTCCCAGTCCCGGTCAGCGAAATCGTTGATGGCGCAGCCAGCCGCCCGCATGAAGAACACGCCCAGGGTGAAAATGATGACATTAGCCAATGCGGGGCTGCCGTCTCCGGCCAGCCACAGGGCCCAGTAGGTCGGCCACAGCAGGAGCAGGGTTCCGATCGGGCGGTCGATTCTGAGCAGGCTGGCGTAGTCGGCCAACCGGCGCTGGATAGGTTCTGGCACAGCGTCAGGCAGCATGGCGCGCGTCCGTCTGGTGTTCTTCGAATTGAATGAGTGCTGGGATTATAGCCAGTCGCAGGAGGCCGGTTAAAGCGTGTTCCGCTGAAACAGCGCCGGTAGCAGGTATTCACCAACCAGCAGGGAGCTGTTGTGGCCACTGAACAGGGAGCGCCTTGCCAGTTCCGGCTGTCCCGGGATTACCGGTCTGCAGAGGCCGGTTTCCAGAGGGCCCCGTTGCCAGTGGGGGCTGGTGAACAGGTAGGCGCCCAAAGGTCGATTGCCCAGGTGAAGCAGCCGGCGCCCCTCGCCCTCCAGACACTTCAGGGGAATGACCGTCCTGGCCAATACCCAGGGCTGGTTGTCGCCGCACAGGCTGACTTCCCGTATCCAGGCGTGTTGACGGTGGGGAATGCGCAGGCGCCGGGCCTCTTCCTGTGTCGGCGTTGCAAAGCCCTCCCGGCGGACCTCAACGTGAAAGGAACGGCTGCACTGTTTCTGCAGGGCTCGTGTAAACGAACCCTCTACCTGCAACCAATAGCGGGCAGGCCCGTGAACCGCCGGGTTCAGGAGGCCGGCGGCCGTCAGCGATTGGTACCAGTCCGTCGGGGGTATGGTCAGGTGACTGTCGATGTCAGAGACCCTTGACTGCATAGATGCCGGGGGCATTGCGCCAGTAGCCTTTGTAGTCCATGCCGTAACCGAACAGGAAGCGGTCTTCCACTTCCAGGCCGGTGAAATCGGCCTTCAGATCCGGACGGGCCTTCCGGTCATGTTGCTTGTCGACCAGAACGGCCGTCAGTACCTCACTGGCACCGTGAGCGCGGCAGTAGTCGGCGATGGCGCACAGGGTCGTCCCCTCATCCAGAATGTCATCGATAATCAGGATGGTACGGCCGTTCATATCGGCTTCGGGCTGCAGTTTCCACTCGAGAATGCCGCCGGTAGTTTCCTGACGGTAGCGGGTGGCATGCAGGTATTCGGCCTGGACCGGAAACCGGAGCCGGGGTAGCAGTTGTCCGGTCAGGATCAGCCCGCCGTTCATCACGCAGAACAACAGGGGGTTGCTGTCTTTCAGGCGGGCGGTAATATCGTCGGCCAGGTTGCCGATTGCAGTCTGTACCTGCTGTTCATCCACGAGGCAGTCGGCTTCGGCCATAACCTGGTTCATTTCGGCGACGGTATCGGTCATATCGGTCGGTCCTGTCGTAAAACGGGCGATTATACCGGACAGGGCCTGCAGAAGGGAGGGGCCACCCCGGTTGTCAGATCTGTATTTGTGGCTATTGGCAGAAATCCCCTGACCGGACCGTCGGCATTGGCATTGGTCAATACCGGGGCGATGGGTATGATGGCCTGTTTCGACAGTTGTTCGTATCTGTTAACTGAATAAAACACTTGCGTGTAATATTGTCCGACAATTATTATTGCGCCCGTCTGATGTTGGGAGAACGTTATGAAGAAGTGGCAGTGTGTGGTGTGTGGTTTGATTTACGATGAAGCCGAAGGCTGGCCCGAGGACGGCATTGAGCCGGGCACCAAGTGGGAAGACGTACCGGAAGACTGGGTATGCCCGGATTGCGGTGTCGGCAAGGAAGATTTTGAAATGATCGAGATCGGTTGATAGCACCCGGCACGGCCGGTAAAACCCGCCCAGGTGAGTTAAATACAGGAACACGGTTATGACTGAACAGGCCCCCATCATTATTGTCGGTACCGGTTTGTCCGGTTATTCCCTGGCGCGGGAAATCCGGAAGCAGGACAAGGAGACCCCGGTTCTGATGGTTACCGCCGACGATGGCGTGAGCTACTCCAAGCCCATGTTGTCCACCGGCTTTACCAAGGGCAAGGACGCCGATGGCCTGGCCCAGGGCGGTACCGACGCCATGGCGGATCAGCTGAATGTCCGGATTCGCACATTTGCCACGGTCACCGGCATTGATACCGAGGCCCACGAACTGATTCTCGGTGATGAACGACTTGCCTACAGCAAGCTGGTTCTGGCCTGGGGCGCCGATGTGATCCGGCTTGGCCTGGACGGTGATGGCCAGGAGCATGTGTTTTCGATCAATGACCTGATGGATTACCGTGCCTTCCGGGACGCCCTGGGCGACGGCAAGCGGGTGGCGATCATGGGAGCCGGTCTGATTGGTTGTGAGTTTGCCAACGACCTGCGCAATGGCGGTTACGAGGTTGACGTGATTGCTCCTTCCGAGGAGGTCATGCCGGGGCTGCTGCCGGAGGCGGCCGCTCATGCTGTCCAGCAGGAGCTCGAGAACCTGGGGGTCGGGTTTCATCTCGGAACCGTGGTTGATCGGATCGACCGCAGGGGTGACGGGGTCAGTCTGACCCTGGCCAATGGCGAGACTCTGGACGCTGATCTGGTACTGTCCGCTGTGGGCCTGCGCCCGAGGACCGATCTGGCCCGGGCTGCCGGGCTGGAGACGGCCAGGGGCATCGTAGTGAATCGCGCGCTCGAGACTTCCGCGCCGGATGTCTACGCACTCGGTGATTGCGCCGAAGTCGACGGCCACGTGCTGCTTTATGTCCTGCCGCTGATGGCCTGTTCCCGGGCGCTTGCAAAAACCTTGCTCGGTGAGCGCACCGAAGTGAGCTATGGCACCATGCCGGTGATGATCAAGACCCCCTGCTGCCCGACCGCCGTCTGTCCACCACCGTCGGAAGCCGAGGGCAACTGGGAAGTTGAGCAGGATGGCACCAGCGTCAAGGCGCTGTTCAAGAGCGCCGGGGGCGATGTACTGGGGTTTGCGGTAACCGGCAGCTATGCCGTGGAGAAACAGGCCCTGTCCAAGGAAGTGCCTCCGATACACGGCTGATTAGCCGGACTCCAATCCGCAGCCCCGATACCACGGGGCTGCTTTCTCTTGGCCGGCGACGGCTTTTCATTGCGAAATTTCGCCGCTTGCGGTAGAAAACTCCTTCGTGTGCTAACGAAATCACAGGAGCAGGCATGCTTGAGGTAACCAAGAAACTGGTGGAGTTGCTGGATCTCTCGCCCATCGGTGACGACCATTTCCAGGGGGACAGCGAGGATCTGGGCTTTCCAAACGTGTTTGGCGGGCAGGTTCTTGGTCAGGCGTTGATGGCGGCCAGCCGAACTGTTGAAGGTCGCCTTTGCCACTCCCTTCATGCCTACTTTTTGCGCCCCGGCAATCAGGACATGCCCATCGACTACGAGGTCCAGCGGGTCCGTGATGGTGGCAGTTTCTCGGTACGTCGGGTGATTGCCCGCCAGGACGGCAAGGAAATCCTGACCGGTTCCATGTCGTTCCAGGTAGCCGAGGAAGGATTCGAGCATCAGCTGACCATGCCGGATGCGCCGGACCCGGAAACACTTCGCTCGGAACAGGAATGGGGCGAACTGCTGGCACCCCAGGTACCCGAGAAGATGCGCCCGATTCTGACCCGGGACCGCCCGATCGAGATCCGCCCGGTGAATCCGGTCAATCCCCTGAAACCGGAGAAGCGGCCGCCCCACAAGCAGAGCTGGTTCCGGGCCCAGGGGCATCTGCCAGACGATCCCGTACTTCACCGTTGCCTGCTCACTTACGCATCGGATTTCCAGTTCCTCGGGACTTCCCTGAACCCGCACGGCCTGACATTCATGAGCAAGGGGCTGCAGGTGGCCAGCCTTGATCACTCGATCTGGTTCCACCGGGATTTCCGCATGGACGAATGGCTGTTGTACGACAAGGATAGCCCCAGCGCTTCGGCCGGACGGGGATTCAATCGGGGTAATTTCTTCAATCAGGACGGTGTGCTGGTGGCATCCACTACCCAGGAAGCACTGATTCGTCAGAGGTCCTAGCCGGCTAGCCCAGCTTACGCTGGTCCGGCTGCTGGTGATTCTTATCCAGCCAATCCATCATTTCGTCGAAGGGTAGTGGCGGTGTCAGCAGGTAGCCCTGGATCATGTCGCAACCCATGTCCCTGAGCAGATTGGCGGTGACCTCATCCTCGACGCCTTCGGCCACCACCTGATAGCCGAGGCTATGGCACATGTCTATCGTGGTCTGGACGATCACGCGGTCCTCCGCCTCGGTGTTCAGCTCGGTGACCAGCGACCGATCGATTTTGACCTCGCTCGCTGGGAGCTGTTTGATGTAGGACAGTGAGGAATAACCGGACCCGAAGTCATCGATCGAAACCGGAATGCCGGTGGCGCTGAGTGAGTTCAGCGCTCGCAGGGAGTTGCCCGGGTCCTGCATCATGGACGTTTCCGTTACCTCGAAAATAATCGAGCCCTGATGGCTGTGATAGCTGTTCATCAGACGCTGAACAAAGATGGGAAAGTCCGGTTCCCGCAGGTTGTTGGGCGAAATATTGATGGATATGTTCAGGGGCCAGCCGCGCTCCAGTAAGTGTGAGCGCAATTCCAGTGATTGCTCAATGACCCACCGGGTCAGAGGTTTAATTAGACCGGTCTGTTCCGCCAGACTGACAATCTCATCGGCGCGGATGGGGGTTGCCCGGCCGGGCCACCGGATCAGAACCTCAATTCCGACGATTCGACCCGTTTTCAGGCTCTGCTTGGGTTGCATGAACAGAGCGAGCTCGTTGGTATTGAGCGCATGCCGTAGCTCCGACACCAGGGTCAATCGGTCGGCGCTGTAGGAGTCCTTTTTGGATTTGTAATAGGCTATGCCACGTTCCCGCGCAGAGTCGGATCCTTCAGCGATCACTGCCCGACGTATCAGGGTATTGGCATCGGTGCCGTGCTCGGGAAAAATTGCCACTCCCAGGGCGGGGTCCAGAGGTATCTGCATGCCCAGATAGTCGATCGGGTAGCGTATGCCCTCCAGCGCCTTCAGAATGGCTCTGGGAACGTGGCCGGTTGCATCGGCGTCGACAACAAAGGCGAATGTCTGTGGGTCCAGTGACGCCAGGTAGAAATTGCGCTGATCACTCTGCTCAATCGGCAAGGCGCCCGGGAGCTCCCTCGCCACGGCATTGTAGTGCTTGGATGCCAGCGCCAGAATGCGGTCGCTGTTGCGATGCCCCAGCGTCTTCGTGACCGACTGCAGGTTATTCAGGTGGATGACGGCGACGCCATAGCGTCGCTCGGGGCTGCGCAGCATCAGGTCGTTCAGCATCATTTCCAGGCTGCTCCGATTGGGGAGGCCGGTAAGGGGATTATGCAGCGCATGATCCATCAGTTTCAGCTCTGCTGACCGTCGTGCTGCCAGAGCATTCAGTTCGGCTTCCCGGGCGTCAACCTTGTCCTGGCGTTCCTGATAAATTCGCGCCGCGAGGGCCAGCGTGAGCAGAATGGCCTCCAGTGCCGACCCAATCTGCATACCGTAGGTGGTCACAAAATTGTTTGGCAGCAGGCCGTACTTGTTGGCCGCGGTTATTGCGCTGCCCAGTGTCAGTGCCGCCCAGGCCACCGTGTAATAACCGGCTTGCGGGTTCCCCTTCCACCATTGCACGGGCCCCAGAACAGTGAGCAAAAGGCAGCTGGGTATTGCCAGGGCCACGGTCAGTCGGCTGCCCGTGCTGTAGTCCAGAAAGAATGTCATCAGACCAACCACTGCATTCAGTGAGATCATGAACAGTACGAGCCGGTTCAGAACAGGCCCGGTGTGTTCAAGTTTCAGGAATGAGCGGGAGAACACCAGGGTGAAGAAAAGAGAGAAAGGCACAGCCAGCAACATGATCTGATTCTGTAGGGCAGGGCTGTCAGGCCAGAGAAACTGATAAGTTGAGCCATTCAGGCTTCCGATAAGTAATAGATAGCCGAGTGTCGAGAGCACGTAGAGCAGGTATACCGGCTCTCGTAGCGCGGCAAAAATAAACAGGTTGAAGAAAATCACCGTGATCAGGATGCCGTAGTAAAGCGCGTGCATCTGGTCTTCGGTGGAAGAATGCTCGAAGAACGCCTGGGCGTTCCAGAGACGAACCGGAATCTGCATGGCCCCCTCGGTGCGCACCTCCAGCAGAATCTGGTACTCGCTGGCTATGCTTTGCTCGAAGGGGAACAGGAAATGGCGGTGCAGTATCGGGCGCTGTTCAAACGGAACGTGGTCTCCGGTCTCCACCCGCCGTGCGATTCGGCCGTTCTCAATCAGGTGGAAGGTCACTTTATCCAATTGCGAGTAGCGAACTTCAAGAAGGTTGATGGTCGCCGGCTGCGATACCGGAAACCGAAGCCAGACGGTATCGCGGATATAGCCAAAATTCGGACTTTTTTCCTCGAGAGTTTGCCAGCTGTCGGAGGCCAGGGCTTCACTGACCGTCAGCTTGTTGTCGGGGGCAACGCGCAGGTACTCGATTTGCGGAACATAGGAATCCTCGGCCCCGAAGGATGGGGCGGACAGGCCGGATAACAGCAAAAGTGTTATCAGTAAACGAAGCCAGAGGGTGGATGCCACGTCGTACCGCTTAATTGTCATTGTCTCTGGGAGTATGGCGTGTCGTCTTTGGCGGCTCAAGTCGCTGGCAGAGCCTGATTGGCAAATTTTTGTAGCCGTGTCTCAGATCTGCTCCAGCCACCCCCGGACCCAGGGCAGCGCTTCGGCCTCCGGTTCCATGGTTTCCAGGGCATCAATCCGAAGCGTGTCACCAACCTTACGGGCAGCGGTTTCGTAAAGCGCTTCCTCCATGAGGTCGCCAGCGCCACAGAAAGTATCTCCGTAGGAGCTGTCACCCAGGACGATGATGCCAAACGGCCGGCCGGGTTGTTGTGGCAACTGGTCCCTCAGGTCCAGGTAGAAGGGCAGCAGATTGGCCGGAAGCTCGCCCTGTCCGGTTGTCGATGTGCATACCAGTAGCGCATCGTTGTTCGACGTGATGTCATCCAGTGCCGGATTTTCCAACACGGTCACGTGGTGACCTTCCCCCTCAAGCTCTTTCTTGAGCGTTCTGGCCGTCAGGAGCGCGCCGCCATAGACGCTGCCCACCAGGATTCTGATTGATGTCATAGGTTACCTGCTCGCTGACTTGGCACTGTTCATACGGTCGTTCGGTGGCGCACGATCATAGCGGGAGTGCTTTCTCGCCTCAAGGCGAGTGGGTGGGGCAGGGTTCGCTTTCCTGGCTTCGAACCCGCGGTGCTATCCGGTTGCGCCCGGATTCCTTGGCATTGTAGAGGTTCAGGTCGGCCTGTTTGAGAAGATCGTCAAGCGACCGGGCCTTGGCTATGGAGCAGACACCGGCGCTGATGGTTACCGGTAATGCCTGATCCCTGAACCGGAACGGGTGCCTGGCAACTTGAGAGCGCAGTCTTTCAGCCAGGCTCAGGGCCTGCAGCAGGGAAGTGTCAGGCAATAACACCAGAAATTCTTCACCGCCCCATCGGGCCGCGACATCCGCCTGCCGAATCACGGTTCGCATCAATGCAGCGAACTCCCGCAGGACATCGTCGCCCGCGTCGTGTCCGAACTGGTCGTTGATCTGTTTGAAAAGGTCGAGATCGATCAGGGCAATGGAGAAATGGTGGCCGGAGCGCTGGTAGCGGGAAAACTCCATGGTCAGGCGGTTCTGCATTTCACGACGGTTGGCCAGCCCGGTGAGCTCGTCGGTGCGGGCGGCGTGCTCATGGGTTTCGGCCAGCGCCAGAAGTTCATTACGTGCTTTCAGTCGGCTGGCCTCGAGGACGAAACAGAAAATCGATTCGAAGGTCAGGGCCGCAAAAAAGCGGATCTTGAAATCCATGCTGTATTCCGCCGAGACCAGCGGTAGCCCGGGAAACTGGAACACCACTACCGCGACCAGGTAGCAGAACAGCAACACCGCCGTGCCGGTTTTCAGGTCAGTCAGGTAAAAGAGCAGAGGCGGGAAGACGTAGAACCAGAGTGGCCCGGTGTTGCTCTCGCCGCCGGACGCAATCAGGTAGGTGAAAAGCAGGCCGACAATAACGATCATCCCGGCTTTCTGGCGTGCCCGGTTGCCGGTGCTGGCAAAGTGCAGCATGTTCACGGCAATCAGACCGATGAAGGACCAGAGCACCCAGGCATGGGTCTCGTGTCCGGCGAACCAGGCCTTGGTACCGATGCCAACCAGAAAAGCGATAGCGGTTGCCGAGAGCCAGGTGAGCAGACGCGAGACCTGGCCGTCTTCCCGTTCGCCGGCAGCGAGCTGTCCGGAGGAAGTTGAATGAGGCATGGGAACCTTTTTTTGCTGTTTTTGTAATTTTGGCGCTTATGTCCGGGATTATGAGTCAATTTAGTGCGTTTTTGCACTCGAGTCTGTGATGTGTTTAGTCTGTGTGAATTGTGACCGTTTTATTTCATTTTCATGTCAAAAAAATTATAGTTGCCGCGCGACAGCGTTCGCCCCCAATCCTCACAGACTAAACGAGACCTGATCTGTTATGGCCCGTTCGAGCGGATTCCTGGATACCCTTCTCACCAGCCCTACCACGGAACGATACAGGGTCGGCATCAGCCTGCTTTTCTTACTTGGCGTGTGGCTGACTGTCGGATCATTCAGCCAGGGAATGCCCAACAGTATGTTGCTGATGGCCGCCGCGGTGATTGGCGGGTACATGGCGATCAACATTGGCGCCAATGACGTTGCCAACAACGTGGGGCCAGCGGTGGGTTCTGGTGCCCTGTCCCTGGGTGCCGCTGTGCTCATCGCAGCCGTTTTCGAGGCCGGTGGCGCGATCATCGCCGGCGGAGATGTGGTCTCCACCATCAAGGGTGGCATCATTGATCCCTCCAATCTGGAAGAGAGCAGGGCGTTCGTGTGGCTGATGACCGCCGCCCTCCTGGCTGGCGCCCTCTGGCTGAATCTGGCCACCTGGATGGGCGCGCCTGTGTCTACAACCCATTCCATTGTTGGCGGCGTTCTGGGTGCCGGTATCGCCGCCGGTGGCTGGGGTATTGCTGATTGGGCGGTGATGGGCAAAATTGCCGCCAGCTGGGTGATTTCGCCGGTGCTGGGCGGTGCTCTGGCAGCCCTGTTCCTGTTTGCGATCAAGAAGACTGTGCTCTATCGAAGAGAGGTCATTCCGGCCGCGAGGACCTTTGTTCCCTGGCTGGTGGCGATCATGGCCTGGGCCTTTGGCACCTACCTGATGATCAAGGGCGTCAAGAAGATCGTCAAAGTCGATTTTCTCGAGGCGACGCTGATCGGGCTTGCCGCGGCCGCCGTGGTGTTCTTCGTTATGCGCACCCTGGTGGGCCGCATGGCATCGACCATGGAGAACAGCTCGGCAGGCGTGAATACCCTGTTTACCTGGCCGTTGATCTTTGCCGCGGCACTGCTGAGTTTTGCGCACGGGGCCAACGACGTCGCCAACGCCATTGGTCCGCTGGCGGCGATCAATGATGCCCTTTCTGCTGATTCGGTTGTCATGTCGGCGAGCATACCGATGTGGGTGATGATGGTGGGCGCCCTGGGTCTGGCTGTTGGCCTGATGCTGTTCGGGCCGCGACTGATCAAGACCGTTGGCAGTGAAATCACCGAACTGGACAAGACCCGGGCCTTCTGTATTGCCCTGTCGGCAGCCCTCACGGTGATTCTTGCGTCTCAATTGGGCCTGCCGGTCAGCTCCACCCACATTGCCATTGGTGGTGTGTTCGGCGTTGGCTTTCTGCGGGAGTACCTGAAGTCGAACTACGCTACCCAACTGCACAAGATCATGGAGCACCATGATCCCGCCGAGCAGGAGCGTCTCAAGCCTTTCCTGGATGATTTCCGTAATGCCTCGGTGGAGGAAATGGAGAACCTGCTCAAGCAGGCCAAGAAGAAAAAGCAGGTGCCTCTGTCCAAGTCCGAGCGCAAGCGCCTGAAGAGGATTTATCGGGAAGAGATGGTCAAGCGTTCGCACCTTGTGCGAATTGCTGCAGCGTGGATCATTACGGTGCCGGCATCTGCCATCATGGCGGCGACGCTGTTCTTTACGCTCCGGGGCTTGTTGATCTGACCGGGCTGGTTGTATAAACCGAGTTTGGTCATACTATCTGTAAAAAGGGGTGTTTCACCCCTCAAGCCTATTTGTCCATGGAGTGAAGTATGAGTTCATCCGTTGAAAGCCGTCAGGCGAAGATGATTGATGAGCTGAGGACCTTTATCAAGAAGGTTCTGAGCGATCCGACCATTGCCGTTAAATCCATGGAGATCGCCCGCAAGCATCGTGGTCAGCCGAATGCCGAGGAGCTGATTGCACAGGAGATCAGTGCCAGCACCAATATCCGGATTCCGGAGAACTGGAGTGAGGCGGATAAGATGTTCCTGGATATCATCCATGATGTTCTGGATGATGAAGAGGCCCTGTACTAAGGCCTTGTCTGCAGGCTTGGGAGAAGCGAGCCGGGCGGGGGATGGTTCAAAAACACGCTGTGAATACGTCCCTGTACGCTTGGCTCCGCCATCCCTGGCTCCGCACAGTTTTTGAACCATCCCCCGCCCGGCTCACCTGAGCCATGGTTGTGGCCTAAAATCGCCATGGCTAAGTCTTTTGGACTCTTCAGGCCTGTCTCGCGTTCGGCGTCGCCTGCTTCAGGACAGCATCTGCCATCTGGTGCAGAATACTAATCTCATCCTCGATACCTTCATCCCGGGACAACTCTCTCTGCTCGGCAAGAATGTCCGCCAGGATTTCTTTGGTGGTCAGCGGGTTGGCCAGTACCACCCGGAACACGATGCACGGGAAATTGAAGTAGCGGGCCGGCTCCAGCCGGGTCCGTGACACAAACGCCTTGCCCCTTTCCCGCTGGGTTTTCTGGATGAACTTGGTGATCCGGTTCAGGCAGGTGTTGAGCTTTTCCGCCTGCAGGGGATCGGCAATGGCCAGGGCTTCCTGGACGTTTTCCGGGCAGTAGCGGTAGGTCAGGATGTTCAGTTCGGGCCTGGTAACCAGCTCGAAATCCGGTTCTGCTTCGATCATTTCCGCGAAGGTTTTGGCCTTGTCGATGCCCTGGTCTATCAGGATCTCGTAGCCTTCCCGGGCCAGGATTTTCAGGCCGGAGTGGATCAGCATGGACATGCCGGGCCGTGAGCCTTCCAGGGTGGTGCTGCCAAGATCCCGGGAGCCCTTACGGATGATGTACTGGGCGTGGTGTTCAACGGCACTGGCCAGGCTCGGGTCGCGGAATACCACGAGGCCCACGCCCATGGGTACGTAGAGCTGCTTGTGGGCGTCGAAGGTGACGGAGTCGGCCTTCTCGATGCCCCGCAGCAGGTGTTTGTAGGTGCGGGAGAACAGCGTGGGCCCGCCCCAGGCGGCGTCCACGTGGAAGTGGGCGCCGAATTCCCGGGCGATGTCGGCCATGGCGTCCAGGGGGTCGACGTTGCCGGTTTCGGTGGTGCCGGCCACGCCGCAGATGGCCATGACTTTGATTTTCTGGCGCTGCAATTCCAGGCACTTGTCCCGCAGGGCATCGGTATTGATGCGGTTTTCGTCGTCGGTATCCACCGGTATCAGGGACTCGCGGCCCAGGCCGAGTACGTCGGCGGCCTTGCGCAGGGAGTAGTGGCCGCGGCGGGAAACGACGATGGCGGCGCCTTCGTGGCCGTAGTATTTCAGCGCCCGGAACAGACCTTCCTGGTGCAGGCCCCGGAAGCTGCCTTCAGCCGGGAACGCCCGGTTACGGGCGACCCATAGGGCGGTCAGGTTTGCGACGGTGCCGCCGGAGCACATGGCACCCAGGGCGTAACGGGGATCGTGCATCCACTTGCGGTAGAAGGCGCCGTCTTCCTGGTACACCAGCCGGTGAATCATGCCCAGTACCTGGCGTTCCATGGGCGTGAACGCCTTGGAGGTTTCGGTTTTGACCAGGTTCTGGTTCAGGGCAATCATGATCTTCGAAAGCGGCAGCATGAAGTACGGCAACGCAGAGGTCATGTGCCCGATAAAGGCCGGAGAGGCGGTGTGAACGGAATTTGCCACCAGTTTGTCGAGCAGGAACTGGGCCTGTTCAGATACGAAGACGGGCTTCTCGGGAATGCTGTAGTCGGAGAAGTCTTTCTCCACATCCGAGAGGTCCCGTTCAACCGCAACGATGTGTTCCTGCAAGAAGCCTGCAAGATTGCGGGAGATGTTCTGGTCAATCCGGCTCAGCGTCGATTCCGGTGCCTCGGGCACCGTGAACACGCGATACATGGCCTCTACCGAGGCCTGTGCGGATTTCTTCTTTCCGGTCATAGGCGCCCACTCACATTCAGTGGTCATCCGAAGGGCCGGTTCCGGATGCCCTGCGGATACGGCCGGCATTCATGTCCGGCATTGGTTTCTGGTCACCCGCCTCTGGCAGGCGCACTGGCATCCCTGAGGGGGCGTAGTATACGGCCTGGCGACAGGTTACGCCACACGGCCCCTGCTCAGGTTATTGCGTCCCGGTCAGAGTATTTCCCGGTGTATATCAAGTATGGCAGCATCCACGCGTTCTTCGATGGCTTTTTCGATCTGATCCAGACGCTGGGTAATCTGCTGGGAGGAGGTACCCAGGGCGGCAATGGTCCAGGTGGCGCAGTCGAGGGCCTCCTGGTCGGCGGTTTCGGCAACGGCCAGGTCGGGTTCTTTGCCCCAGACGGCCTTCAGGGCGGTGAAGACTTTGCGTTTGGCTTTGAGGTCGTCGCAGCCGTAGAGCTGGAAGTGCAGGGTCAGTACGCCCACGTGGGGCGTGATAACCGGCTGCTGGGGCTTTTGGCCTTCCCGCAGGAGTTTTCTCAGGGCTTCTGACATCTTTGATTCCGTGCTGGAGTCGATGAGAAATCCCCTCCCAAAAAACGCTCCTTGCGGCACATCCCTGTGGCGCTTGGGCTCCGCCATCCATGGCTCCGCACATTTTTGGGAGGGGATTCCCCATCGACTCTCAGAGTTCTCAGTGGGCTTCCAATAGCAACTTAGCCTACTACAGGCGTTGCCCGTTTGATAATGGCTGCCGGATCGGTGCCCGAGGGCAGGTTGCCGTAGTTCATGCCGCCACTGGACTCGAGTCTCGAGGCGCAGAAGGCGTCGGCGACGGCGGCATCCGAGTGGCGGAGCAGCAGGGAGCCCTGCAGGGCCAGGGCCATGCGATCGACCAGGTTTCGGGCGCGGTACTGGAAATCGCTGATGTCGGCGAAGTCGTGTTGCAGCTGCGCCAGGAACTGGTCGAAGCGGCGATCGGCGCCTTTGGCTTCAGCGGCTTCCTTGAAGAAGGCGTCTAGGGTTTCAGGCTCTTTTTGCAGGGCGCGTAGGGTGTCCAGGCACTGAACGTTGCCGCTGCCTTCCCAGATGGCGTTGACGGGGGATTCCCGGAACAGCCGGGGCATGATGCAGTCTTCCATCACGCCGCTGCCGCCGATGCATTCCATGGCCTCATAGGCATGGTTCGGGGTGCGTTTGCAGATCCAGTATTTGCCGACCGGTGTCGCGAGGCGTGCCAACAGTCGTTCGTGTTCTTTGTCCTGGTTATCCAGGGCGCGGGCAATGCGCATGGTATAGGCCAGTGCCGCTTCGCTTTCCAGGGCCAGGTCGGCCAGGACATTCTGCATCAGAGGCTGATCGATCAGGCGGGCACCGAAGGCGCTGCGGTGACGGCAGTGGTGGCTGGCCTGGGCGATGGCCTGACGCATGCCGGCGGAGCTGCCGATCATGCAGTCGAAGCGGGTCATGGCCACCATTTCAATGATGGTGGGCACGCCGCGGCCTTCCTCGCCAACCATCCATGCAAGGGCGCCGCGCAGTTCGGCTTCGCTGGAGGCGTTGGCAACGTTGCCCATTTTGTTCTTGAGGCGCTGGACCTGCCAGGGGTTCTTGGTGCCGTCCGGGCGCCAGCGGGGCATCAGGAAGCACGACAGTCCTGACTGTGTCTGAGCCAGTACCAGGAAAGCGTCGCACATGGGAGCAGAGACAAACCATTTGTGACCCACCAGCTCATAGGCCTGGCCCGGGCCTCCCGCGCCGATCGGGTAGGCCCTGGTGCTGTTGGCGCGAACGTCGCTGCCACCCTGTTTCTCGGTCATGGCCATGCCAATGGTCACGGAACTTTTCTGGCTGTCCGGCAGGTTGCGGGGATCGTAGCTGTCGGCCAGGATCCTGGCTTCCCAGTCGGCCGCCAGTTCCGGCTGCTTGCGAATTGACGGGATGGCGGCAAAGGTCATGGTTACAGGGCAGCAGTGGGCGGCCTCCACCTGGGAGTGCATGTAGTACTTGGCTGCGCGGGCAACATGCGCGCCCTGGCCTGGATGGCTCCAGGGGCTGCTGTGGAGACCATTGTCGAAGGCAATCCGCATCAGCTCATGATAGGCCGGATGGAAGTCCACTTCGTCGATGCGGTGGCCGAAACGGTCATGGGTGTTGAAGACCGGTTTGTTGGCGTTGGCGCGAAACCCCAGGTCAATGGTCTGCGCGGCCCCGGCCAGGGCTCCGAATGCCTTGAGGTCCTCGGCAGCTTTACCGGCGCCCTCCCGGAGGGCAGCTTCCTGCAGGGCAATGTCCTGTTCGAACAGGTTATAGTTCTCCAGGGCCGGTGGCTGGTTGAAGACCTCGTGGGTGCTGGCCAGGTAGCGATCTTCCTGGTCGTTTGATGGCGTCTCTGGCCCGGGCTGCCGCGCGTTCATAGCTACCTCCTGGTGCCGGTCAACCCCTGCATACAAAAGCAGATGATGGAATTGACCAGCGGGTCATTGTTGTCTTCTGTTGTGCTGGTGGCCTGGCTGGTCTGTGTCGGTGACAGGGGGCCAACCAGGCTTTCCGCTATGGCGCCCACCAGGCAGGTGCTGCTTTGGCGAGCGTCCTGATCCCGGATGCATCCTTCTTCAATGCCTTCGCGGATCGCTTTTTCGAACAGGTTGGCGTACGCCTTGCGGTATGCCAGTCGTTCTTCTTCCACTTTCGGGTCCACCGGCTCGGCGATCAGTGACCAGGCCATTTGCGGGCCTTTCAGTGCCCGCTCGGCAAATTGTCTGAGTGCCCGCTCAAGCCGCTCGGCGGCGTTGCCATCGGAGGCCAGAGCTTCGGCGACCTTGTCGACCTCCCGCTGGGTTGCCAGCCGGAAAATCTCGGCGAACAGGTCCTCTCTGGACTCGAAGTGCCGGTAGATAGTTCCTGTGGCAACGCCGGCCAGCCCGGCGATCCGGGTAACCCGCGCGCTTCGAAAACCGCCTTCGGCCACGCACTGATAAGTGCAGTCCACAATCCGTTTGCGCGCCTCCGCCTTGCGCTGGCGCATTTTTTCCGTTTCTCGATAGGCCATTCGGGCTCCCTATAAGCAGTGAATCACTATTCATTCTTTCTGTCAATTTCTTGATCTACAGACGAATATAAAATTTTCGCATGTAATTCAATTGTTTGTTGTGATTTACAAAAATTTACAAAAAAGTCGTTGCCAATAAATAGCGTGGTCACGAAAAGCAGATTATAAAGACGCCAAGACGAAGCCGCAGGCGGTCTTTCGTCGATACGGAGTGAGGTTCCCTGCGGGGTCGCAGCACTCGACCATCTGTTTTCGTTGATGGAGAAAAGATCATGAGTGAATTCGACGAAAGCAACCTGGAGCAGTCCGGAAGCTGGACCAGCGACAGTGACGACAACCATTCCATCGCCGGCCGTGCCCGCGTTCGCGCACAGTTGCAGGCAGACATCGAAGCGTTCCTGAGCCAGGGCGGAAGGATCCAGGAAGTAGATACCTCCTTCCGTTCTGATACACCTCGCAAGGTGGAAGTGGGTTTTAACAACCGCTCCCTCTGAACGTTCAGACGGCAGTCCGGGGCGCTTCGCCCCGGCTCCGTTTTTGATCCCTGTCTCGGTATGACCTGTCAGCGTCGTTTATCCTCGTTCATTATCATTTTGCGCCGTTAGCCCGGGCAAATCGCCAGTCACCCGTAATCCGGACTCCTGTGTGGTAATGAAGCGCCGAATCCATCTTTTCCTTGTTTTGCTACTGATCATAGCAGCTGTTGTCAGCTTCTGGCTGATGACGACATATCCGGCTGCCGAGGGTGAGCCGGTCGTATCGGCGCCTGTTGATGAGTCTCTGAAATCACTGAACAAGGGGGCGGCCTCTTCTGCGCCCTCCGACCTGGTAAACAACGCTTCCACGGTCCGTGTTCCCGAGCAGTTGCCAGCCTCGCTGGCCGGCACCTCGGTCCCGGATGGTTGGGCCCGAACGGACAGGTTCGGCAATCTTGTCCCGACCCCGCATCTGCGACAGCTGTTCGAGTATTTCCTGTCAGCCCTGGGAGAGGAATCGCTGCAAGCATTGGTGGCGCGCATTGAAGCGGCGCTGTCGGGCCTGGAAGAGCCAGCGAGATCCCAGGCCCTGGTAACCCTTGGAAACTACCTGGAATATAAACTTGCGGTTTCTGAGCTGGAACAAAGCTATGGTGAGGTGTCCGGGCTTGGCGCGGGTGAGATGCAGCGAAGGATGGCAGAGATCCAGGCACTGCGGCGGACCTGGCTTGATGCCGATACCGCCGTCGCTTTCTTTGCTGACGATGAGGCAGTCGACCGCTTCCAGATCGAAAAACTCAGGATCGCAAGCAATGACAGCCTGACCGATGAGCAGAAAGCAGAAGCTCTTCGCCAGGCCGAGTCTGCCTTGCCGGAGCCGCTCCGCAAGGCCAGGGAGGAGACCCGACGGTTTGCAGACTATGAACAGGTGCGCCGGGAGCTGGCGGATGATCCCCGGGCGCTCGAGGCCTGGCGTCAGGAGGCCTTTGGGGAAGCCGCGGCGGACAGGCTGGCCCGCCTTGAGGAGGAACAAAAGAACTGGGACCGCCGCTGGCAAGTCTATTCACAGGAGCGGGACCGGCTATTGTCCCCCGGGCTTGCCGAGCCGGAACGTCAACAGGCGCTGGAGCGTCTGAGGGCCAGCCACTTCAATGAAACCGAACAGGTTCGAGCCGAGGCGCTGGATTCGATACGGTAATTAACCTGTCATTTAATCGCCCTATCCTGCCAGGGGAGTCTGCAACCAGCGGCGCCGGCCGTGTATGATGGCGCAAAGGGCGCCCGGCGGATGCCGAGACGGTCCATCAGACTTTTTGTTCAGCCATCCAGGAGGTTGTCAGTGCCGATTCCGACTCCCCGTACTTTTCCTGCCACCCGCTTACGCCGTAACCGGGCCAGCGATTTCTCGCGTCGCCTGGTTCGGGAAAACCAGCTCACGCCGGACAACCTGATCTATCCGGTATTCGTGCTGGAGGGTGAGGGCCAGCGGGAACAGGTGCCCTCAATGCCGGGAGTGGAGCGCCTGAGCATTGATCTGCTGGTTGAACAGGCTGCGGAGCTGGTCGAATTGGGTATCCCGGCAATTGCCCTGTTTCCGGTAGTTCCGGCCGAGAAGAAAAATCTCTCCGGCTCCGGAGCCTGGGATTCCGATGGTCTGGCGCAGAGAGCGGTTCGCGCCCTCAAGTCGGCCCACCCGGAACTCGGAGTGATTACAGACGTGGCGCTGGACCCTTTCACCACCCATGGCCAGGACGGCATCATCGATAACGACGGTTATGTCCTCAATGACGTGACGGTCGAGGCACTGGTCAACCAGGCGCTCTCCCATGCCGATGCGGGCGCCGATGTGGTCGCACCGTCTGACATGATGGATGGCCGGATTGGTGCCATTCGCGAAGCCCTGGAAAACGGCGGCCATGTGAACACACGGATCCTGGCCTATTCTGCCAAGTACGCATCAAGCTATTACGGGCCTTTCCGTGATGCGGTAGGCTCGGCCGCCAATCTCGGCAAGGGTAACAAGGCGACCTACCAGATGGATCCGGCCAACGGTGACGAGGCATTGCATGAGGTCTCGATGGACCTGGCCGAAGGCGCAGACATGGTGATGATCAAGCCCGGTATGCCGTATCTCGATATCGTGCACCGGGTGAAGACGGAATTGCGGGTACCAACATTTGTTTACCAGGTCAGTGGCGAATACGCCATGCATATGGCCGCAGCCCAGAACGGCTGGCTCGACGGGGATGCGGTGATGATGGAAAGCCTGATGGCCATGCGCAGAGCCGGGGCCGACGGAATCCTGACCTACTTTGCCGTGCGCGCGGCCCGACTGATGCGGGACCGTCAGCGCGGATAAGGCCAAAATCATTCGCCAGCAGTGGCGAACACACTGGAATCGAGGAATCATGACAACGGAAACGGCGAAGAATCAGACGGCAGGGGATGACCGGAGTGTGCCTGCGCCGGTGGATGTGCCCCCGGTTGGTGAGGAGATCAACCTGGATGCCAATGAAAATTACTTCAACCGGGAACTGAGCCAGCTCCAGTTTAATTACCGCGTGCTCAAGCAGGCCCTGGATACGACGCACCCGTTGATCAATCGTCTGATTTTCTGCTGCATTTTCAGCAGCAACATGGACGAGTTCTTCGAGATCCGTGTGGCCGGTCTAAGGCAGCAGATGAAATACGGCCGTGAGACCGTTGGTGCCGATGGCATGATACCGGACCAGGCCCTGGCGGAGATCAGCCGTGTTGCTCACGAGTACATTCGCGAGCAGTACGACATACTGAACAATGTGCTGATTCCCGAGATGGAAGAGCAGAACATTCACTTTGTCCGGCGCCGGGAGTGGACGCCGGAGCAGGCGGAGTGGGTGCGCACTTATTTCGAGGAGGAGATCCTGCCGGTGGTCAGCCCCATCGGGTTGGATCCTTCGCACCCGTTCCCGCGTCTGGTCAACAAAAGCCTGAACTTCATTGTTGAGCTGGACGGCAAGGACGCCTTCGGGCGGGAAACCGGCATGGCGATTGTGCCGGCTCCGCGTTCGCTGCCCCGCCTGGTCCGTCTGCCTGATGATGTCTGCAATGGTGGCGAAAACCTGGTGTTCCTGTCGTCCATGATCCACGCCCACGCCGACGAGCTCTTCCCCGGCATGGAGGTGAAAGGCTGCTATCAGTTCCGGCTGACCCGTAACGCCGACCTTGAGCTTGAAGACGATCTGGAAGACCTGGCCTCGGCCCTGCGTGGTGAGCTGCTCAGTCGCCGGTTTGGCGACGGCGTGCGCCTTGAGGTTGCCGACAACTGCCCGGAAGAGCTGGTTCAGTTCCTGCTGAAGGAATTCGGTCTGACCGAGCGCGATCTTTACCAGGTCCATGGCCCGGTGAACCTGACCCGATTGATGGCGGTCGGAGGGCTGGTGGACCGTCCGGACCTCACCTATTCCGGTTTTTCGCCGTCGATTCCCAAGCTGATACGCAGCAAGGAATCGATGTTCGATGCCATTCGCAAGCGCCCGATTCTATTGTTGCACCCTTACGAAAATTTCAGCCCGGTCGTTGATCTGTTGCGCCAGGCCGCCAAGGATCCTCAGGTTCTGGCGATTCGCCAGACCCTATATCGGACGGGGGCAGACTCGGAGATTGTCGAGGCGCTGGCGGATGCGGCCCGCCGCGGCAAGGAGGTTACCGCGGTTATCGAGTTACGGGCGCGATTCAGTGAGGCCGAGAACCTCGAGCTGGCCAGTCGGCTGCAGGAAGCGGGCGTGATCGTGGTATACGGCGTGGTTGGTTACAAAACCCACGCCAAGATGATTCTGATTGTGAGGCGTGAGGAGGGACGGCTGCGCCGCTATGTGCACCTGGGCACCGGTAACTACCATGCCGGTAACGCCCGTCTGTATACCGACTACAGCTTCATGACCTGCGATGAGTCCATCAGCGATGACGTCAACAAGCTGTTCCAGCAGCTTACCGGCATGGGTAAGGCCCTGAAGATCAAGAAGCTGTTTCATTCGCCCTTCACCCTCCATCCCCGGCTACTGAGCCTGATTGATCGGGAAGCGGGCTTTGGGGACAAGGGCCGGATCATCTTCAAGTTCAATGCATTGACGGAAATCCAGCTGATCAAGGCGCTTTACCGGGCTTCACAGGCCGGTGTGAAAATCGATCTGATCATCCGCGGCATCTGTTGTCTGCGTCCGGAAGTGCCGGGCCTCTCGGAGAATATTCGGGTGAGGTCGATCATTGGCCGCTTCCTGGAGCACACCCGTGTCTACTACTTTGGCAACAATGGCCGCCCGGATGTGTACTGTTCGAGTGCCGATGGTATGGAACGGAACCTGCTCAGCCGGGTGGAAACCGCTTTCCCCCTGGACGATCCTGATCTTGCCGCCCGGGTCAGAGAAGATCTGGATACCTACCTGGCCGACAATTGCCAGTCCTGGGTACTGCAACCGGACGGCAGTTATATTCAGAACCAGCCCGCAGAAGGTGAAGAGCGCCTTGCCTCACAATTGGTGTTGCTTGAACGGCTGACCGGAAAAACCTGATTCCCGAACTGGAGAAAGTTGTTTGAACACCAAATGGATGATTGCCGGCGCTGGTGTGCTGGCTGTAGCGGGCGGCCTGCCCTGGGTCGTGGGATACGTAACTGAGCAGCAGTGGCACCAGGCAACAGCGGAGGTGAACGATGCACAACCCTTCCTTCGCATGGAAACGGATAACTATGAGAGAGGTATTCTCGGGGCCCGTTTCAGAGGTTCGGTGAACCTGATCAATCCGGAAACCGGTGAATCCCTGAAGCTTGCCTACCGGGCCAATGTGACCCATGGCGTGACCGGCAGCCTGATGGATTTCCAGCCCGAGGATGGCTGGGCCGCCGGCGATAGCGACTGGTTCTCCGGTGAGGAGCCGAAGCTGACCCTGGAAACCCGTCTCTGGGGTACCGCTGTTCTCGAACTCGAAGCGCCCCAGATGACCCTGACGGACCCGGATACCGGGGAGACCCTGGCCTCAAGTGGCGGCTTGGCAAGAATTGAGGTCAGTGAGGCCGGTTCTCAGGCCGATGCCTTGATGGTCTGGCCGGGAGTAACCCTGTCCGGTCCGGACCTGGATATCCAGGTCAGCGACTTCCGCCTCGAGCAAACCATGAGTCATCTGACCGGTGAGGTCTGGACCGGCTCCGGCGAGATTGCGGTGGAATCGGTTGCTGTGACCCCGGCGGCGGAAGCCCCCTTCATGCTTCAGGGGATTTCGGTTCTTAGCAGCAGCGAGCCGGTCAACGATGGTGAGCGCCTGGATTCACGAATGACGTTCGAGGTCGCTGGCGTTTCAACGGCCGATGAGCGTTATGGTCCCCAGAGACTGGTGTTCGCATTGTCCGGGCTGGATGTGGCGGCCTGGAGCAACCTGACCGAGAGCCTTTCATCCATGCAGGCGCTGGCTATCACTCAGGCCTCTGGCGGTCCCCAGCAGTTTGAGCAGCAGATGGCCGCCATGCAGCAGGTGAATGCCGCCGTTCGGGATTTGGCAGCAGCCGGGTTCTCGGTTGGTTTTCCAGAGCTGACGGTGACCACCCCGGAGGGTGTGATAGAAGGCAGCGCCCGGATCGCCCATCCGGAGCTGACGGCGGATCAGAAAGCAGAAATGCTGATGGTGATGCAGCAGTTGACCGGCAAAATGGATCTCAGTCTGCCCGTCGCGCTCGCGGAGGAATACCCGGAATTCCGGTTACAGCTGGCACCGCTGATAAAGCAGGGGCTGCTGGTAGAGCAGGGTGACAGTCTGGTGCTTGATGCCAGTATGAAAGATCTTGTGCTGGACGTGAACGGTGTGGAAATTCCTTTGCCGCCGTTGCTTTGACGCCGCTGCTTCATTGCCATAAAAAAGCCCCGCTGGTCGGGGCTTTTTTGTTAGTTCAGCTTCAGCTGAACTTCTTTTTCAGGGCAGCCTCTACCGCCGGATCAACAAACTCCGAGACATCGCCACCCAGGGATGCGATTTCCCGGATCAGGGTGGAGGAGATGTAGGACAGGTGATTGGCCGGTGTCAGGAAAACGCTTTCCACTTCCGGAGCCAGACGGCGGTTCATGTCGGCCAGCTGGAATTCGTATTCGAAATCCGATACCGCCCGGAGTCCACGGAGGATCACGGTGGCACCCTGTTCACGGACGAAATCGGCGAGCAGGTTGCTGAATCCGGTGACGCTGACATTGGGGAGATGCGCGGTCGCCTGGCGGACCAGTTCGCAGCGTTCTTCTAGATCGAGAAGTGGCTGTTTCTTGGGGTTGTAGGCGATGGCGACGACGATTTCATCAAACATTCGGCCGGCCCGTTCGATCAGGTCGGTGTGGCCGTTGGTGATGGGATCGAAGGTGCCCGGGTAGATGACTTTGGACATGCGCAGCTCCTTTCTTTGCGAGGCCCAAGGATAGCAGCATTTTCGGAGACTCTGTAGGCGTCCGGGGCTTCAGGTCGTGCATGTCGGCTATGTGGTGGGGCCGACTGGAAGGGCTTGTCCGGGAAACGCTACAAGCACCCCTTCGGGGTCCGGCCAGCAATCACAGATTGCTGTCGTTCGCCTGCGCATGAAGCTTCGCTTCATAATCGCTTGTCTCACCCATGTGCGCTTGAGCGAAGCCATCCATGGCTTCTCACATTCCCGGACAAGCCCTTCCAGCCAGCCCTTTCATCCCCGTGCGAGCCTCCCCGAAGGAAACTGGGGCTGTTATCTGCGCGCAATGCTAGCTGGCTGCTCGCGAGAGTCTTTGAGCCAACCTTGTACTGTTCCGTGCCGCCAGGGCGTAAACCGACAGCTGCGGATTTGCCCCGATGCTGGTGGGGAAGATCGAGGCATCGTGGATGCTGAGGTTGCTGACCTGGTGGTGTTCACCAAAGCCGTTGACGACCGAGTTTTGCGGATTGCTTCCCATGGCGCAGCCGCCCATCTGGTGGGCGGTGAACAGGCGGACGCGGTGGGGTGCCATGGGGAGCTGGTCGATGGCGGCTTTGGCGTCGGTCCAGTTGGTGTACCAGTCGGAATCCAGGTGCATCAGGCGGACTTTTTCGGCACCGGCGGCGAACTGGATTTCGGCCATGGTGTGGAAGGCTTCGCGGATGCCCTTCCAGAGGTAGTCGCTGACGGGGTAGTCCAGTACCGGACTGCCGTCGTCGCGGAGGGAGACTGTGCCGCCGGGGCTTTCGGGGTGGAAGCCGTCCCGGAGCAGGGCGATGACGGACTGCATGTGGGGCAGGCCGGCCATGTTGTTGATCTGGGTTTCGCCGTGGCCGGGTATGACGCCGCTGGACATGCCCGGGTGCAGCGGTGGCACCTCGAGTTTGTAACCAACCGGGCCGTCGACGCCGTTTCGGAAGTTGAATTCGTCCGAGTAGATGGACTGGGGCGCGCCATAGAACGGATCGACGCGCTGAGGCATCTGGGCGACGGTGGCGTTGACCGGATGGATGAACGAACGCTTGCCGATCCGCTGGTGCGGGTCCGGGATGTCGGAGCGGAGCAGCAGGCCGGGGCTGCCGATGGCGCTGGCGGCGACCACGAAGTGTCGGGCTTTGAGCGTGACCTTGATCCCGGTCGGGGTGACGCCATCATCCGCAAAGGCAGAGGCTTCCAGGTGGTCGATCTTGTCCTCGTTCATTACCAGGCGGTCGGCGCGCAGGCTGTGGAACAGCCGGGCGTTGTTATCGAGCGCCCCCGGAATGGTGGTCATCAGGGCGCCCTGTTTGGCGTTGGTCGGGCAGCCGACGCCGCAATAGCCCAGGTTCCAGCAGCCTTTCACATTGCGGGGAATGATCTGCCAGCTGTAACCCAGTTTTTCGCAGCCCTGGCGCAAGATGTCGTTGTTGACGTTCGGGTCGACCTGCCACGGGGCCATGGAGTGGCGTTCTTCCCGGCCATCGAACCAGGGCGCCATGGCGTCCGGCCGAAGTTCGTCCAGGCCAAACTGCTCGGCCCAGTAATTGAGCGTGGGCGCCGGTGTCCGGAAACTGGAAGTCCAGTTTACCGTGGTGGAACCGCCCACGCAGCGGCCTTGCAAAATGGCGATTGCCCCGTCCCGGGTTACCCGGCTCATGCCTTCCTGGTAAAGGTTGGCATAGGAGGTCTGCTCGTCCATCTTGAAGTCTTTCTGATAGTAAAGCCGGCCCTCCTCCACGAGTATCACGGACAACCCGCTGCGGGCCAGAATCTCGGCGGTGGTGCCGCCACCGGCGCCGGTTCCGATAACAACAACGTCCGCTTCTGCGGTCAGGTTTTGCGTCAGGAGGGCGCTATCGGTGACGTTCCAGCCTGATTCCAGGCCCTGGGCAATACGATCGGTCAATGACATGTTTGTGCTCCGTCAGATCAGCTGGCAATCAGGCGTTTTGGAATTGTGGCAATGCGTCGACCGCGTATTGCGGTGGTCCGGGATAGCCGGACAGGTGCCAGAAATCCCGATAGCCATAAAACGCCACGTTGCTGATCTTGGTCAGCGCAATGTAGCCGTTGTTGAACAGCCCGATACGGCTGGTGCGCCAGCGCTCCAGAAACGCGTCGGCTTCCGCCGTTGTCACATTCGGCCAGCTGGACCAGACCCGGGCAACGGTCACCCGGGTGAGCCCGAAGTTCAGCAGGTCAAACAGTTGCCGCAGTTCCTTCTGGTTAGCTGGTCCGAACTTGTGGATGCCGGCATCAATCCGCTCGATCGTCCCGGCAATTGCCAGGTTTCTGGCCTGTGGCTGCTCTGGCAAACCCGGCCCAATCATGGCGGGCAACAAGGCCTCGAACAGCGCAATGTCATCCTCGTTTAAAAACCGGAACTGGTAGCTGGCGTCCATCCGGGTGCCAACGGCACTCAGCCGGCCCGCCGGCTGAGTGGCGCATCCGCTAAGCCCGGCGGTGACGCTGACGGTGCCCAGAAACACGGCACCGCCAAGTCCGGTTTTTAGAAAGCTTCGGCGGTTGAGATCGGCAAATTGAGGGTGTCCTGACGGATCAGGGATCTGTTTCTGCATGGGTGTGTTCTCGTTATTGTTTTTGGATAGCGGGGAAAATGCTGAATCGTCGCGGGCTGGTAGCCCCTTCCAAAACTGTGCAAAACAGGGATGTTTTGCTCAAGCCTACACGGACGTATTCACGGCGTGTTTTGGAAGGGGCTACCAGCCCGCGACAGACTCCGAGTTCTCAGCGGATAAAGAACTTGTAAACCAATTTGTGCGCAGTTGTCCCATGGGGCGCATAGACAAACTTGCCGCTGTTGAATTTCTGCTTGGTGAAAATGGCCCGGTGATGGGAGAAGGTCAGGAACCCCTCACGGCCGTGATAGTGCCCCATGCCGGAATCACCGATGCCACCGAAAGGCAGATCATCCTGGGCTACGTGCATCAGGGAATCGTTGATGCACATGCCTCCAGAGTGGGTGTTATCCACCACATGCTGCTGCTGGGTCTTGTCGTACCCGAAGAAATACAGCGCCAGAGGCCGCGGACGATCATTGATGTAGTGAATGGCTTCATCCAGGCTGCCGTAACTGACGATCGGCAGAATCGGACCGAAGATCTCATCCTGCATCACCTTCATATCCGGAGTGGTGTTCAGCACCAGCGTCAGGGGCAGTTTTCGGGTGCCGTCCTTCAGATTCTCCCGGGCAGGGTTGATCTCCACCAATTCGGCGCCTTTCTCCCGGGCGTCCTCAAGGTAGCCTTGCAGTCGATCGTACTGCCGCTCATTGATGATGGCAGTGAAGTCGTCATTGTCCCGCAGGCTGGGATACATCTCGGAAAAACGGGCACGGAACTCGTCGACAAACGACTGCACCCGGTCAGCGGGGCAAAGGACGTAATCGGGCGCCACGCAGGTCTGGCCGGCATTGAAAGCCTTGCCAAAGGCGATTCTCTGGGCCGCGTCTTCCATGGGCACATCCGGGGAGACCACGGCCGGGGATTTGCCTCCCAGCTCCAGGGTGACCGGTGTCAGATTTTCCGCTGCGGCCTTCATGACCAGCTTGCCCACCGACGTAGAACCTGTGAACAGCAGATGATCAAACGGACGTGACGAGAAGTCTGCAGCCACGTCGGCCTCGCCATTAATAACCGAGACCAGGTCCTCCGGGAAGCTGGCTTCAATCAGCTCCTTGAACAGGGCCGAGGTGTGTGGCGTGTACTCCGACATCTTGATCATGGTGCGGTTGCCCGCAGCCAGAGACGCAACCAGGGGGCCCACTGCGAGGTAGAGAGGGTAGTTCCAGGGCACGATTACGCCCACCACACCCTTGGGCTGGTAGTGGACCTTGTTGCTGGCAGGCTGGAACAACATGGATACATGGCGTTTGGATGGCTTCATCCAGCTACTGAGATTTTTCAGGGTGTAATTGATGCCCTGGATCGACGGCATGACCTCGGCAATGAGGGATTCGTCTTTCGAGCGGCAGTTGAAATCCCGGTCGATGGCATCCAGAAGCCGGTCCTGGTTACCCAGCAGCACCCGTTTGAGGCGTTTCAGGTTTTCCTGCCGCTCGGCCAGGGAAGGCATGGGATTGTTGCGGAACGCCTTTTTCTGATCCTCAAACACGCGGTGGGTGTGCTGGATCTGTTTCTTGCTCTCGGTGAGCTGAACGACAGTGGCTCCCATGATTTTTCTCCTCTTCGGCCCCGATCATGCTTCGTCGGTGGCCCGTTATTTCAGGTATTGAACGACTGGCGAAAAAGTGTTCAATTTGCGTCTGGGGGTATTATTAGAGTATATACTCTAGTGAGTCAAGCGGAGGCGGGTGGCGAATCGGGCCATCTGTGAGCGATACAACAACAAACGCCGACGGGTCTATGAAGACAAGAGACAAGATACTGCTCTCCAGCCTGGAGCTGTTCAACGAGCGGGGCGAGCGCAACGTCACCACCAACCATATCGCGGCGCACCTGGCCATTTCGCCGGGCAACCTCTATTACCATTTCCGCAACAAGTCGGACATCATTTACGAGATCTTCCTGGAATACGAAAAACTGGTGGATTTCTACCTGGACATTCCGGAAGACCGGGCCATGACCCTGGACGACATGACCTTCTATCTGGAGTCGGTCTTTGACGGCCTCTGGAGTTACCGGTTCTTCCACCGGGATCTGGAATACCTTCTGGACAGCGACAAGAGACTGCGACAGGACTATCGCGATTTCACCAACCGCTGCCTGACGTCAATCAGTCGCATTTTCGAAAAACTGGCGGAAGCCGGGATTATTGAACCCCAGGAGGAAGACCTGCGATCGGCCATGTCGCTGAATGTGTGGCTGGTGATTACCAACTGGATGGCGTTCCTGAAAACCGCCCATGCGGCCGAGGAATCTGCCTGTCTCACGCTCACCGAGCTGAAGCAGGGCATCTACCAGGTGCTCACCCTGGAAATTCCCTACCTGACGCCAGCGTATCGTGAGCGTGTGATGGCTCTGAGAGAGAAGTATCGGCCGGCACTGCACGACAGGGACGATCTGGGCGCGGCCCTGTGTAAGTGAAATCCGAAGAATCGATCAAAAAATGATCTAGCCTGGAACTTTTGGCGAAAATCGGACTCATAACGGTGACGTTGGGAATTCGGATATTCCTTGCGTCTCCTGAGTGCGATCTCAGGTTTTAGCACGTCGCAAACCCTGACGTTTCACCGGTCTGCTTTCTGGCAGGCCGGTTTTTTTATTCCCTACTGTTTCCTGCTCAAAAAACACCCTTGTAAGTGATTTCCGAATTCGATACGCTTCTGATGTTACCGGTAACATCTGCCGGCACAAAAACAATCAGGAGACGCGATTATGTTCCCGACCCGACTCGCGACTGGCCTACTGTCAGCTGCATTTGCCTTTAACGCCTTCGCGGCGGACTATACCTTCAAGTTCCAGTCCTCCGACCCCTCTGGCGTCAAGAACTTCGAGATTCAGCAGCAATGGGCTGACCGTGTCGAAGAAATGACCGGTGGCCGCGTTGCCATTGATCTTCTGCCTGTGGGCAGCGTGGTAAGCCATACCGAAACTCTCGGTGCCATGAATATGGGCGTCCTGGATGGCCATGTGTCGGTGACCGGTTATTTTTCCGGCAAGGATCCCGCGTTCGGGCTCATTGGCAATACCGTGGGCGCTTGGTCCAGCCCGGACCAGCTCATCGATTACATCAATTATGGCGGTGGCTATGAGCTGATGAACGAGCTCTACGCGCCCTATGGCGTGAAGTTTGTTGGCGGTGGTGGCACTGGCCTGGAGTCGTTTGTTTCGAAGAAACCGCTGGACGGTGTGGAGGACCTGAAAGGCCTCAAGATGCGTGCACCGGAAGGTCTGGTGCAGTCGGTGTTTGCCGCCGCGGGGGCGGCGCCAGTGAACCTGCCGGGTTCCGAGGTCTACACCGCACTGAGTAAGGGTGTTATTGATGCTGCTGACTACACGGTGTTCTCCACCAACCACGAAGCCGGTTTGCACGAGATTGCCGAGCATCCGGTGTACCCGGGCTTCCACTCGCTGCCGCTGATCGAAATTGCCATGAACCTGGAAGATTGGGAAAAGCTTCCCGAGGATATTCAGACGATCATGACCGTCTCGGCCCGGGACTTCGCCCAGGATATCAGCGCCCAGCTGGCCATGGCGGACAAGAAGGCCGTCAGAGAAGCCCGTGACAATCCTGATATCACCGTTCATAACTGGTCGGCGGAAGAGCGCCGGAAGTTCCGCACCATTGCCCGGGAGCAGTGGAAGAAATACGCTGAGCAATCCCCCAATGCCGAGAAAGTCTATCAGTCGGTAACCGGCTATCTGGAATCTCAGGGCCTGCTCTGAAGTCGATGCCCCGTAACCAGCAACTGGGTGGGCAAGGCCTGCCCAGTGCGCGGAGTTGATTATGTCTACTGCAAACCTTTCTTCCGGGCCGGAGAGCACTCCGGGCCAGGGTGATCTGCTGCCCGAAACCGACGAGGATATCGGCTTTACCCGCCTTGACCGCGCCATTGTCTGGCTGGGAAAAAAGCTGAGCCTGGTTTTCGCGTTGATTGTTCTGGTGTCTTTCTACGAGATTGTCCGTCGATATGTGTTCGGATCGCCGACGCTCTGGGTGCATGAAACGGTGACCTTCGCTGGTGCCACCCTGTTCGTGCTGGGTGGGCTCTATGCCCTGGCCACTGATCGCCACGTGCGGATTGTGCTGATCTACGACGCCGTGTCCCCGGCCATCCAGCGTTGGCTGCGGGTGGTTCACCATCTGTTCGGGCTGGCGTTCTGTTCGATGCTGCTCTATGCCAGCTGGTTCATGGCCAGGGGCGCTGTCTGGGCCCCCTGGGGCGGCTGGCGTCTGGAGACCTCCGGGTCAGCCTGGAATCCGCCGTTTCCTGCCTTTCTCAAGGTGATCATTCTGGTGGCCATTGCTGTTATGACCCTTCAGTTTGTCTTGCACCTGATTCGTGATCTGCGTGGTCCGGCAACGGCCGGGGAGAAAGGTAATGTTTGAGCTGGCTTCTCTCGGAATTGGCTACGGCAGCCTGCTGATGCTGCTGATGCTGATTGTACTGTTACTGACAGGCATGCAGCTGGCCTTTGCCACTGGCCTGGTGGCCCTGGTCTTTGCCCTGGGCTGGTTTGGCCCGGACGCGCTGCCGATTGTCAGCAGCCGTCTGTACAGCTTTATCGGTAACTACGTTTTTCTGGCGGTTCCGATGTTCGTATTGATGGCGTCGCTACTGGATCATTCCGGCATTGCCCGGGACCTTTTTGATGCTATGGCTCGTTTTGGCCGCAAACTGCGCGGTGGTGTCGCCCTCCAGACTCTGGTGGTAGCGGTGATCCTTGCTTCCATGTCGGGGGTGATCGGTGGCGAAACCGTGTTGCTCGGCATCCTGGCGCTGCCGCAGATGCTGCGCCTCGGCTACGATCGTAAGCTGGCCATTGGCACCACTTGTGCCGGTGGTGCGCTGGGCACCATGTTGCCGCCGAGTATTGTCCTGATTATTTATGGTCTGACCGCAAACGTCTCCATTGGTGATTTGTTCAAGGGGGCGTTCCTGCCTGCGCTGATCCTGGCGCTACTCTATATGGGGTACGTGCTGGTCAGGGTCTGGCTGAAGCCGGAGATGGCCCCCATCCCCTCCGACCAGGATCAGCCGGAAACCCCGGCGCCGAACTTCTTCAAGGCCCTGTTGTTCCCGATTCTGTCGGTCGTGGTCGTGTTGGGCAGCATCTATGGCGGTGTGGCGTCGGTCACCGAAGCTTCGGCCCTGGGTGTGCTGGGCATTGCCATCAGTACCTGGATCCGGGGAGAACTGTCTCTGGCCATGGTGCGCAAAGCCACAATCAGTACGCTGAGGGTGTGTGGCATGATCATCTGGATCGGCATCGGCGCCACCGCTCTTGTGGGCGTCTACAACCTGATGGGCGGTATCGAGTTTGTCCGCGAGATGGTTTTTGCAGTCAGTGGCGGGGATGGGCTAACCACCATCCTGTTCATGATGTTTATTCTACTGATTCTGGGCATGTTCCTGGACTGGGTCGGGGTGGCTCTTCTGACCATGCCGATTTTCGTGCCCATTGTCACGGAGCTGGGCTACAGCCCGATCTGGTTCGGTGTGGTGTTCTGCATGAATATGCAGGTATCCTTCCTGTCACCGCCCTTTGGCCCGGCCGCGTTCTATCTGAAAACGGTAACCCCCAAGGACATCACCCTCGGCGAGATTTTCCGGTCGCTACTGCCATTTATTGCCTTGCAGATTGTTGCGCTGGCCCTGTTGATCGCATTCCCGCAACTGGCTTTGTGGTGGCAGTGATATGAGCGTTTCCAAAATCATCGTCATGGGTGTGTCCGGGTGTGGCAAAAGCCTGATTGGTACCCGGCTGGCGGAACGTCTTCAGGTTCCGTTTTTCGATGCCGACGACTTTCACAGTCCGGCCAACGTGGCCAAAATGGCCAGCGGTGTGCCGCTGACAGATTCCGACCGTAGCGGTTGGCTGGATGATCTGGCAGGGCTGGTCCAGGGTGAGCAAGGCGGTCTGGTGCTGGCATGTTCTGCCCTCAAGCGGGCGTACCGTGACCGGCTGAGGTCGGGTAATCCGTCACTGCAGTTTGTCTATCTCAAGGGCGACATGGAAACCATCTGGTCTCGGCATTCCAGTCGGGAAGATCACTACTTCAATGGTCGTTCCATGCTCGAAAGTCAGTTTCGCACGCTGGAGGAGCCGGAACCCGGGGAAGGGGCCATTGTCGTCGACGTCTGCGAGCCACCCGACCGCATTGTTGAGCGCTGCCTGGCAGTGCTGAGTACACCCGACCGGAGGCGGAAAAACTGAATGGTTAAAAAGAAGCGCCCAACACTGCAGGATATTGCCGATAGGGTCGGTGCTACGAAAATGACCGTGAGCCGTTGCCTGCGGGGCGGCAATAATGTGTCTGAACACATGCGTGAGCGGATTTTCGCCGAGGCCGAGGCGCTGGGTTACATCCCGAACAGGGCGCCGGATCTGCTTTCCAAATCCACCAGCCACGCAATCGGTGTGCTGCTGCCATCGCTGACCAACCAGGTCTTCGCCGATGTCATCAAGGGGATCGAATCAGTCACTGAACCGGCGGGCTATCACCTGATGCTGGCCCACTACGGTTACAGCCGCGAGGTGGAAGAGCGCAGTCTGGCCTCGCTACTGTCCTACAACGTTGATGGCGTGATTCTGTCGGAAAGCCAGCACACCGACCGCACCCTGCGAATGCTGGGAACAGCAGGCGTGCCCACGGTGGAAATCATGGACACCCACACGACGCCCTTCGAGCAGGCGGTGGGTTTTGACAATGTGCGTGCGGCCTATGACATGGTGCGGGAGATGATTCGCCGTGGTCGCCGCCATGTTGTGTACCTGGCGGTTCGGCTGGATGCTCGCACGTTGCAACGACAGGAAGGTTACACCCGCGCCATGGAGGAGCAGGGGCTGATTCCCGTTACCCTGCGCAGTGAACAGCGCTCATCATTCAGTGTCGGCGCCACATTGCTGCAACGCATACTCATCGAAGCGCCGGACACTGACGCGATCTTCTGCACCAACGACGACGTGGCTATAGGCGCTTTTTTCGAGTGCCAGCGGCAGGGTATCGAGGTGCCGGGCCAGATGGCGATAGCAGGCTTTCACGGCCACAATGTTGGCCAGGTCATGGTGCCGACGCTGGCCAGCGTCATTACGCCACGTGAGCAGGTGGGCCAAAGGGCGGCTGAGGCCCTGATCGCTCGCCTGTCCGGCGCGGACATGGGCGAACAGGTGATTGACCTCGGTTACCGGATAGAATGCGGTGGCACCCTTTAATTCCTTGTTACTCCGCTTCCAGCCACTCGATCAAGGCCTCCCGGCATTCGTCCACGCCCCGTTTTGACGTTGCAGAGAACATGATCAGATGTTCGACGCAGGAATACGATTTCAGGTTCTTGGCAATGCCCAGCATGGCGGTCTTGGCCTGGCCGTATTTCAATTTGTCGGCTTTGGTGGCCAGAATCATCAGCGGCAGGTTGTTATGTTCGCACCATTCCACCATCATTTGGTCGAAATCGGTCAGTGGGTGGCGAATGTCCATCACCAGAACCAGGCCGCGTAAACAGCGCCGGTCATTCAGATAGTGGCCCAGGTGCTTTTGCCAATCGTCTTTCATGTCCCGGGATACTTTGGCATAGCCGTACCCGGGCAAATCGACCATTCGGCAATTCTCGCGGTTGAGAGAGAAGAAGTTGATCAGCCGTGTGCGTCCGGGGGTCTTACTGGTGCGGGCCAGCTTGCTGTTGGCGGTGATCGCATTAAGCGCACTGGACTTGCCGGCGTTGGAACGGCCGGCAAAGGCGACTTCAGCGCCGAAATCCGGCGGGCACTCATCCAGGCGGGAAGCGCTGATGAGGAATCGGGCGCTGTTAAAAGAAAGGCTTTTTTGAGTCAGATCAGAGTCCACAGCGGTTGGCTTTCCTTTGGATTTCAGTTATCAGGGATTAATGTATAATGCTACACCAATTCCGGGCGGCGCGCTGTGCGCGACCGCTGTCAGCCCCGGTTTTGAGCCTGACTGGTCAGTGCCTGCCGGCTGCGTAGCGAAGAATACCCTTAAAAGATGAGAGAAGCGGAGCGAGCATGAAAAAACTGATCGCAGGAGTAGTTCTCGGTGTTGGCCTCACAGCGATGGCGCACGGGGCGGGAGATCCTCAAGCAGGCGAACAGAACGCAGCGGTATGTGCTGGTTGTCACGGTCAAGGCGGTGCCAAGCCGGTGATGGGCGTATACCCGAAGTTGTCTGGCCTTGGTGAGAAGTACCTGTATCGCCAGTTGGTGTTGATCAAGGATAAAGAGCGGAATATCGCGGAAATGACCGGTATTCTGGATAACATGGACGATCAGGATTTGCAGGATCTGGCGGCTTATTTCAACTCCAAAGACATGGTTGTTGGCCAGGCCGATCCGGATCTGGTTGATCAGGGTGCTGCCCTGTACCGTGGCGGCAACATGGCAACGGGTGTCCCAGCTTGCGCCGGCTGCCATAGCCCTCAAGGTGTTGGCAACGAGCCGGCCGGCTACCCGGCGCTCGGTGGCCAGAACGCAGAGTACCTGGTCAAGCAGTTGCAAGCCTATCGCGATGGTGATCGTAATAATGGCGCCAATGCTGCGATCATGATGGACGTGGCTGCCAAGCTGACGGATGCCGAAATCGAAGCGGTCTCCAGCTACATTTCCGGCCTGAACTGAAGCTGCCGGACTCTGTTGAAAACCCCGCCCTGTGCGGGGTTTTTTGTTGTCTTTCGTTTCTGTAACTGCCGACCGGTGGAACTTTTCGGGTACGCTGGGTCATAATCCTCCCAAAACGACATAGAGATAACCGGAGATTTTTCATGTTTCGATCCTTCAGAACGGCCTTCCTGCTTCTTTTGGCGCTGTCTGTCACCGGCCTGGCCAACGCCGCAGAGTGGAAAGAAGGGGTTCATTACAACCGGTTGGACAACCCGGTACGTACCGACAGCGATTCCGGAGTCGAGGTAGCGGAAGTCTTCTGGTATGGCTGCCCCCACTGCTACCGGTTCAAGCCTCTGGTTGAAGAATGGGCGGCCAGCGCGCCTGACTACGTCAATTACGTGAAGATTCCCGCTGCCCTGGGGAGAAACTGGGAACCCCATGCTTACGCCTTCTATGCGCTTGAAGCGATGGGGGAGCTGGACAAGGTGCATGATGCCCTGTTTGATGCGCTTGCCGGCGAGCGTCGTCCGTTGAATACACCGGAAGCCCTTGCGGATTTCGTCGCGGAGTATGGGGTTGATCCGGATGAGTTTGTGAGCACCTATAAAAGCTTTGGTGTGAACGCCCGCATGCAAAAAGCCCAGTCGAAAATCCGCGGTGCGCGGATTACCGGAACTCCGACTATGCTGGTTAATGGCAAGTACACCGTTAGTGCATCTATGGCCGGCAGCCATGAGGCCGTTCTTGACGTGGTGGACTACCTGGTTGCCAAAGAGCGGGGCGACGTGGAGTAAGGAGCCCGGCCAGGGACGCAAGAGCCGAGTAAGACAAGCCGCCGGCCGGGTCGAGACCGCCCATTATGTACAAGCATATCCGAAAACAGTTGAATGGCATCCTGAAGCCGGCCGGCGGGCCAAGGGGTGCCTGCTCCGGGACCGAGCATGTGCCCGAGTTCGAGCCGCAACGACATATTCGCCTGCTCACCTTCAATATTCAGGTGGGGATCAACACCTCGTCCTACCGTCATTACCTCACACGAAGCTGGCAGCACATACTGCCTCACCGTAACCGTATCGAAAATCTGGATCGGATTGCCTCCCTGCTGCGCGGGTACGACGTGGTCGCTTTGCAGGAGTGCGATGGGGGCAGTCTGCGCAGCGGCTATATCAACCAGGTGCAATATCTGGCCGAAGCGGCCGGCATTCCCTACTGGTACCAGCAATTGAACCGGAATCTTGGTCAGATCGCCCAGCACAGCAATGGCCTGCTGAGCCGGTATCGGCCCCTTGACGTTACCGAACACAAGTTGCCGGGCCTGATTCCGGGCCGGGGCGCCATCATCGCCCGATACGGAACCGAGCATGATCCACTGGTGCTGGTGCTGATGCACCTTTCCCTTAGCAAGACGGCTCAGCAACGCCAGCTGGGTTACATCCGGGAGCTGATTGCCGACTACCGGCATGTGGTTCTGATGGGAGATATGAACGCCCATGCCGAACAGCTACTGACTCAGACGCCCCTCAGGGAAACCGATCTGGTGCCGCTACCGGATACCGCCCATAGCTTCCCCAGCTGGCGGCCGGAGAAAGCTTTGGATCATATCCTGGTAAGTCCTTCACTCGAGATCCGCCGGTCCGAGGTGGTGAGTTATCCGATGTCGGATCACCTGCCCATCGCCATGGATGTGGCGTTGCCGGAGGGCTACCTGGAGAAGTTCTGAGTAGCATCAAGTCAAAAAAAAGCCCGGCGCATTGGCCGGGCTTTTTTGGATGCCGGATCAGGAATTACTTGATCTTGGCTTCCTTGTACGCAACGTGCTTGCGGACAACCGGATCGTACTTTTTGATCTCGATTTTTTCCGGAGTGTTACGCTTGTTCTTCTTGGTCGTGTAGAAGTGACCAGTACCTGCTGATGAAACCAGCTTGATTTTCTCGCGCATGATGCGGCTCCTTAAAATTTCTCGCCGCGGGCACGAAGATCGGCCAGCACAGCGTCAATGCCTTTTTTGTCGATGATGCGCATGCCCTTGGTGGATACGCGCAGCTTCACGAAACGCTTCTCGGACTCAACCCAGAAACGATGGTTCTGCAGATTCGGCAGAAAACGACGACGAGTGTGGTTCATCGCGTGGGAAACGTTGTTACCGGATACCGGACGCTTACCGGTAACCTGACAAACTCTGGACATACTTGCCTCCGACCTGAGCAATGGTCTCAATAATACGAATTCGTTTTTAATGCGTCTCTGGTTGCTAAGGAGCTATTACGCCCCCATTCGCGCCTCTAAACTGAACGCTGCTCGCCAGACGCCGCCAGAAAGGGACGCTTTTATACCAGAACTCACCCCCCCAACGCAAAAAATTGTTGGGAATTTGGCCAGTTTTCCGGCATTGACGTGCACGGTTAACCATCGGGCTTTACAGCAGACCCCGTTCAGCGAGAGATACTACCTCACCATGGCCAACAACCATATGGTCAAGAACCCTGATATCCACCAGTCCGAGGGCCTCTTTCAAGCGGCGGGTGAGGGAAATGTCGGCCTGGCTCGGTTCGGCGACGCCCGACGGGTGGTTGTGAGCGAAAATCACCGCTGCTGCATTGTCCTCCAGAGCCTGTCGCACCACTTCCCGCGGATAGACGGCCGCGCCATCGATGGTGCCCCGGAACAACTCACGGTATTGAATAACGCGATGGCGATTGTCCAGAAACAGGCCTGCGAAAACCTCGTGCGGGTAGGTGCCGAGCCGACTGGTAAGAAAGCGGCGGGTATCTTCGGGAGAGCGCAGGGGATCACCCTGGCGCAATGGTTCATCCATGACCCGGCGCGCCATTTCCATGGCCGCCTGAACCTGGGCGTATTTGGCGGTTCCCAGACCTTTGACATCGCAGAACTGGCGACGGGAAGCCGTCAGCAACCCCCGAAGCCCGGAAAACTCCTCAATCAGGTGGCGAGCCAATGCCATGACCGGCATGCCGGTGGTGCCGGTGCGTAAAAACAGGGCGAGCAGTTCGGCGTCGGAGAGGGTTTGCGGTCCGTGGGCGAGCAGGCGTTCCCGTGGACGTTCGTCCGTGGGCCAGGCGGGGTCTGACATCGTGGCTTCCTTGCATTGGTTGTCTCCTGCCCTGGTGCTTCCTGCACCGCGACGGGCATCTCAGGGTTACAAAGGTTACTTTAAAAACTAACAATCGGTAAACGTATGCCGGGTCTGGCAGGCTGTCGCTGCGGCCTGAGCATGCTATCTTATAAGCCTTTCATTTTATGCGGAAACGGAGCCCCTATGGCCGCCAGACGAATCCTCCTGGGAGTAACCGGTGGTATCGCTGCCTATAAAAGTGCCGAGCTGGTTCGCCAGTTAAAGAAAGCGGGCCATGAGGTGAGGGTTGTTATGACCCGCGGGGCGGAAGCGTTCGTGGCACCACTGACCTTTCAGGCCCTCAGTGGCGAGCCCGTGAGGACGTCCTTGCTGGACCCTGAGGCGGAAGCTGGTATGGGGCATATTGAACTGGCCAAGTGGGCTGATCAGTTGGTCGTTGCGCCGGCGTCGGCCGATTTTATCGCCCGCCTTGCCCAGGGGATGGCCGACGATCTGTTAACCACCGTTTGTTGTGCAACCGAGGCGCCCATTGCCGTGGTGCCTGCGATGAATCAGGCAATGTGGAGCAATGGCCGTACCCAGAGAAATATCCGGCTGCTTGAAGAGGATCCCCAGATCGAATTATGGGGGCCGGCTCAGGGAGCGCAGGCCTGTGGTGATACCGGGCCAGGGAGAATGTTGGAGCCGGAGGACATTGTTGCGCTTGTCGATCACGGTCGCACAGGCGTGCTCGCTGGCAAGACGGTCGTGATTACTGCAGGCCCGACCCGAGAGCCTATCGACCCGGTGCGCTATATAAGCAATCACAGCTCCGGGAAAATGGGTTATGCCCTGGCCAGCGAGGCGCAGAAGGCAGGTGCCCGGGTGATTCTGGTCAGTGGTCCGGTAGCGCTTTCCGCGCCTAACGGTGTCGAGGTTCGTCCGGTGTTAACGGCCGAGGACATGTTGCAGGAAGCCTCAAACGCCGTGGATGAGGGCTGTGACCTGTTTATTGCGACAGCTGCGGTCGCCGATTACCGTCCGGAAACCTGTGCCGGAGACAAGATCAAGAAGTCCAGTGACGCCATGGCGCTCTCGCTGGTGCGCAATCCCGACACCCTGGCTACCATAGCCGGCCGCGACGATGCGCCTTTTAGCGTAGGTTTCGCGGCCGAAACCACCGATGTGGCGAGCTACGCCACCGACAAAATGCAACGCAAGAAACTGAACATGATCGTGGCCAACGATGTGTCTACGCCCGGGCTGGGCTTTAACAGCGACAACAATGCGGTGACCGTATTCTGGCCGGGTGGCCAGACGTCGATCGGTCCCGACAGCAAAACGAACATTGCCCGACAGCTTGTGGCGATGATAGGTGAACATCTTGGTCAGGCCGCCCGCTGACTCAGCGAAGCGCACCTGCACTACAATCGACAGGACCCCTCATGAGCAGGAAAAATCTTCAGGTACGTATTCTGGATGATCGCATTGGCAGCCAGATTCCCTTTCCCGAGTATGCCACCGAAGGCTCCGCAGGCCTTGATCTTCGGGCCTGTCTGGACGAGCCGCTGACCCTCGAGCCGGGCGATACCCAACTGATCAGGACAGGGTTGTCGATCCACATTGCCGATCCATCGCTGGCGGCCATGATCCTGCCCCGAAGCGGGCTCGGCCACAAGCACGGTATAGTGCTTGGCAACCTGGTGGGCTTGATTGATTCGGATTACCAGGGCGAGTTAATGGTGTCCTGCTGGAACCGGGGGCGCACCAGCTTTACCGTGGATGTGGGGGAGCGTCTGGCACAGTTGGTGCTGGTACCCGTTGTGCAGGCTGATTTTGAGGTGGTTTCGGAATTCGACGCCAGCGCCCGCGGTGAAGGCGGCTTTGGCTCCACCGGCACAAGGTGACCGGGAAGCCGGCCACGCAGAACATTGTGCCGGCGTCTATACTTTGCGGATAACTGCTTGTCCAGGACGATAAAATTACAACTGCAGGATGGACTATGAAGCTGGGTAAAAAGAAAGATGCCGACGCGTCCGTTGATGAAAAGCCGGCGAAGAAGGCGGTGAAGAAGGAAAAAACCAGTTCTTCGGGACCCAAACTGAAGAGACTCAATTCCGTGGCGGTGAGCCAGTCGCTGGTCGTGGTCCTTGCGGGGGTGATTGCCGTTGCCTTGCTTCATTTTCTGGTGGTTCAGCCGTCTGCAAAGGAACGCTTCGAGTCATTGAAAGTTCTGGAAGCGGATGCCGCCGCCCTTCGACTGAACCAGTATTTTGACCAGGTCCAGAAAAGCGTCAATGGTCTGGCGACGCAGCCCCATGTCGTTCAGGCCCTGAGCAGCCGGAACGAGATTCCGGCGACCGAGGTGCAGCTGGCGGATTCACTGCCCGGCATCGAGGCGGTGCATCTGTTTCCCTACCGTGACATTCCACGCACCTCCAGCAGTGAGGGCCTGCTGGGCTTCTCCGGGCTTGAGCTGGCCCGGCGCGCTGAAACCGGCCAGCGACTGTTTCCCGACGCGTTTCCACGGGATAACCGGTGGTTTGTCCAGATGGCAGCCCCGGTTCGCAATCCGACCAGCAATGCGGTCATCGGCAGCCTGCTGATTATCTTCGACTCCGGCCAGATCCAGCCGTTGCTGCAAGTGGTCAACTCCAGCCTCGGTGGTCAGCTCGCGCTGGTGCAGACCGTGTCCGGTTCATCCCGCACCGTGGTCAGTAACGCCAGCGGCTCCGGAAACGCGGAATCCCGCCGGCTTTCCAATCCGGACTGGACCGTAGCCTACACCCCTGCAAAATCGTCCGCAGCGCCGGTTGATACGGTAATGATCGCGCTTCTGGTCGGCGTGCCCGCGTTGATCGCTGCCATCATCGTCTGGGTACTGCTGGGCGGGGCCCAGAAGGGCTTGCGTCAGGATGTGACGGCCCTGATCCAGTGGGCGCACAAGGTGTTCGGCGGAGAGCGGGTAAAGCTGCCGACCTTCCGTTGGGATATGGTCGCCTCAACCGGTGAGGTGCTCTACCGTTTGTCACAGGTGGTTGATAAACGGGTCGCCAAGGCTGTAGAAACCGCCAAACCCAGGCCGGCCGGTTCCGGAAAGTCTGGCGGTGGTGCCGCCAAGGGCGGCGATGAGCCTTTGTTCCAGGACAAGGACATGCCCGATATCGACATGCTTGATGGCGATGAGGACGTTCTGGGCTTCGGCAGCGGCGATGATACCGTCTTTGGTTCCGGCGACACTCCGGACGTGGAAGAGGTGGCCCTGCCTCAAGTGGAGCTTTCCCAGGATATTTTCCGGGCCTATGACATTCGGGGTATTGTCGGCGAAACCCTGACCGCCGAGGGCGTTGAAGTCATCGGTCGGGCCATCGGTTCGGAGGCCCGGGAGCGCGGTGTCGACAGCCTTTGCATTGGTTATGACGGCCGCCATTCCAGCCCGGATTTGGCCGATGCCCTGGCACGCGGTGTCATGGCAGCCGGGTGCAACGTTATTCACGTGGGTGCCGTGCCCACACCGGTCCTCTATTTTGCCACCCACGAACTCCAGACTGGCTCTGGCGTTATGGTGACCGGCAGTCACAACCCGGCCAACTATAACGGCCTGAAAATCATGTTGGGTGGCGAAACCCTTTCAGGTGAGGCCATCCAGAAACTGTATCAGCGCATCCAGACCGGAGATTTTGCCAGCGGTCGGGGCAGCCAGAGCACCGAGGATGTGCGCCGTGCTTACCTGGACAGGATTGTTGGCGATATTGCGGTAGCGGCACCGCTCAAGGTGGTCGTCGATGCCGGCAATGGCATTGCCGGGGAGCTGGCACCCATGCTGATCGAGGAGCTGGGCTGCGAAGTGATTCCGCTCTACTGCGAGGTGGACGGTGACTTCCCGAATCACCATCCCGACCCAGGTAAGCCAGCGAATCTGGCGGATCTGATTGCCCGGGTTGAATCGGAAGGGGCCGATATCGGTTTGGCCTTCGACGGCGATGGTGACCGTCTCGGTGTAGTAACCAATTCCGGCAAGATTATCTGGCCGGACCGGCTGATGATGCTGTTCGCCCGGGATGTGGTTTCACGTAATCCGGGGGCTGATGTCCTTTACGATGTGAAGTGCAGCCGCAGGCTGGCCGGGGTGATTTCAGAAGCCGGGGGCCGACCGATCATGTGGAAAACCGGTCATTCCCTGATGAAGGCAAAAATGAAAGAGACTGGCGCTTTGCTGGCCGGGGAAATGAGTGGTCATATTTTCTTTGGCGAGCGCTGGTACGGGTTTGATGACGGTCTGTATTCTGCGGCCCGCCTGCTGGAAATTCTGGGCATTGAGGATCGTCACAGCGATGAAGTTTTCGAGGATTTCCCGGATGACATCAGTACGCCAGAGCTGAATGTCGAAGTGACGGAAAGTTCCAAGTTCGACATTATCAAACGCCTCGGCGAGTCCGGGGATTTCGGTGACGGCAATATCAGCACCATCGACGGCATCCGGGTGGACTACGCCGACGGCTGGGGGCTGTGCCGGGCATCAAACACCACGCCGGTGCTGGTCTTACGCTTTGAAGCGGAGACCGACGAGGCGCTGGAGCGTATCAAGTCTGTGTTCCGTGACCAGCTGCAGAAGGCAGCGCCGGATCTGGTGGCGGATTTCTGATTCGCAGTCACCGAGTTTCACAGGCAAGTTTCAATACAGGATCAACAAGGCAAAAACATGGCGCTGGATCGTGAAACAGCAATGCAGGTAGCTTCGGTACTTAGCCGGGGCCTGCCTTATATTCAGAGATTTACCGGCAAGACCGTGGTCATCAAGTACGGCGGTAACGCCATGGAAAACGAAGACCTGAAGAGCAGTTTTGCCCGCGATGTGGTGCTGATGAAACTTGTAGGCATCAACCCGATCGTTGTCCATGGCGGTGGCCCGCAGATCGGCGAGCTGCTGGAGCGTTTGAACATCCAGTCCCGATTCGTCAACGGCATGCGGGTAACCGATTCCGAAACCATGGATGTGGTGGAGATGGTGCTTGGTGGTCAGGTGAACAAGGAAATCGTGTCCCTGATTAATTCTCACGGTGGCATGGCCGTTGGGCTCACGGGGAAAGACGCCAATCTGATACGAGCCCGCAAGCTGGAGGTGGTCGACCGCTCTCCCGAACTGGAACGCCCGGAGATTATCGACATCGGCCATGTGGGCGAGGTCGCCAGTGTCAACGTGGATGTGATTGAGATGCTTACCCGCAGCAACCTGATTCCCGTGATTGCACCGATTGGCGTGGGACCGGATGGCGCCTCCTACAACATCAATGCGGATCTGGTGGCGGGTAAGGTGGCCGAGGCCATGAAGGCCGAGAAGCTGATGCTGCTGACCAACGTCTCCGGTCTCAAGAGCAAGGAAGACAAGGTGCTTACCGGGCTCACGGCCAAGCAGGTCAATGATCTCATCGAGGACGGCACCATTCATGGTGGCATGCTCCCCAAGATCCGTTGTGCACTGAGTGCCGTCGAAAATGGCGTGCGCACGTCCCATATTATCGACGGCAGGGTCGCTCATGCGTGTCTGTTGGAGATCTTCACTGATGAGGGTGTCGGCACCCTGATTTCCCGTAACTGACGGCACCCGACAAGGAGTCTCCGGATGAAGCGCCTGCTTGCGACGCTGGTAATACTGGTTCTGGTCGGCTTTGCCGCATTCAAGGCGGGGGTCTGGTGGCTGGCGGATCAGCGCATGGCCGAGGCGAGACAGGCGCTGGAGCCCCACGGTGTTCTGCACAGGGGCAGCATCAGTTCCGGCGTCGAGGGCCGGTTGGTTCTCAACGACGCCAGCTGGCAGGATTTCGAGCTCACCCAGCCTCTGGACATGGCGAGGGTGGAGCTTGATACCGGCTCACCTGTCAGCTTGCTCTCTGTCCTGTTCGACCCGGCTGGCATGCCGGAACAATGGACCTTGCGACTCGACGGCCTTGGCCTGACCCTCGACCCGACAATGCTTCGTAACTGGGTTACTGCAGAAGGCGCCAACAGCGAGGGCGATCCGGCCTTGTTTGCGCTTTCCTGCGCGCCAGATCCGCGCCAACAGCTGGGTAGTGGTGACCTGATCCGCATGGGCATCACAGCACTCGCCGGGGATGGCTTTGTGCGACAGACTCCGGGCAATCTCCATGCTGAGTTGAATACCGTCAGCACCGGCAGTCTGGAGCTGGACTGGCGTGATGCCCGAATCCGGATCCAGGATGCCGAGCTGACCGTTTCCGGTGGCGCCGAGCCGATGACGCTGACCTTGCGTGATGGTGGCCTGATGCGTCGCATCGCCGCCTATTGCGCCCGCGAAGCCGGTATCGAAACCGGAGAATGGGCCGGGCGCGCAGTGCAGGCGCTGTCTGCCGGGCTTGAGGCCCGGGGCCTGGCCGCCAGTGACCAGCTGAAAGCGTTGTACCGGCAGTGGCTGCTGGAGGGCGGTGAGCTCACGGTAGATGTGCAGCCGGCCCAGCCTCTGCTCGGAGTGCCTGTAAGAACGGCTGAAAACGAGGGTGCGGGCATGAGCTGGCCAGTTCGTTACAACGGTGCAGGCGTGCCGGACGTCTATCTGGCCGAGGCCGAGCCGGTTGTTCAGGAAACACCAGAGGTGGCCGTCGAGCCGGTGGTGCCACGGGAGGATCCTGAGACCGAAACCTGGTATCCGGCGAGTCTTGAAGCCGCTGAACAATGGGTTGACCGGCAGGTCCGGGTAACGCTTTCCAACGAGAACGTGGTGGAAGGGCGTCTGGTGAGCGTCAGCGAACGCGAGCTGGAAGTGGCGCGGGTTATCGCTGGCGGTGAAGTCGCCTACCCGATGTTGATCCGGGCGATTACCAACTTTGAAGTCTGGCGGCGTGGCCGTGCACAATGATTCCAATGGGAATCTGAGAGGAAACTATGTCGCAGTCCGATAGCAAATCCGCAGTGGTGCCGGGCATTCGTGACATGCTTGCCCGCCTGATATCTCTGCCCTCAATCAGCAGCGCGTCGGCAAAATGGGATCATAGTAACGAGCCCGTGGTGCGAACCCTGGCAGAATGGCTGGAAGCCCTCGGGTTTTCCGTGGAAATCCTGGAAGTGCCAGGCATGCCCGGAAAATTCAACCTGATCGGAACCCTTGGCAGCGGCCCGGGCGGTCTTGTGTTGTCCGGCCATACCGATACGGTGCCCTTTGATGACAAACGCTGGCAGAGCGACCCCTTTACCCTGACCGAGCGGGACAATCGCTGGTACGGGCTGGGTACCTGCGACATGAAAGGCTTTTTCCCGCTGGCCATTGAAGCAGCCAGGGCCTTTGTGGACGAGGATCTCAAGCAGCCCCTGATTATACTGGCCACTGCCGACGAAGAGAGCTCCATGGACGGTGCCCGGGCCCTGGCAGAAGCTGGCAAGCCCAAGGCCCGCTACGCGGTCATCGGCGAGCCGACCAGCCTGAAACCGGTGCGCATGCACAAGGGCATCATGATGGAGCGCCTGAAATTCGAGGGCCAGTCCGGTCATTCCTCCAATCCGGCCCTCGGCCGCAACGCCATGGAAGGAATGCACGAAGCGCTTACCGAGTTGCTGGCACTCCGGTCAGGCTGGCAGGAAAAGTACCGGAACCCGAACTTCGAGGTACAGTTTCCAACCCTGAACCTTGGCTGCATCCACGGTGGTGACAATCCAAACCGTATCTGTGCCCAGTGCGAGCTGCACTTTGATCTGCGCCCGTTGCCGGGCATGAACATGGAAACCCTGCGCCAGACCATCCTGAGCAAGGTTCAGCCGATCGCGGAACGGCGGGAGCTTTCTCTGGAATTCGAGCCGCTCTTTGACGGCGTGCCACCGTTCGAAACTCCGGCCGATGCCGCTCTGGTCAAAGCCTGTGAAAAGCTTACTGGCCATACCGCTCACGCCGTTGCTTTCGCCACGGAAGCACCCTGGCTCCAGAAGCTTGGCCTGGAGACTCTTGTTATGGGCCCCGGATCCATCGATCAGGCGCACCAGCCCGATGAATTTATAGAGCTGTCCCAGCTTGATCCAACCGTTAAAGTACTGCGAGGGCTGATCCGACAGTTCTGTCTCTGAGTGTGGCGCAGGCACTTCCGACGCCTGCGGAGAGTCCTGGCGGGGAGGGTGTGCCAAAACCGTGGAGCGCCAGGGATGGCGCGACCGAGCCCTACAGGGACGTATTTACGGGCGTGTTTTGGCACACCCTCCTCGACAGGACTCGGCAAACTCCTCAAGATAAAGTACCTGCCTTTAGAAGATAACGAGAGACCAGGAGAAAGGTTTGAAATCAAACGACTGGCTGCATGGATTCCGCCATTCATCCCCTTACATCAACGCCCATCGCGGGCGGACGGTGGTATTGACCATTCCGGGGGATGCGATTGAACACGGGAATTTCATCAACATCATCCATGACATCGCGCTGCTGAGCAGTCTTGGTGTGCGGCTGGTCGTTGCCTTTGGAGCCCGCCCGCAAATCCAGACGCGGCTGGATGCTGCAGGAATCGAATCGTCGTTTTCAAAAGGTTTGCGGATTACGCCGCAAGAGCACCTCAGCATGGTGATGGAGGCCGTCGGTGGCCTGCGTGCCTACCTGGAGAGCCACCTTTCCATGGGTTTGGTGAATTCGCCGATGCATAATGCCCGTATCCGGGTGAGTGGCGGCAACTATGTGGCTGCCAAGCCCGTGGGTGTGCTCGACGGTATTGATTTTGGCCATACCGGCAAGGTGCGCCGGGTGGATGTGGCCGGGATCGAGAAACTGCTGGAGCTTGGTCACATTGTCCTGTTGCCGCCCATGGGCTATTCGCCCACCGGGGATGCCTTCAACCTCTCCTACGAGGATGTTGGCAGCCAGGTGGCAGCGGCACTGCAGGCCGAGAAGCTGATGGTGTTTATTGATGATCCCGGGTTACAGGAAGAGGACGGTACTTTGATCCGGGAGCTGTCGGCGCGCCAGGCGTCCGATCGTCTGGCGGCCGGTGCGGTGACCGGTCACGATGCCGACTTGCTGCGAGCTGCCTGTGATGCCTGTGTGAAGGGTGTGCGTCGCGCCCACATCATCAGCTATGTGGATGACGGCGCCCTGCTGAAGGAGCTCTTCACGCGGGATGGCGCCGGCACGTTGGTCAGTGGTGATCACTACGAGCAGTTCCGCCAGGCCCGGGTCGAGGACATCGGCGGGATTCTGGAGCTGATCCAGCCGCTGGAAGAGCAGGGCATTCTGGTTCGCCGCTCCCGGGAGATGCTGGAAACCGAGATTGACCGCTTTGTTGTGGCGGAGCGCGACGGCACTATCGTGGGCTGTGCCGCTCTGTACAGCTACCCTGAAGAGGGTGCCGGCGAGTTGTCCTGCTTCGCGGTAGACCCGACCTATCGCCGGGCCGGGCGGGGCGATGAGATTCTGGCAATGGTGGAGAAGCTGGCCAGGGGGCAGGGTATCCAGAAGCTGTTCGTGCTCACCACCCAGACGGAGCACTGGTTCCGGGAGCGGGGCTTCCAGCCTTCGACAGTGCAGGCCCTGCCCGGGCCGAAGCTGGCTGCCTATAACACCCAGCGGAACTCAAAGGTGTTCTTCAAACCGCTCTGACAGGGCGGCCAGATGTTCAGTCCTCTGGGGTTCCGGTTGCTCTGACAGCGTCTTGACGGCCTTGTAAAAGTCCGCAAAGTCGTAGCCTGCATTCCGAAGCATCTGACGGAACGCCGGTACGTGCTGGTTGTACTGACGAAACAGCGCCAGGTTGGCATTGTTCAGGCTGACTGGTACCGGTCCGAACGGGCCCGGTTCGGACCACTCTGCGGAAAGTTCCTGATAGGCAAGAGCCAGCTCTTGGTAAATGGCCGCCTTGCGATTCCGCAGTTGCTGGTCTGGCAAGACGTCCTGCTGAGCATAAAGAACGTCCAGCCGGGCACTGAAGTCTTCGACCAGGGAGAGCGTCTGGTTTCGGCGAGCCAGGCGGTCCAGTGCCTCCTCGAACTGGCCGGGTTTGCCCTGGTCCGATAGCCAGAGCCTGAGCCCTTCCAGCTCCACCGCGGTGGCAAAGCTTTCGTTAAATGCCGTGTCATCGGCGATGTAGACCACCCGGTGTGCCAGCTCATGGAACATCAGGGCGACCATGCGATCCTCCGCCAGTCGGGTAAAGCCGGTGTGCAGGGGGTCATCGAACCAGCCGAGGGTGGAATAGGCCGTCACGCCGCCGATAAACGTGTCGAAGCCCTTGTTGCGAAACTGCGACTCCTCGGCACGCGCATCCGCCAGGCTGTAGTATCCCCGGTAGGCCTGACAGCCGAGCACCGGATAGCACCAGCGGTGCGGTTCCAGGGAGAACTCCGGCACAGCCACCAGGTTCACCACTACCCAGGGTCTGTCGAGATCCACGTAGTCGCTGAAGGCTTCTCCCACCGGCAGGGCCAGTCGTTGACCGGCGAATTCCCGGGCCTGTTGCGCTACCGTGAGTTTTCCCCGAAGGTCCACCGGCGTTGAGGTGTCGGAGAGAATGTCGTCGACCGGTTCCGCCGACATCATCAGGGAGAGATGGCCACTGACAGCCTGCGAATAGTAGCCAATGGTCGAACAGCCGTTAAGCATTGTTACCAGTAGCAAAAGTAGATAGATCTGACTAAGCTGTTTCATGGGTCAGGATGTTATAGTGGATTGGTTTGCCTGTGGGGGCCAGGCCGCTATAGTACAATCATGGTCTCTATAGTAGCAGCCGGTGGCATCCGCCATCGTTTCAGGGACGTGAGCCGGTACCGGGCGCTGTGTTCGGTGATCGTTCCGGCTTTGCGAGATATCAGGTAGTTCATGGATCCGAGAGAACGTCGTAGCAGCCCCCGCCAACCAATCAAGCTTGCCGCCCAGATTGATCTGGGAACCGGTGAAGCCTGGCCGTGTCAGATCGCCGATTTCTGTGCGGAGGGTCTGTTCGTCCGCTATTCGGGTGAAACCTCGAAGAAGCTGGATCGGGCGTTTGCTTCCGGCATACCCCCAGAACTGGTGATACGTTTTCGGGGTCTGGATGGTGCGCGCCGCCACGAGCTTCATGTCAGTATTGTCCGTCGCATCGATGGCGCCATGGGGGTCAATTTCAGCAGGCCCAACCCGGTAGCCGTGGATGCCATGCTGCAGCAATGCGGGGGCTCCCGAAGTCAGGATCGCTCCTCGCTCCGCGCGCCCAGTGACCGCGTACAGTTTGTCCTGCACCAGTCCGCCAAGGCGGTGACCCAGTTTATCGAGCCGTTGATGGACGCCTGTTTCGTGCAAATGGTGGAGGGTCTCAAACTGGCGGCCCAGAGAGCCGTAAATGATCAGCAGGCCAATGAATACATGGATGCTTCGGGCCAGATTCAGGCCCGGCAACGGGTCATCTGGCATCAGATGGCTCGCAGCCTGGAATCACCACTTAAGCCCGCCCCCAAGGGGTTTCCGGGGTCCGAGCTGTCCGTGGTCGACAAGGGCGAATTCGAGGACTGGTTGACGATCCGGGTGATGGTAACTAAGGCGGATACCCAGTATCGGGGCGATCTGCTGCAGCTCAAGCTTCGCCTGGACAAACTTGGCATCGCGAACGCCACGGGACACCACAATCCCCTCGGGCCCTCCCTGGTCTGCGAAGCCTTCCATAATGGCCTCAGCCAGCTCAAGGCGACCCGGGAGGTGGAGAAAGTCTGTCTGCGGGTCTTTGAGCAGACCGTGTTGCAACAGCTGGGACCTCTTTACAAAGAACTCAACGATATTCTGATTCGTCACGGTGTTCTGCCGGACCTGGATCTCAGCAAGTATCTGAGCGAGCAGGCCGGGGCAAAGCCGGAGACACAACAAGAGCCCGCGGAGCCCGAGCCGGTTGCCGCGGAGAGTGCTGCTGCAGAGTCAAAGCCGAAGGCGGGTGCCGAAGACGCCGGACAGCCCCAGTCTCGTCGCAGAGCCGGCATGCTGGGGGGCGAGTTTCGGGGTTATGCCCAGGCGGCCCAGACTGCGTTCGCCACGGTGCGTAACCTGCTGAATACCCTGAGCGCGAGCCGTGTGGCCCGGGGCGATCCGGAGCCTTTGCCGTTCCAGCCCAATGCCAGGCCTCTGTCGTCCGGAGAATTCCAGCGAGAACTCCAGCAGCTGCAATCTCAGCCCGTGGATACTGGCGAGGAGCTGGCTCCCCTGAAGGAGCGGGTGGTAGAGAAAGTAAAGGCAAGCGGTGATAACCGGCTGGATGAAGAACAGCAGGAAACGGTCGATGTGGTCGACCGGTTTTTCAAATCGGTGGTGGAAAGCCCGAAGCTCAGCGAGTATGCCCAGCAGCGCATGCGGCAGCTGGAAGTGCCCGTTCTCAAAGTTGTCATGAGGGACCCTGCGTTCTTTGACGATCAGGATAGCCCGGTACGCGGGGTGATGAACCGTCTGGCCCAGCTAGGGGTAAAGGGCGGGCGCATCAATCCGGTGGTTCAGCGTCGCGTGGATGAGCTGGTAGAGCGCATTACAACGGACTTCGAGCAGGACACCGGGGTATTCGAGCAAACGGTCCAGGAACTGGACACCCTGATTGATCGCCAGAATCTTGTCTATCGCCGGAATGTCGAGCGAGTGACAGCGGCCGCAGAGGGGGCCCAGAAGGTAGCCGAGTCAAAAAAGGCTGTGGCCGATGTTCTGGACAACAAACTGGGTGGGCGCAAGGTGCCAAAGGCGGTAATCAGCCTGTTGGATGGTGGCTGGCGGGATCTGCTTTCGCTGACCTGGATCCGGCAGGGGCCTGACAGCCAGCTGTGGCATGATTACCTGGCCGTTATCGATTCGCTCCTATCCTTCGCTGATGATCCGAACAGCTCCATTAATCTGCCCGAGCTGCTGCGGGTAATCCAGGATGGTCTGGCCTCTATTTCCAGCAACCACATGCCTTCTTCGCAAATCCGGGACGAGCTCAAGCAGTTCCTGGTTCGCAGTCCGCAAAAAAGCCCCGAACTGGTTGAAGTGCCAGTGGCAAAACCGGAGCAACCGGATGCCAGAAAACTGTCCGACCGGGAGCAACGAAGTCTTCAGCGCTGGATCAACCGGGCGCAGAAATTGCGAACCGGCGACTGGCTTCGCGACCAGGAAAAACCGGACGAACCCCAGTACATTCGTCTGGTCTGGGTGGCCCGCGGTTTCAGCCGCTTTGTCTTTGTGAATCACCAGGGCATGCGAGTGGTGGAATTGGAGCTGGAGTCCCTGGCCCGGCAGATGCGAAAAGGCATCATCGTGCCTGATAGCCAGTATGAACGCCCGCTGGTGGACGAGAGTATCGATCGCATGGTCCGCAAGGTCTATGACCAGTTGTCCTGGGCCTCCACCCATGATGAATTGACCGGCCTTCTCGGGCGTCGCGAATTCGAGCGCATGCTCGATCAGCAGTTGGCCCGTCGGGAGGATGAGCGCTCCCTCGTGCGCCTGGATCTCCGCAGGTTCCGCCTGCTGAACGACACCGCCGGCTACCAGGCCGGTGATGAGACCCTGAAGCGGGTTGCCGATATCCTGCGCAGCCACGTCGGTGACGGTATGCCCGTGGCCAGACTTGCGGGCAATGAGTTTGCCATGCTGGTGCCGTCCGAGAGTGCCAGCGACGCGGCAAGAGATCTCATCCGGGCAGTGGAGGCCGCCGAGTTCAGTTTTGGTGGTCGCGACTACCGGCTCTCAGCCAGCGCCGGTGTGGTCCCCACGTTGCCGGCCCTGGTCAGTGCTGAACGCTGGTTACGGGCGTCGGAGCAGGCGCTTGCCGCGTCTCGCCAGCAGGGCCACGGGAAGGTTTCGGAGTATGCCCTGGACGCCGATGATCAGGCCCGTCAGGAGCAGATTGCCGCCAAGGTTGCCAGCCTCAGCGACCTGAACGAGGAGCGCATGCTGCTGCGCTGCCAGAAGATTATCCCTCTGCATGCCAAGTCCTCCATGGCTGCGCAGTATGAGGTGCTGATCAGCATGTACGATGACGAAGGCAACCTCATTACCGGTCGGGACTTCGTGCGCATGGCCGAGCGTTATGACCGAATGCAGGCCGTGGATCGCTGGGTTGTTGGCCACATGCTGGACTGGCTCAGGGAGCAGGCGCCGGACCCGAGGCATTTCGGCGGCGTCTGCATCAACCTGTCCGGCTATTCCATGAATGACCAGTCGCTGCTGGAGTTCATCTACGAAAAGCTGAGTGAGAAAGACGCGCCTATCGAGCGGCTGTGGTTCGAGATTACCGAGGCCTCGGCGATCAACGACGTCCAGTCAGTGGCAGACTTCATCATTGAGATGAAAGAGCTTGGCTGCCGGTTCTGTCTCGGCAACTTTGGCAGTGGCCCCAGTTCGTTCGAGTTCATGCGTTCGTTACCGGTAGACCTGATCAAGATCGACAGCGCCTTTACCGGCCAGCTGTCGACCAGCGAGACTGACCGGGCAATGGTGCGCTCAATGGTGGATATGGCCCACTACATGAACCGGGAAGTGATTGCCTCCCAGGTTGAATCCCGGGACGTTCTGGACATGCTCCGACAGCTGGGTGTGGACTACGCTCAGGGCTTCGTGGTCGAAAAACCCCGTCTGCTCGACAGCCTAACCTGATTCCGGCAACCTGCCTCTATGTCAAAACGTCATCCCATCATCGCGGTTACCGGTTCGTCCGGAGCGGGCACCACGACCACCGGCCAGATTTTCAGCCGGATGTTTGCCAGTGAGGGGCTGAACGCCGCAATGGTCAGCGGTGACAGTTTCCATCGCTACAACCGTGAACAGATGGCCAGGCTTGCGGCCAAGGGCCAGTTCGGTGAGCGCAACCACTTTGCGCTGGCCGCCAATCACATCGACAAGCTGGAAGCACTGTTCTACGACTACGGCCACACCGGCAACGGTCGGTATCGTCAATACGTTCACGATGAGGATCGCAGGCTGGTTGAAGCCGGGCACAAGCCCGGCACCTTCACGCCCTGGGGGCCTTTGCCCGCCGATACCGATCTGCTGTTCTACGAGGGGCTTCATGGGGGTGTGGTCAGCGAAACCTGCAATATTGCCCAGTATGTGGACCTGCTGATCGGTGTGGTTCCGATTGTGAATCTTGAATGGATCCAGAAGATCCACCGGGACACACACAAGCGGGGCTACAGCCAGGAGGCGGTGGTGGAAACCATCATCAACCGCATGGATGACTACGTGCACGACATCGTGCCCCAATTCTCGCACACCCACATCAATTTCCAGCGCATTCCCCTGGTCGATACTTCCAACCCCTTTGTCGTCCGGGAAGTTCCCACTGAGGACGAAAGCATGCTGGTGATCCGGTTCCGGGACCAGTCAGAGGTGGACTTTCCGTATCTGCTGCAGGTGATTGCAGGCAGCAGCCTGTCGCGACACGACACCCTGGTGGTTCCGGGCACAAAAATGCCGCTGGCCATGGACCTGATCGTACGGCCGATGGTGCAGCGGCTGATGGCAAGAAAGCCGTTTGCCTGAGGCCGTCAGGCCGTCAGGCGTCCATCCCGGTAATCCCGGAGCGTCTGTTCGATCTCTTCTCGGGTATTCATCACAAACGGACCATACTGGACCACCGGCTCGCCGATCGGTTTGCCGGCAATCAGCAGGAGTCGCGCTCCGGCTTGCCCGGCATGGAGTTCGATCTGGTCGCCGTCGTCGGAAAGAACGTTGGCGGCGCTTCGCTGCAGCGAGCTTTCCCCCAGGCTCGCGCTACCCTCGTAAAGATAGAGCATGGCGTTGTGGCCTTCCGGAAGGAGCAGTCTCAGGCTCCCATCGGATGCCAGGTGAATATCCGCGTAGATCGGCTGGGTGGTGCGATCGGGCATCGCCCCTGCATGGGCCTGGCCATCGATCTGTAATGAGCCGGCAATGAGCTTCAGTTTGCCACCGTCGAAGGCAAGCTCCGGAATCTCTTCCGGCTGGATGTCCCGGTAGCCGGCCTTCGTCATTTTTTCCGCCGCTGGCAGGTTCAGCCAGAGCTGAAAACCGCGCATCACGCCTTCTTCCTGCTGGGGCATCTCCGAATGGATGATGCCGCGACCGGCGGTCATCCATTGCACACCACCATTGCGCAGGTCGCCCCGGTTTCCGAGATGATCTTCATGCAGCATGTGCCCCTCGATCATATAGGTCACGGTTTCGAACCCCCGATGGGGGTGCGAGGGGAAGCCTGCGATATAGTCGGCGGCCTCGGCGGAACCAAACTCGTCCAGCATCAGGAACGGGTCAAGGCGAATGTTCTGTTGCTGGCCAATGGAACGCTTGATGCGCACGCCGGCACCGTCGGACGTTTCCAGGGCGGGTATGATCTGTTTCAGGGAGCGCAGGGTCATGATGTCCTCCTCTCGTTAGCTCTTGGCTCTATTTAAACGGGATGGGAGGAGAGAATAAAACGCAGAAATCTGGGGGGTGACATCAAAAAAACTGAAGGACCCGTGACGCCCCGGGCGGGGCGCCACAGGAGGCGATCATTCGACGTTGCGGGAATAGAAGATTTCCAGCATTTCCCGACGCAGACGGTCCTCGATGGACTGCGCTTCGGCGGGATCAAGATCACCGGCGTTCACCCCGAACACATAGTTATCGAGGTTGAAGTTCTTCAGCATCATCTTGGTGTGGAACAGGTTCTCCTGGTACACGTTCACATCGATCATCTGATACGCGTTCTGGGTATCTTCGGTCAGGTAGTTCTGGATCGAATTGATATCGTGATCAATGTAGTGCTTGGTGCCGTCCACATCACGGGTAAAGCCGCGAACCCGGTAGTCCACGGTAACGACATCAGAATCAAAGCTGTGGATCAGGTAGTTCAGCACTTTCAGCGGAGAGATCAGGCCACAGGTGGATACGTCGATGTCAGCGCGGAAGGTGCTCACGCCATCGTGGGGATGGCTTTCCGGGTAGGTGTGCACCGTGACGTGACTCTTGTCCAGGTGGGCCACGATGGTATCCGGCAGCGGTCCGGGAGACTCTTCGTTGTCGGGCTCTTCGCCATTGGTGAGCTCGTGCTCGGCGATCAGCATGGTGACAGATGCGCCATGGGGCTCGTAGTCCTGACGCGCGATGTTAAGAACGTTGGCGCCGATAATCTTGACGACGTCGGTCAGAATCTGGGTCAGGCGCTCGGCGTTGTACATCTCGTCGATGTAGTCGATATAGGCCTTGCGTTGTTCTTCGGTCTGCGCATAACAGATGTCGTAGATGTTAAAGCTCAGGGATTTGGTCAGGTTGTTGAAACCATGCAGCTGGAGTTTTGATTCCATGCTCAGCCCCTCCGGATCGTGGAGATGAATGACTGCAGAGCTGCATTGCTGAGCTCTGCCGAGGCCGCCACCGACTACTGACCGGGTTGTTCACCTTTTGCGCAGACCGGCGGAGAGGGTGCGTATTATGCACACCGCAAGTGACGTTGAATAGTATTCGCAATGACATTTTAGCATTCGTGATTTCCCCTGCATCCGGCCCGGGGAATCGGTCCATGAGCGGCCCTGGCGAGATTTCTCACACGTGTTATGACGCCTGGTGAACCTCGTAGCTGTGACTGATCTCGACGCCGGCCTTCTCAAGCATGATAGATGCGGAGCAGTACTTTTCTGCCGACAGGCCTACGGCCCGCTTGACCAGATTGTCTTTCAGGCTGTTTCCGGTTACTACGAAGTGCAGGTGAATGCGTGTAAACACCGCCGGAACCGCGTCGGCCCGCTCTGCTTCGAGCTCGGCGTGGCAAGCGGTCACGTCCTGGCGGCTTTTCTTCAGGATGCTCATGACGTCGAACGCCGAACAGCCTCCGAGCCCCATCAGCAGCATTTCCATGGGGCGCGGGCCCAGGTTCTCACCGCCGTGGTCTGGCGGGCCATCAAGCTGCACGCTGTGGCCACTGCCGCTGGTGGCTTTGAAACTGGCGTTGCCGGTCCAGTCTACGGTTGCTTTCATGGGACGACTCTCCGTTGTGATGACGCGGGACCAACTGGTGTGGTGGCCCCGATAAAGATGACCTGTGGCCGGATGCTAGCACAACCGGCTTCGCCAGGCAGGCCGATCTCGGATACATGTTGTATACTCTTTCCGGTTGCCCGCAACAGACCTTCTTGTTATAAGTTGCGCAGTTTTGCAGTAAAAAAGAACGAACCCGCAAGGAAAGCCGGGTGCATAACAAACATTGGGACCCGCCAGTATCTGAGGAGGCACGACTCGCATTATGGCCACTATCGTCAAGCCGGTTGAGCAGAAAACCAAGCATCTCGACTATTTCCTTTCGCAGTGCCATCGCCGCCGTTACCCAGCCAAGAGCACGATTATCTATGCCGGGGACAAGAGCGATTCCCTGTTCTACATCGTCAAAGGCTCGGTGACGGTTATCATTGAAGACGATGACGGTCGCGAGATGATCATGGCCTACCTGAACGCCGGTGACTTTTTCGGTGAAATGGGACTGTTCGACAGCATGGATTCCCGCAGCGCCTGGGTAAAGGCCAAGACCGAGTGCGAAGTGGCGGAGATCAGCTACACCAAATTCCGTGAGATTGCCCAGCAGGATCCCAGGGTTCTGTATTTCATTGGTGAGCAGATGGCTTCCCGCCTCCGCCAGACCACGCGCAAGGTGGGTGATCTCGCGTTCCTGGATGTGACCGGTCGAGTCGCCCGCACCCTGCTGGATCTCTGCAAGGAACCGGATGCCATGACCCACCCGGACGGCATGCAGATCAAGATTACCCGCCAGGAAATCGGCCGTATCGTGGGTTGTTCCCGGGAGATGGTTGGACGGGTTCTGAAGACCCTGGAAGATCAGGGCCTGGTTCGGGTCAAGGGCAAAACGATGGTGGTGTACGGCACCCGCTGAGTCTCCGGACAGCAGAGCATCGATGTAACCAGAAAGGCCGCTGATATCAGCGGCCTTTCTGGTTGGGGCAGGGGCGCCGGTGTCAGTCGGCCAGGGCCACGGACTTGATCTGCATCCACACCTGCCGGCCGGGTTCCAGAGCCAGCTGGTCAACAGCCCGGGTGGTCAGTCGGGACATGACCGGTGTGGGTCCGGCGAGCAGGCGGACGATACTGACGCCGGGGGTAACGTCCGGCTCAATCCGGTCAATGGTTGCCGGAACCAGGTTCTGGATGCTCTGGTCAGGGTTCTCTTCCAGAGCCAGGCTGATGTCCCGGGACAGCAACTGGATCCGGACCCGATCCCCGATTTTCATGCCGTTGTCCCGGCGCAGCCACAGGGAGCCACCGTCGAACTCAAAGCGCGCCAGGTGCCAGCGCTGATCCAGTTCTCTTATTGTCCCCTCCACAAGCACGCCCGCGTCGTCCTCGAGACGGAACGGGTTATCCATGCGTGCAAGTGTCTCCCGGGTCGGCCCGCTGGCTAACACCTTGCCGTCCTCCATGACCACCAGATGGTCAGCGAGCCTGGCCACCTCTGCGGTGGAGTGGGAGACATATACGATAGGGATGGCCAGGGCGTCCCGAAGACGCTCCAGATAGGGCAGGATGTCGTGTTTGCTGGCTTTGTCCAGGGCCGACATCGGTTCGTCCATAAGTAACAGCCGGGGACTGGTCAGCAGCGCGCGGGCTATCGCTACCCGCTGGCGCTCGCCCCCGGACAGGCCTGCGGGCATACGGTCCAGGTGGCCGCCGAGTCCCAGCCAGTTCACAGCCTCGTCAAACCCGATCTGCCGGTCCGTGGCCGGAATACGCTGGTAGCCGAATTCAAGATTCTTGCGCACGGTCAGATGGGGAAACAGGTGGGTTTCCTGGAATACATAGGCGAGGGGGCGTTTATGAACCGGGAGGAAAGTATCAGCGCTTTGCCAGTGTTCATCGAGAACGGTCATGGCTCCCTCTGCGCGGTGCAGGCCCGCCATACAGCGCAAAACAGTGGTCTTGCCGCAGCCGGAATGCCCGAACAGGGCGGTGATGCCCGTGCCGGGCAAGGTCAGGTCAACGTCCAGACCAAACCCGGGAAATGCGCAACGGAAGCGGGCAGAGATGCTTTTCTTTTCGCTCATCTCAGTGCTCCCGACCGGGCCTTACCGTTCAGTGCGTAGAGGATGACCAGAACCACGAAGGAGAACACCACCATGCCGGCAGAAAGCCAGTGGGCCTCGGTGTATTCGAGGGATTCCACGTGGTCATAGATGGCCACCGACAGGACCTTGGTCTCTCCGGGGATATTGCCCCCGATCATCAGAATCACGCCGAACTCGCCAATGGTATGGGCGAAGGTCAGTACGGCGGCAGTGAGGAACCCGTTGCGGGCAAGGGGCACGGCAACAAACAGGAAGCGATCCCAGGGCGCGGCGCGGAGCGTGGCAGCGACCTCGAGGAAACGGTCGCCAACCGACTCGAAGGCATTCTGCAGCGGTTGCACCGTAAACGGCAGGGAATAGATCACGGAAGCCACCACCAGACCCTCGAAGGTAAAGGGCAACAGCCCGATGCCGAGCGACTGGGTGACCTGGCCAACCCAGCCTTCCGGCCCCATCATCAGCAGCAGGTAAAAGCCAAGGACCGTTGGCGGCAGAACCAGAGGCAGCGCGACCACGGCCGCCACCGGCTGGCGCAGCCAGTGCCGGGTTCTGGCGAGCCACCAAGCGATGGGCGTGCCTATCAGCAACAGCAGCAGAGTGGTTGTCGTGGCCAGTTTCAGGGTCAGCCAGACTGGATCCCAGTAGGTTTCAAACATCAGTTGATCGCGTCATGTCCTTGGTCGTAACCATAGCTCCGGATGATGCCGATGGCCGTATCGGATTTCAGGAAATCCATCCAGGCGCGGGCTGCTTCATTACTGGCGCCCCGGTTCAGCAGGATGGCCTGCTGGTCGATGGGCTGGTAATAGGCCTGAGGGACCTGCCATAGGGTGCCGGCATCCTCGTCCCAGACTTTCACCTGGGAAGCGGCCACGAAACCGGCCTGGGCATTGCGACTGACAACAAACTGGAACGTCTGTGCTATGGAATCACCGCGGACCAGTTTCGGTTGTAACGGTTGCCATTGGCCGATGTGCTCAAGAACCTGCTGGGCAGCCAGGCCATAGGGTGCCGTTTTCGGGTTGGCGATGGCCAGCCTGGCGAAGGGCTGCTGCTCCAGATAGCGCGGGGCATCCTCAAACGCATCGGGCGCCGGGCTCCAGAGCACCAGCTTGCCCCGGGCATAGGTAAAGCGGGTTCCGTTGACCCCGGCCTGCGCCTCTTCTATCAGCTCTGGCCTGAGCACGTCGGCCGCCATGAATACGTCGAAGGGCGCGCCGTTCCTGATCTGGGCGTAAAGTTTGCCGGTTGAGCCAAAGCTGGCGGACACCCGGTGACCGGTTTCCGCTTCAAAGTGCCTAGTCAGTTCCCGAGTGGTGTCGGTGAAGTTTGCGGCCACACCAATACTGACTTCGCCGGCGATGGCTCCGGAAGCAAAACTGAACAACACGCACAGGCAGGCGAAAGCCCGGGTTATTGGGTGGCAGATTCTGGTGCGGCGTTCATGGGGCTCTGGCATGGAGCAGGGCTTTCTGTTCGGCGGTTGATTGGGCAGACGCATTGTCCCTATGCAGGCACAGGGAATGCAAGTATTGCCACACCTCGTCCCGGTTGGTTTCGTTGAGCATCTCATGGCGCCCGCCCTCAAACAACCTCAGGGTCACATGGCCAACGCCCGCCTCTCGAATGGCCTGAAAGTGCTGGCGCACGCCGCGGCCCATTTCACCAACCGCGTCCGCCGTTCCAGAGAACAGGTGCACAGGCAGGTCTTTGCGCCAGGTCGGCGGCTTGATGGCCAGCATGCCGCCGATAAAATCCAGCCAGAGCCCGGTTGAGCATTGAAACCCGCAAAGCGGATCGGCAGCGTAGGCGTCAACCTGGTGCGGATCGCGGCTGAGCCAATCGGCATGGGTCCGGTTGGGGCGGAACCGGCGATTGAACTGCTCAAAGGTCATGCGGGCAATCAACGGGCTGCGGTGCCGCTTGCCCCGGAGCAGCCGGATCAGGCCGATCAGGGTTCGGGATGCCAATAGCCGGCCCCGATCAATCCGGTTGGTGGCGCTCAGGATCAGGGTATCCAGGGAATCACCGTATCTCTGGGCGTAACCCTGGGCAATGAACGAGCCCATGCTGTGGCCCAGCAGGTTGACCGGCAGCCCGGGAAACTGTGAACGGGCGTGCTGGACCACCTGGTGCAGGTCGGCCAATACGCTTGCCCAGCCGTTCTGGTCCGCATAGTGCCCCAGGTTCTCGACTCCTGAATTCGGGCCATGGCCCCGGTGGTGAAAGGTGATAACGGCCATGCCGCGTTCGCAGAGCCAGCGAGCGAGGGACTGGTAACGGTCGCCATGCTCGGCCATGCCGTGGCTGATGATCAGAAGGCCGGTGGGAGCCGTCGGGGTAAAGACTGTTCCGGCTATACTGTGGTCATCACCACTGCTCAGCGTCAGAGGGTGTTCGTTCGTTGTCACGACCCGGTTCCTTGTTGTTTTTCTCCGCAGCCGGGCGTTGCCACTCCGGCGGTTTCCATAGATGGGTAAGGCGAGACAATAATCCGCCGGGCTGTGCCATGTCGCGGAACAGGTCCACGTATTCGTGGGTCCAGAGCACAATCAGGTTACTGGAGCGAACAGGCCGGGTGATGCCGTAATCGGGCGGATCCTGGGCATTTTCATCGACAAACGTGCCGAACAGGCGATCCCACACTATCAGCGTGCCGCCGTAATTACGGTCGATGTAGCCGGGATTTCGGCCATGATGGACGCGGTGATGGCTGGGCGTGTTGAACACCAGTTCGACCCAGTCGGGCAGCTTCCCGACCAGTGTGGTGTGAATAAAGAACTGGTAGACCAGCGACAGGGCATAGGCTACGCCGATCCAGACAGGATTGAGTCCCAGCAGGGCCAGGGGCAGGTAGAACACCCACATGCCGTTGAAAATGTTGGTGGCATTCTGGCGCATGGCAGTGGAGAAGTTCATCCGCTCGGAGGAATGGTGAACCACATGGGCCGCCCAGAACCAGCGCACCCTGTGACTGGCCCTGTGCATCCAGTAGAAGCAGAAGTCCACCCCCAGAAAAGCCAGCAGCACGGTGAATCCGTTCAATTCCAGATCAAACAGCCGGTAGTGGTAGCACAGGGCATAGACAGGGAAGGCAATGAGGCCGGCGAAGAGCAGTTCGGTCACCTGATAGCCGGCGCCTAGGGCAAAGTTTCTGACCGCCTCACGGGTATCCATCAGCTGCGGATCGTGGCGAATCTTCAGGTATTCCCACAGGGTAACGCCCACAAAAACCGGTGTTGCAATCACAAAGATCAGTTGGCGTTCATCCAGCGCCAGCCACGGCGCAGCCATCGCCCAGAGAGAAAGCAGGCCGCTGTCTTCCAGTACGGCCAGTATCATGTCGGTCAAAGCCATCGGGTTTCTGCCGGTTTCCTCATCAAGTCCGTTTATTCTGGCACGTAACCCGGAAACCGGAATGTCGGTTCACGCCAGATTGGCTAACGGATTCCGACAATCCGGTACTCAGCCTGGCCGACGGTTGTCTTCGTACACTTTTTCCAGAGCCCGGATCTGTGGCTGCCACTGGTCCAGCCAATGTTTGATGTCTTTGGGAATTCGCGCAGTTTTCGGCCATGGCACCGGATACTGTGCGGGCTGGAACATGGGTGCAAACAGGGCGGCTGCGGTCAGGTCTGCGCGCGAAAACTGGTCGCCGGCCAGGAAAGGCCTTTCGGCGTAGATGGCAGCCAGCTCGGTGAGCAACTCTTCCATGACCTGGCGGGACTTTTCAGAGGTTTTTTCGTTGATCTTCATCCACTGACGCATGACTTCATCAACCCGGCTGAAAGCAAGGCTGAGCAGTATCCGGTTATAGAAAGGCGTTCCCGCGGCCAGCATGGGCACCACAATTTTGGGGCGCTGCAGGAAGTGGTGGTAGGAATAGCAGCGGATAGCCGGCCCCGCTTCCTCGTCAAGCCGGCGCTCCCAGGCCAGCGCCTGCTCACGAACGTCCGGGTCTGCCGGTGTCAGCGGGTGCTCGGGAAACGTCTGGTCCAGGTAATCCAGAATGGCCGCTGAGCCCTGAACCACGTGGCCGTCATGGTCCAGCACCGGCACAGAGGAGGCTTCACCCGTCAGTTTCCGGATGGTTTTCACATGTTGTCCCGGCAGCAGGTTCACCGTTTCGTAGTTGAGCCCCTTGTAGTCCAGGGCCCAGCGTATTTTTTCGCAGTAGTGGGAAATGGCAAATTGGTAAAGTTTCAGTGCCATGGGGTGTCTCCTTGGTCCAGCGTTCTAGCATACTGCCGGTGGGGCGGTATAAGAAGACCCATCAGATGCCCATGGTGGCCTCATCGGTCGTTGGGTTCTAAACTGTAGGCCGAAAAGACGCTCACAAGGGAACTGACCATGCACTCACGACGAGTTTTGATGTTGTCCGTCGTCACTGCGGCGAGCCTTGCCATCTCCGCCTGCTCCTCTCTATCCAAAACCAGTCAGCCGGTTTCCGCGAGCTATGCTTGCGGGCAACTCGATATTTCCGTCTCCGGCACCGACGACAGCGATCTGATCAGCATCGACTATCTGGATCGACGTATTCTGCTCAAGCCGGAGGTAAGTGCCTCGGGCGCATTGTACGTAACCCCCGGCGACGACCAGACGCGGTTCTGGAGCAAGGGTGAAAAAGCGACGCTGACAGTGAAGGGGCAAACCTATCCGGAGTGTTTGCAGCCTGGCGATCTGGAAATGCCGTTTGAGGCGCGGGGGAATGAGCCTTTCTGGCACGCGACGCTCGAAGGCGGTGAGCTCTTGATAACACGGCCTTTCGAGGAACAGGGAACCCGTCGGGTACCGGTTGAAGTCAAAACAGCCAATCGGCATGGGCGGACATTTGTGGCGACGCTGGCAGATCTCCCCATTACCCTGACAGTCGCCCGTCAGCTCTGTGACGACAGCATGTCCGGGGCTCAATATCCCGCGCAGGTGCGCCTTCAGGTCGGTGATGATGAGTTCAGGGGATGTGGTGGTGATCGCCAGCGTCTGTTACGGGGCGCAATCTGGATTGTTGAGGATCTTGCGGGCGCAGGCATCATCGATCGGTCCCGGATCACGATCGAGTTTCTTGAGGGCAATCGGATCGCGGGCAGGGCGTCTTGCAACCGATATACAGGCGCCTATGAACTCAGGGGTGAGGGCATGGCTATAGGCCCACTGGCATCAACACGGATGGCCTGTGCGCCCGCGCTGATGAATCAGGAAGAGCGGTTTCTGAACCTGCTGGACCAGGTGAATTCAGTGCGGATCGGGCAGCAGGGCCAACTGCTGCTGTCGACACCGGGCGGTGAGTCTATCCGGGCGTTTCAGTCTGACCACGACAGTCCATAGCGCGTCAGGATCTCTGCCACCCGCCCACTGCTTTGCAGGGCTCTCGCTCCCTCTGATAGGAGCGCTGCGAGCTGGGCGGAATCACGGCCGACCGGTGAAAATGCAACGTAGATCGGCGACTCGTGGATCACCGCGGCCATTCGCAGGCTTTCCGTGTTGTTCTCCTGCTCCAGTTGCCACTGCATCACATAGCGGTCTTCCGGGAATACGTCAGAGCGCTGCTGGTGCAGGAGTTCGATTGCCCGGCTCAGTGGTGCCGGCCCGGACAGCACCCAGACCCGCTCCGGATCGTCCTGGTACTTCTCGATATAGCTGTCCAGTTCCGGTGAGTAAGCGTAGCCGTTGATCGCCAGCAGCTTGGATTGGCTGAGTGAGTCGATGCCAGCGTACTGCCAGTTGTTGTCAGGGTGGGTGTAGAGCGCGATCGTCGAGTAACCAGTAGCGGCGTCCGGAAACACGAAGTCCGGCGCATCCCCCGGAAGGGCTCCGACAACCGCATCAATATACCCGTCCCGGGCCTGTTGCAGGGCCCGCGCCCAGCTCATGTTCACGTACTCGACATTGATACCGTAGAGGCCAAACGCCTCCCTGGCAATATCTATCATATAGCCTTCGTGCTCGGAGCCGGCTTCACAATTGTGAGGACACCAGGGATCAGCGGCAATGACGACGGCATGGCGCGGCTCTGTGGGAGCCGGCGCAGCGGGAGCGGTCTTCGTTGCCTTTGCCGCTGTTTCAGGAACCAGCGGTGGCGGGTCCTCTGGCTGCGAGCAGGCGGCAAGAAAGAGCGCGATGGAAAGAACCAGGGTTTTTGCCATGGTGATAAAACCGGGATGCCGATGACGTCGGCTCTCCCTGAAGCATAGACCCTGGTCGCGGTTTTGTAATGGCTAAAAGCCCCTAGGCTGCGGTTTTGTTCCTGTCAGCCGACGCGGCGGTCGGCACCAGCGCTCGGGCGAGGTCTTTCATGTGCAGGGTGCCCACGTGCTGATCGTCCCGGACTACCCGGAAATTCAGAGACATATCCCCGTCGGATTTCAGCAGTACCGTTTCAAGGTTGTCCTTTTCCGAGATGTCACCGGCGAACGTGGAGTCACCGTCATCCGGGGGGCTCATGACCGATCGTACCCTCAGCACCCGTGCCCGATTGATATCGCTGATGAAGTCGACGATGTAGGGATCGCCGGGATTGAGCAGGATTTCCTGGGGATCTCCCTGCTGCACTACTTCGCCATCTTTCAGGATGACCAGGTGGTCGGCCAGTTTCAAGGCCTCATCAAGATCATGGGTGATGAACACGATGGTTTTCTGCAGTTCTTCCTGGAGCTCCAGCAACAGGTCCTGCATATCGGACCGAATCAGCGGATCCAGTGCCGAGAAAGCTTCGTCCATCAACATGATCGGGGCGTCGGACACCAGGGCTCGGGCGATGCCCACCCGCTGTTGCATGCCACCGGACAGCTGGTGTGGATACTGGTATTCGTTACCCTCCAGACCAACCCGCGCGAGCCATTTTCGGGCGTCGGCCTCAAAGTCCGATGTCGTATAGCCGCGAATGTCCTTGGCCATGCCGGCGTTCTCGAGCACGGTTTTGTGGGGCAGCAGGGCAAACTTCTGGAACACCATCGACATCCGCTCGCGGCGAAGCTTTCGCAGTTGCTCTTCGCTGTAGCTCATGATGTCTTCGCCATCGACACGGATTTCGCCGGCCGTGGGGTCGATCAGTCGGTTCAGGTGCCGGATGAGTGTGGACTTTCCGGAGCCGGAAAGGCCCATGATGACCGTGATCTCGCCATCGTGGATGTCCACGTTGATATCACGCAGACCGAGTACGTGTCGCTGCTGCTCCAGCAGATCGGCTTTGCCCATGCCCTTGCGAACATACTCCAGGGCAACATCCGGGGTCGGGCCGAAGATCTTGTAAAGGTTCCGGATCGAAATCTTGATGTCTTTTGCCATGGGGGCTTTCCTCACTGCTTCTGGGAGACGTTAATTCGTGCCAGGGACGCCTTGGTTACCCTGTCGAGAATAACCGCCAGGATCACGATGCCAAGGCCGGATACCAGGCCAACACCCAGTTCCAGATTACGGATGCCCCGCAGGACCAGAACGCCAAGCCCGGGCGCGGAAACCAGGGATGCGATAACAACCATTGCAAGACTCATCATGATGGTCTGGTTAACCCCTGCCATGATGTTGGGCAGCGCCAACGGGATCTGCACCTTGTAGAGTTTCTGTCGGGGCGTCATGCCAAAGGCGTCTGCGGCCTCAATCACGTCCTTGTCTACCAGCCGGATGCCCAGGTTCGTCAGCCGGATCACAGGAACAATCGCGTAGAGGATGATGGCGATGCCGTACAGCTTTGATTCGGTAACACTGAACAGGAAGATAAGCGGGATCAGATACACAAAAGGTGGCAGCGTCTGCAGCATGTCCAGCACCGGTATGATCATCCGTTGCAGGGAATTGCTGCGTGCCATGGCGATGCCTATGGGTACCCCCAGCAAGACACAGAGGAAGGCACATACAAAAATGATCGCCAGTGTTTGCATGGCGTAATCGTAATGGTCGATGAAGGCCAGTAGCACGATACTGCCGCCTACAAAGAGCATCAGTTTCCAGGATTTGGTGACCACGTAAACAACCGCCAGTAACAGTGGAATCACGATCCACCAGGGCGTGTTCAGCATGGCGTAAAGTGCGCCATCCAGGAACCAGCTAAGAGGCTGGGTCAATGGATCGAGAACCAGACTCAGGCTGTCCTTTATTGCCAGAAATCCCTGTTCCAGGCCCTTGGTAAGTTCCCGGGACTGGGGGAAGGCGGAGCAGGATTCGTTCAGGGCGTCCATGGACGGAAACGGGAGTTCCCATATAGAGGCCGGTTCGGCGCTCTCTCCCTTGGTTTTATTCAGCAGGTCGGCCATCGACATGGGGCCGCTGCTTTTGCCTTCCGAGCACCATTGCTCAAGGCCGAGCGATGAAAAAAGGGAATCGTAGGTTGCCATGGGCGGTCAGTCTCTCCTGCGCACGTCTGGAATCAGAACGGTTTTCGGGAAACGACCCGGGGCATCCCGAAGGATGCCCCGGGAGGGGCAGGTCAATCAGTTAAGAACGTTGGCCAGACGCTCACGCGCGGAGTCGTTCAGCCAGGTTGACCACTCGTCGCTGTTGTTGCTGAGGTAGTAAACCGCAGCTTCTTCGCCCGAGGCATTGTTGGAGTCCATCCAGGCCAGGATGCTGCTCATGGTCTCGGTCTTGAACGTCAGCTTGCTGAGCATCTCGGCCACTTCCGGCTCGCGCTCTTTGAAGCTGGTAGTGATCGACGTCAGAACCGTTGCCGCCGGGAAGTCGGATACGCCCGGATTGTCGACATCCGGCGTCTGGTTTTTCTGGTGCACGTCCGGCTTGATGTCGCCGAGATCAACCCGGGTCATGTCGTACTTGCCGAGCGGGACGGTCGGACCCCAGTAGTAGCCGAACCAGGGCTCTTTGTTCTGGACAGCAGACGCCATGGAGGACGCCAGGGTCTCACCGGAACCATGGTTGAATACGTCAATGCCGGACTCTTCCAGATCCAGGGCACGAACCAGGTTGTCACTCACAACTCGGCAGCCCCAGCCGTCCGGGCAGTTGTTGAAGGTGCCGCCAACGAGCTCAGGATTGGCCATGATGCCCTCGATGGTCTTCAGCTCCGGATGCTCTTCCGCGAGGTAGGTGGGAATCCACCAGCCTTCAACGCCGCCCGGATCCAGAACCTTGCCAAGGCGCTCCACTTTGCCCTGTTCTTCAAGGCGCAGGTAGGCCTCGCCCGCGGAGTTCAGCCACAGCTCGGTGACGATGTCAGGCTCACCGTTTTCGGCAACGGAAGTTACCGCCGGAACGGTATCGGAAGGAACAATGGTGACGTCACAGCCGTAACCCTGCTCCATGATGAAGGTGGCCACGTTGGTGACGACCGTGTTGGACGCCCAGTTCATTTCGGTAATGGATACCTCGCCGCAATTGGCCTGGGCCGCGACGGGTACGGATAGCGCGCAAAGCAGTGCAGCAGACTTAAGCTTTCGCATAGTCACTTCTCCTTTTCAGGGTTTGTGATTTTTGGAGGGTGTTGTCGGTGTTAGTGCCGATACGAGGGGACGGCGATCCATAAGGATCGGGAAAACAGCTCTTTCATGGTCGCTGTTAAGGTCGAACAAATCACGAGGTCTCGGTTAATACTTAACTGTAAGCATAACGAACCTCAGCTCAGTTACAAGGGCGTATTCCAAATGCGTCTTTAAAAGAGACACATTATGCCCCGGGAGAACTGTCAAGAAGGTGTAGTAATCGATGGATACACTCCGGGTACCTGAACCCGGAGAACAGCATGACAGAGCTGCGCGACCTGACACCTCACACATCAATCAGCCACGAGCAGGCCTCCCGGGATGGGCGTCAGCGAAGGTTGCTGAGAACCTTCCTGCCGGAGCTCGTTGGCCTGGAGCGCATCCTGGCGGAAGCGCCGGATTTCATCACAACCGAAGTGGTGGAGCGGGTCGCCCTCAAGGACCTCTCCTTGCCCATCTACCGTGTAGATATCGGATCTTCCCGGCCCGATGTGCCAGCGGTATTGCTTGTTGGCGGCGTGCACGGGCTTGAACGCATTGGAAGCCAGGTAGTGATGGCCTGGCTGAAGTCGCTACTCGCCAGAGTGACCTGGGACGAACATTTGCTGGGGTTGTTGCAGAAGGTTCGAATTACCCTTTTGCCAATCCTTAACCCGGGCGGTATGTACCTGAATCAGCGCAGTAATCCCAACGGCGTGGACCTGATGCGCAATGCGCCGATCCAGGCCCAGGAACGTAGCGCATTCCTGCTCGGCGGCCAGAGAATTTCACCCCGATTGCCGTGGTACACCGGCGACCCTGAACAGGGCATGGAGCCCGAAAACCTGGCTCTTGAGGCGGTCATAAAACAGCTGCTGCCGGGGCGGCCGTTCAGTGTGGCACTGGACTGCCATTCCGGATTCGGGATGCAGGACCAGATCTGGTTTCCCTACGCCTACCGGCGTCGACCCATGCGTCGAGTCGCATCGGTTATGGCGCTGAAGCTTATCTGGGAGCAGTCATACCCAAATCACGACTACCGTTTCGAGCCCCAGTCCCGCCACTATCTCACCCATGGCGACTTGTGGGATTACTTCTACAAACAGGTCAATCGCGAAAATGCCGGTGTTTTCCTGCCCCTGACCCTGGAGATGGGCTCCTGGCGCTGGATTCGCAAGCGGCCCCGTCAGTTGCTGAGACTCGACGGCTTTTTCAATCCCCTGGTTCCGCACCGGCACAAGCGGGTCCTGCGCAGCCATCTGACCTGGATGGACTTCCTGATTAACGCCGCCGCCAGCCACGAAAACTGGTTGCCGGCTCGGGATGAGGAGTCCATGCTGAAAGAAGCCGCGATCATGCACTGGTATCGCGATACTCTCTAGCGATCCAGCCGGCCCTGGCATCCATCAATCGGAACTATCGTATGCACTGGATTCTGTTGCGGGGTCTGACTCGGGAACACGCCCACTGGGGCAGCTTCCCGGCTCGCCTTGGGGAGGCATTTCCCGAGCACCAGTTCCATCTGGTCGACCTGCCCGGGACGGGCGTGCGATATCGAGAAGACAGTCCGGCAACGGTAGCGGCGATTCGGGAAGCTGTCTCCAGGCACGTTAGCCATATCCCCGGTCCTTTCAGCATCTTGGCACTTTCCATGGGCGGTATGGTGGCCCTGGACTGGGCCCAGCAGGCTGCGGATGGTCAGATCCAGAATCTGGTCCTGATCAATACCAGTTCCGGCTTCAGCCCGCCCTGGAAACGCATGCGGCCTGGGGTCTGGCCGCGAATTCTGCGGCTGCTGGCCCGTCAGGAGTTGTTTGACCGTGAGCGGGATATTCTCCGGCTCACGTCTAACCGTGAGGTGCCTCTGTCACTGGCAAAACAGTGGTACAGCATACAACGACAACGCCCCGTCAGTACCCGCAATGCGATCAACCAGTTGGCGGCTGCCGCCCGCTACAAACCCGGTGAAAAGCGTCCTGTGCCAGATGCCCTGATTCTCGCCAGCCGCGGCGATCGCATCGTTCACTGGCGCTGCAGTTCCACGCTGGAGCAGCGCTGGCAATGGACCATGAAACTGCACCCGGATGCTGGCCATGACCTTCCACTGGACGATCCGGAGTGGATTATCCAGCAGATCCGCAACTGGCTGCCCCGGTAACGCCGGTTGCTTGACGCAACTCTTCTTTCCGGTCAGTCTTCTCGTTTTGAACCGTCAAAGCCGCCATTGATCAGGAACGGAGCCGATAATAATGAAAATCTTCGAAACCAAAACCGCCCCTAACCCCCGCCGCGTGCGCATGTTCATGGCCGAGAAAGGCCTGTTGGACAAGGCCGAATTCATCGAGATTGACCTGCAGAAGGGTGAAAACCTGACACCTGAATTTGTCGCCCGAAATCCGATGAAGAAAGTGCCTGTGATGGAACTGGATGACGGCACCTGTATTGCCGAGACCATGGCAATCTGCCGCTATTTCGAAGAGAGCTACCCGGACACGCCGACCCTGATGGGCGACACCCCGCTTGAAAAAGCCCAGCTTGAGCAGTGGCTCCGGTGGATCGAGCTGTTCTTCTTCATGCCCACTGGCATGTGTTTTCAGCACACCACCGGCTATTTCAAGGACCGGATGAACCCGATCAAGGAGTGGGGTGAGGAATGCGGCAAGAGCGTTGAGAAGTTCATGCACTTCCTCGACAAGCAGCTCGAAGGCAAGGAATACATCTGCTGCGACCGCTTTACGGCCGCCGATATCAACGCTTTCACAACAGTGGCATTCGCGCGGGTGGTGGGCATCCGGATCAAACCTGAGCAGGCCAATCTGCAGGCCTGGTACGACCGCATCAAGGAACGCCCCTCTGCCCAGGTCTGAGCCACAGGCCAGTCAGAAACCAGAAGAGAGATCTTAATGACCACAACGGATTCAAGACTCCAGTGCGCGCTGGCGTCTATTGACGCAGCCAATAAGGCCGACCCCAATCAGGAGTCTTTCGACAACGAACGCCTCCCGAAGGAATACGCCTACAGCCTGCACATGACCCGCTGGCTGTTCGAGCTTGAATCCGACCCTTTCGAACGCATGCAGATCGCCTGCCGCGCCCAGCACATTGAGCGGTGGACGATGCCGCGGAAGGACTATCCGGAAGGTCGTAAAGCCTATTACCAGTGGCGTCAGGCCTGTGGCCGTATGCATGGCCGGCGTGCTGCAGAAATCATGGCGGATTGTGGCTACCCGAAGGAGGAGTGCGATCGGGTGGAGACCATCCTGACCAAGCGCGAACTGAGGCAGGATGCCGACACTCAACTGCTGGAGGACGTGGCCTGCATGGTCTTCCTGGAACGATATTTCGCAGATTTCTATGAGGAAAAAGCGGACTACGATCGGGAGAAGTGGCTACGCATAGTGCGCCGGACCTGGGGCAAGATGTCGCCCCGTGGGCACGAGGCGGCACTCAAGCTGGCAGAGGGGATGCCGGCGCACTTGTTGGAGTTGTTGCAGGAGGCTTTGGCGGAGCCTGATGTCTGATGGGAGCATGCGAATCGGCGGGTGGAGCTTTCCAAAATACGCTGTGAATACATCCTTGTACGCTCGGCTCCGCCATCCCTGGCTCCGCACGATTTTGGAAAGCTCCACCCGCCGACTCGCCCCATCTGAAGGAGTCAGCCTGCGGGGAAAAACAGCTCCCTCAATTTCGAACCAGGCTCTTCCGCCCGCATGAACGACTCACCGACCAGGAAACCGTAGATCCCACGGTTGGTCATGGCCTCGACGTCATTGCGGGTCATGATGCCACTTTCCGTAATGGTTAGTCGGTCCTGTGAGATCCGCTCGTGCAGATCAAACGTGGTTTCCAACGACACATCAAAGGTATGCAGGTTCCGGTTGTTGATGCCGACCAGAGGCGTCGTCAGCGTCAACGCATCATCCAGTTCCTCACCATCGTGCACTTCGACCAACACATCCAGACCGATTTCATGGGCAATACCTTCCAGCTCTTGCATCTGGTCTTTGGTCAGGCAGGCGGCGATCAGAAGGATGCAGTCGGCGCCAATGGCCCGGCTCTCGTAGACCTGATAGGGCGCGACCATGAAGTCCTTGCGGATCACGGGCAGACTGCAGGCATTGCGGGCGGCGACCAGATAGTCCTCGTCGCCCTGGAAGAAGTCGCGGTCGGTCAGTACCGAAAGACAAGCGGCGCCGCCTTTCTCGTAGCTCTCGGCAATGACCGCTGGTTCGAACGGATCCCGCAGAATGCCCTTGCTTGGTGAGGCTTTTTTGATTTCTGCGATAACAGCGGGAGTCTGCTGTTCAATTCGGCTGCGCAGAGCATTAGCAAAACCTCGGGCTGCCGGTTGATCACCAGCTTTGGCCTTCAGATCTGCAATCGAGACTTGGCGCTTGCGCTCGTCAATTTCTTCCCACTTACGATCAACAATTTTCCGAAGGATTGTCGGTGTTTTATCCAGATGTCTGTCAGTCATATCAGGCTCGTAAAAAGTTAGCGAGAGCCGGAGGGGAGGGAGCTTCCAAAACTGTCTGCAGCCACGGATGGCTGCAGCCAAGCCCTACATGGACGTATTCACGGGCGTGTTTTGGAAGCTCCCTCCCCTCCGGCTCGTCCGGCTGCAAAATCAGCAGGCCGGGATCAAAAGCACTGGGAAAAATCAGCCAGCTCCGACATCTTGCCGGCAGCGAGGCCAGAGCCCATGGCGTCGAGGGCCATATCCACACCTTCTTTCGGCGTCTTGGCCAAACCAGCGACATAGATCGCTGCGCCAGCATTGAGGGCAATCAGGTCCCGGGCTTTCTCGGCCATTTCATCGTGGCCACGACCGAAGGCTGCCTTGATCAGCTTTAAGGAATCGTCGGCGGTGTCCACGGTCAGGCCCACCAGAGCCTGGCTCTTGATGCCGAGATCCTCGGGGGTGATGTCGTACTCGGTGACTTCGCCGTTCTTCAGTTCGGCTACATGGGTCGCGCTGGCAAGACTGATTTCGTCCAGGCCGTCTTTGGAGCAAACGACCATGATGTGCTCGGCCCCAAGGCGATGCAGCACCTCCGCCATCGGGCGACACAGCTCCCGGTTGAACACGCCCACCAATTGGCGTTTAACGCCCGCCGGGTTGGTCATCGGGCCCAGGATGTTGAAAATGGTCCGGCAGCCCAGCTCCTTGCGGGGGCCGATGGCATGTTTCATGGCACCGTGGTGGGCCGGAGCGAACATGAAGCCGACACCAATTTCCTCGACGCAGCGGGCCACCTCTTCCGGTTTCATGCTCAGATTGATGCCCAGCTTTTCCAACAGGTCGGCACTGCCGCTCTTTGAGGAAACTGCCCGGTTGCCGTGCTTGGCCACAAAGCCGCCGGCTGCTGCCACCACGAAGGAGGCGGCGGAAGACACGTTGAACAGGTTGGCGCCATCGCCGCCGGTGCCGACGATGTCCACCAGGGGTTCGGCCTTGACCGTAACCTTGGTGGCCAGTTCGCGCATAACCTCGGTGGCGCCGGTGATTTCGTCAATGGTTTCGCTCTTCAGACGCAACCCCATGAGAAAAGCGCCGATCTGGGCGTCTGTGGCCTCGCCGTTCATGACGATACGCATCACGTCCTTCATTTCCTCCCGGGAAAGGTCCAGGTTGGAGGCAATGCGGTTGAGAGCTTCTTTCATGTCCATGTGTCGGCCTCTTATTGTGTTCTCAGAAAGTTGCGCAGCAGCTCGTGGCCCTGTTCCGTCATAATAGACTCCGGATGGAACTGCACGCCTTCGATGGGCAGGGTCTTGTGGCGAACCCCCATGATTTCCTCGATGGAACCGTCGTCGTTGCGGGTCCAGGCGGTCACTTCCAGGCAGTCGGGCAGGGTGGCCTTGTCGATCACCAGGCTGTGGTAGCGGGTCGCCTGCAGCGGGTTGCTCAGGCCCCGGAACACGCCAGTGTCCTTGTGGAATACCGGGGACACCTTGCCATGCATGACCCGGCCGGCGCGGATGACGTCACCACCGTAGACCTGGCCAATTGCTTGATGGCCCAGGCAAATGCCCAGGATCGGAACCTTGCCGGCGAAATGCCGGATGGCCGCCATGGAGATGCCAGCCTCGTTCGGGGTGCAGGGGCCGGGGGAAATCACCAGCCGCTCCGGGTTCAGGGCTTCAATCTGTTCGATGGTAATTTCATCGTTGCGGTGCACCTGCACGTCGGCACCCAGTTCGGCCAGATACTGCACCACGTTGTAGGTGAAGGAATCGTAGTTATCGATCATCAGCAACATAATCTGTTCCTCCGCCTCAGTGGTCGAAATCGTTGTAGGTCATGGCCACCGCGCGGAAAATGGCGCGGCCCTTGTTCATGGTTTCCTTCCACTCGAGGCGGGGCACCGAATCGGCCACCACGCCGGCGCCTGCCTGGATATGCAGGGTGTTGTCCTTGATCACGGCGGTACGGATGGCAATGGCTGTGTCCATGTTGCCGTTGAACGACAGATAGCCAACGGCGCCTCCGTAGACCCCACGCTTGACCGGCTCCAGTTCGTCGATAATCTCCATGGCCCGGATCTTGGGCGCACCGCTAAGGGTGCCGGCGGGCAGGGTGGCGCGCAGCACGTCCAGGCAGCTGGTGTTGTCTTTCAGCCGGCCGGTCACGTTGGAGACGATATGCATCACGTGGGAGTAGCGCTCCACGATCATCTTGTCGGTCAGCCGGACCGTGCCGGTTTCCGACACCCGGCCGGCATCGTTACGGCCCAGGTCGATCAGCATCAGATGCTCGGCAATTTCTTTCGGATCAGCCAGCAGTTCTGCTTCCAGCGCCTTGTCCTCGGCATCGGTGGCGCCGCGCTTGCGGGTGCCGGCGATCGGCCGAACCGTCACTTCCTCGTCTTCCACCCGGGCCAGGATTTCCGGGGAGGAGCCCACGATGTGGAAGTCACCCAAATCCAGGAAATACATGTAAGGGGAAGGATTCAGTACCCTGAGCGAGCGATACAGGTTCAGCGGTGGCGCCTCGAAGGGAATCGACATGCGCTGTGATATCACCGTCTGCATGACATCGCCGTCGAGCACGTAGCCCTTGATCTTGTCTACCGCGGCTTCGAATTTGTCCTGGGTAAAGCCGGAAATAAAGTCGCTCTCGTCCACGGCTTTTCCGCGCAGGTGTTCTGGGGTGCGGGGCGCGTCAGCGGTCTGCCTGTGCAGATGGTTTTCCAGCTGATCAATGCGGCTCTGCGCCTTTTCGAAGGCGCCCTCAATGGCCGGATCGGCATGGACAATCAGATGCAGCTTGCCCCGCAGGTTGTCGAATACCACGATCTCGTTGGACACCATCAGCAGGATGTCCGGCGTGCCGATTTTGTCCGGCGGACAGCTCTTGCGCAGCCGTTTTTCGATGTAGCGCACGGTGTCGTAGCCGAAGTAGCCCACCAGGCCGCCATTAAAGCGGGGCAGCTCATCCAGATCCGGTGCATGGAAGCGTTTCTGATAGGCTTCGACAAAGGTGAGCGGATCGTCCACTTCCTCGGTCTCAACAACCTCGCCGCCGCGGCTGATCTCCACCCGGTGGTCGAAGACCTTCAGTACTTCGTGACTGGGCAGGCCGATGATCGAATACCGGCCCCATTTCTCTCCGCCCTGAACGGATTCGAACAGGTAGGAATAGGGTCCGCTGGCGAGTTTGAGGTAGGTGCTCAGGGGCGTGTCGAGGTCGGCCAGTACCTCACGATACACAGGGATACGGTTAAAGCCGGCGTCGGCGAGCTCGGTGAATTGCTCGGGTGTCATGGTACGGTTTCCTGAAATCTGATCTGCATTGTGGATGAAAGCCTGTGCTTCCATCAGGTGCTGCGGGCTCGACCAGCAGACGCCAGTCAGCCTCCGGGCTTGCTCAGCCGGTGCGCCATCGCCACCATCGTGTTGCGCGGGTTGTCAGGATGCCTCGCGCTGCAGTCAGATTCAGTCCCTGCACGGCAGGAATCTCCCGTAAAGAAGTGCTCAATGTAAGTTCCTTGTGAGATTACAAAAGCTCGGCCAGCGAATCAACAACCGCGTCGGCGCCCAGAGTATCCACCGCAGGCCCGTAGTTATACCCGTACCGCACCGCCACACAGGGAATGCCCGCGGCCAGCGCCGCGTTAATATCCGCTGCGGAGTCGCCTACCATGACTGTGGTTCCGCGGGTGCCCCCCAGGGTTTCCATGGCATGAAGCAGGGGAGCGGGGTCCGGTTTCTTGACCGGCAGGGTGTCACCACCCACGGTCAGGTCGAACCAGTGATCCAGTCCCATTTGCTCAAGCAGCGGTGCCACAAACTGTTCCGGCTTGTTGGTGACGATGCCCAGCCGGCAGCCCTGGTTCTTCAGGTGCGTGAGACAGGCCTCGACTCCGGCGTAGACTACCGAATGCTGTCCGTTGAGCGTGCCGTAGGCGTGATAGAAAATCGCCAGGGCATCCTTGAACAGGGCCTCGTCTTTTGGTCGCGCCAGTTCCCAGTCCACCTGGCCGGCCAGGGCCCGGCGCACCAGAACGCTGGCGCCATTGCCTACCCAGTTCCGTACCCGGTCAATGCCTGCTGGTGAGCGCCCAAGATGCGCCAGCATCTGGTCCACGGCGGCCGCCAGATCCGGTGCACTGTCCACCAGGGTGCCGTCGAGATCAAACAGGGCAACCCCCGGCCAGCGTGGATTGAACAGCCCTGCCAGGCTCATTGGCTGATCACCCTGCGGGCCTGCTCCAGTTCTTCGCGCATGGCATCAATGGTGGTTTTATAGTCGTCGGTGTTAAAGATGGCAGATCCCGCCACGAAGGTGTCGGCACCGGCCTCGGCGATTTCCCGGATGTTCTCGGTCTTCACGCCACCGTCGATTTCCAGGCGGATATTGTAGTTACTGGCATCGATGCGCTTGCGGGCCTCCCGGAGTTTGTCGAGCGTGCCGGGAATGAACTTCTGGCCACCGAAGCCGGGGTTTACCGACATCATCAGCACCATGTCCAGTTTGTCCATCACATGATCCATATAATGCAGCGGCGTGGCCGGGTTGAACACCAGGCCCGCCTGGCAGCCACCGTCGCGGATCAGCTGCAGTGAGCGATCAATGTGGTTGGTCGCTTCCGGGTGGAAGGTAATGTAACTGGCCCCGGCGTCGATAAACATACGGATGAGGTCGTCCACCGGCGACACCATCAGGTGCACATCGATGGGGGCGGTCACGCCGTGCTTGCGCAGCGCCTCGCAGACCATGGGGCCAATGGTGAGGTTGGGTACGTAGTGATTGTCCATCACATCGAAGTGCACCACGTCGGCGCCGGCGGCCAGCACGTTATCGACTTCCTCGCCAAGACGGGCAAAATCGGCGGACAGGATGGATGGGGCAATCAGGTAAGGGTTCATGACGGCTCTCTCACAACAATGGATAATGGCTTGGTCAGCGGTCCCTGCCGCACATTCAGGATGGCTGCTAGTCTAACAGCTCAGTGGCGTTTTTTCGCAGTCAAAGGATCAGTATCTGTGCAGAGATTCGAGATTTACCGGCCCGGCGTGTTCTGGTTTTTTGTCCTGGCGCTGATGTGTGTCGCACCGTCCATCACCCTCGGGCAGGAAGAGAGCGGGACGGCCGGTGAGGCCGAAGGCGTCGAGGCGTCAGAGTCTGCGAGTCGGGCCCTGATCTGGACAGGCACCGGCGAACGCTCCCTGATCCAGCGTTTTCCCGAATCAGCGGTATGGCTGGAGCTTGAGGAGGGTGATAGGGCGCTGGGCCTGTTCTACCCGGAAGCCAGGTTGCCGGCTCGCGGTGCGGTGCTGGTTCTGTCGGAAGAAGGTGAAACTGCCGCTTCCGGGGTAACCGGCTCACTGGCAGCGGGGCTGGCTTCCAGGGGCTGGGCCGTGCTCACCCTTGGCCTGGAGTCGCCCTCACCGGTTCTGAGTGAAATCCTGATGCGGCCGGTGGTAGAAGAACCATCGGCGGAAACGGAGGCGGGTGAGCAGGAAGCACCGGAATCGGTCATGATCGATATCATGGCTTCAGAGAGTGCCGATGATCTTGAGGCGCGCTACCGAAGCCGGATCAGCCAGACGCTCCAGGCAGGGCTGGCCCAGTTGGCTGAGCGGGGCTATGAAACACCGGCTGTTCTGGGAGTCGGGCGAGCCAGCATACACGTGACCAACCAGGTACTGGAGGGGGCTGATGCCGCTGCGCTTATCTGGGTGGCTTCCCAGTTTTACCCCGTTGACCGTCCAGATCTGCCCGAACGTCTGGAGTCGCTGAGCACGAAATTGCTGGAGCTTTATCCGTCCGGAGCCGCTGATGATCAAACGAAATGGAGTATGGGAATGAGGTTGCGCCGGGCCGGGATGAGTGGCTTTGAGCGACAACCGATTCCCTGGCTCACGCCAGCGCCCGGAACCCTGGGCGATGGGATTGCCAGCCGCGTTGCTGCATGGCTGGAGTCCCGCCAGGACTAGCGGACGGTGTTGTGGCGCTTGATCAGTTCCCAGGCCTGCTGATAGTGAAGCAGACGATCCTTGGCCAGTGCATGCTCGCGGGGGCTGACCTGCTGTTGGGCCAGCTTGTCCGGATGGCACTCGGATACCTTCTTGCGGTAGGCCCGCTTGATCACCTCCAGTGAATCCCGCCGGGTGACCCCCAACAGCTCGCAGGCCTGCTGATAACTGGTGGGTCTTGAGAGATTCTCGCTATGCCGGGTCCATACCTTGCTGGCATAGCTGTCGAAGATGTCCTCGCTGATGCTAACCGGTAGGCCAATCTGGTCAATGGCATCCTCGCAGCGATAGCGCCTGGGTTTGGCGGGCCGGCCGTTCAGTTGACTGGCGTGGCACAGACAGATGGCGGTTTTCAGGGCCGGGGAAGGCCATAGCCGGCGGGACAGGCGCATGGCCAACCCGCGGATGAAAGGCAGTTGCCCGGCTGACTTGCCGTCCTGGAACCAGCCAATGGCGCGCCGCCGCTGACGCTTCGACAGCCTCATGGCCTTGATCAGGGATTCTGCATAGCCAATGTCGGCTTCGGTCACTCGCCCCTCTGCTTTGGCGATATAACCGAGGAAGAAGAACAGGGGGCGCCTGCACCAGCGGGGCAGATGGGCGCGCTCGATAAGCGCGGGTGCCTGATGGCCGCAGGCTGAGAGTTCCCGCATCAGGCTGGAAAACTCGGCGTCCATCCGTGCCGGCAGCACCGGTTGTCGTTTACTCCCTGCCATGGCTTTCAGATTCCCTGTTGCCCAGTTGCCTGTCCAGCGCCTGGAGGCGTTCCGGGGTGCCGACGTCCACCCATTGTCCCCGGTGATAAAGGCCTTTCACGCGGCCTTCGCCCATGGCGTTGCGCAGCACAGGCCCGAGCTTTCCGGACCGGTCGGTCAGGCCTTCGAACAGTCGCCGGCGCAACAGGCTGATGCCGGTGAAGGTCAATTTCTCCGGCCCGTCACCAGTGAGCCATCCCTGATCGGTCAGGTGAAAATCCCCTTCAGGATGGTGCGGCGGGTTTTCGGTGACAACGAGCACGGCGTCCGCGTCAGCCGGCGGTGTCAGTTGTGACAGATCAAAATCGCTCCAGATGTCGCCATTGATAACCACAAACCAGTCAGACTCTTCATTGGCAAGCAGGGGCAGGGCGCGCACTATGCCACCGGCGGTTTCCAGGGGCTCGCCTTCCCGGGAGTATTGAATGGACAGTCCGAACTGTTTGCCGTTGCCCAGGGTCTCTTCAATCTGGTCACCCAGCCAGGCATGGTTGATCACCACGTCCCTGATGCCCGCCCGGCGAAGGTGTTCCAGATGGTAGCTGATCAGAGGCTTGCCGGCGGCCCGGAGCAGGGGCTTTGGTGTGGCCAGAGTCAGTGGCCGCATGCGTTCACCTTTGCCGGCGGCGAGAATCATGGCTTTCACGGGTGCGGATGCTCCTGACCAGGGGCCGGGCCAATGCTCGCTTCGATTCGCGGCATGACCGTGTCGCTGAGCCATTCGTGGAAGTGACGCAGGGCTGGCTGCCGGCTGCTGGCAACGATCAGGTACTGCACGGTTCGGGGAATGTCATTGAGATAACCGTGCTTGCCATCGCGGATCGACAGCCGGGCGAAAATCCCGGCGGCCTTCAGGTGGCGCTGCATGCCCATTAGCTCAAACCACTGGCGGAAGGTTTCCGGATCAGCCCGGTGCAGGCCGGCGTCCCGGCTGCTCTGGCGAAACACCTCCAGCCAGTCGCAGATGCGCTCCTCCGGCCAACGGATGTAGCAATCCTTCAGCAGGGACACAACGTCGTAGGTGACCGGCCCGATGACGGCATCCTGGAAATCGATGACGCCGGGGCGGGGTTCATTGGGGCGAACCAACAGGTTGCGGGAGTGGTAGTCCCGATGAACCGTCACTTCCGGTTGCGCCAGGGCGCTCTCCCGCAGTATGGAAAAGGTGGTGTCCAGCAGAGCCCGCTCGCTGTTTTCCAGGCGCATGCCCAGATGCCGCTCCAGCAGCCAGTCCGGAAACAGCGCCATTTCCCGCTCAAGCAGGGTGGCGTCGTAGGGCCGCAGCGGGTAATCCTCTGGGGAGGGCTGGCGGGCAATGAGGGTCAGTTCTTCCAGGGCCTTCCGGTAGAGCTGGTCTGCGGAGTCGGCGGTCAGTTGGCCAAGCATCAGCTGGTCACCAAAATCCTCCAACAGCAGGAAACCCTGCTTCAGATCGGCCTGGATGATTTCAGGCACGGCGATGCCCTGGTGGTGCCAGTGTCGTGCGATGGCCACGAAGGGCTCGCAGTCTTCGTGTTCCGGGGGCGCATCCATAACGATAAACGGCACGCCGTTGCCGGGAGCCGTCGCCTGGTTGGCGTGCTGCCAGACCCGGAAATAGCGGCGAAAACTGGCATCGCCGGAAACCGGTTCGGCTTCGCTCTGTTCAAAGCCGGGAAACTGTCTGACCCAGTTGGTCAGCAACTGCAGGCGGGTGTCCATAGCTCGGGTTGCGATCCTGAAAAAAAGTTGTCGCTGACAGCGAAAGTTAGCAGACGAGTATAAAGAGGGTAAATCGGTTTTGCAGCGGAGTTTCCGTTAACAACCCCGGAGGGCCCGTGTAAACTAGGCGGCGGTTAATATTGCCCGTCCTCCAATTCACCCGGAACAGGATCCAGCCACCGTGCCATGTCCCGAACGCCCACTGCAATCGCCGGAAATCCGGTGGCAGAGCCGGTATGGCCGTTTGTTGCTGGCCGCGTTTCTAGGATTGGGGGGTGCCACCGGTTATGCCCAGACACCGCCGTCAGCGGCGGAAATTGACTGGCGCCCCAGGGCAGAACTGCCTTCCGAGGTGCGGTCATCTTTGCCCCTGTTCTGTGATGGTGGCTATTTGCCTTCCGGCAGTCACGACGGCGTTGGCAGTGCCTTTGCCGGTGGTAGCGATGCCGAACAGCCATTGGAGGCCAGCGGCCTGAATGCCCGGTATGAAATTGACCGCGAGCTGTTTCTCCAGGGCGATGTCCGGATCCGCCAGGGGGGCTTCCAGGTAACCGGTTCAGAAGCCCGCTACAGCCAGCAACAGGGCGCGGTATCGGTTCAGGGGCCACTGGTCAGTCGAGGTGATGGCTTCCTTCTGACCGGTGAGAACGCGAACTACGATGTGGATACCGGGCGGCTGGACATCAACACGGCGACGTTTCTGCTGCACGGGCCCGAAATGCGCGGTCGTGCAGGCCGTCTGGCGCGGATCAGTGAAGAGCAGGTGGTCATTGAAGATGGCTTTCTGACCACCTGTGGCCCGAAGCAGAACGACTGGGCCATTGTTGCCTTGGATATCCAGCTGGACCGGGCCGAGGGTTTTGGTACCGCAAAGCATGTTCGGCTGGAGATTCTGGATGTGCCGGTGTTCTACTGGCCCTGGGCCAGCTTTCCCATTGATGACCGACGCAAGTCCGGTTTCCTGTATCCCCAGTTCGGTTCTTCCACTGCCGGTAGCGGAGGCTTTCTCGCGCTACCTTATTATCTGAATCTTGCCCCCCATTATGACGCCACGCTCACGCCTCAGTACATGAATGGCCGGGGCCTGTTCAACGAGGCCGAGGGCCGCTATCTCAGTTCGCTGGGCGAGACGACGCTGCAGTTGGGCTACATCGGCAGCGATTCGGAGTTCGCGGCCGAGAATCCCGGCGAATCGGGCGAGCGCTGGGCTCTGGATGCCACCACGAGGGCGGTGTTCGGCGGTGGCTGGTCCGGCTACGGTGATTTTTCCGTAGTGAGTGACGAGGACTATTTCAGCGACCTGAACCGTAACCTGGAGATTAACCAGGCAACCCACCTGCAAAGAAAGGGTGGGGTCACTTACCGGAGCGACCAGCAGTATTTTGATGCCTACCTTAACGATTACCAGACCATCAGTGAAAGTATTGCCAATGAGGATAAGCCCTATGCCCAGCTGCCTGAAATAATCTACGCGGGACAGGCAGGCGCGGGTATTCTGGAAGCGAATCTGGAGAGTCAGTACACCGTTTTTTACCGTGATAACGAAGGACTGACTGGTCTGGACCAGGCCAACGGTCAGCGGTTCCGGGCCCGGCCGGAACTGGCTCTGCCACTGCGGGCGTTGTGGGGCTTCAGTCGCCCCTCGGTGAGTGTGGATTACACCCGCTACGATCTCGATGATTACGATCTCGGTGATGGCGCGTTTGATCGCACGGTGCCGGTTGCCGAGTGGGATAACGGGCTTTATTTCGACCGTCAGGGCAGTCTGTTTGATGTGCCCTACAACCAGACCCTTGAGCCCCGGCTGTACTATGTATGGGCCAATGCGGACGCGGATCAGAATGACATTCCTGACTTTGACACCGACCTCCAGACGTTCCGGTTTGACCAGCTGTTTCAGCCGGATCGCTTTACCGGCGGTGATCGGGTAGGTGACGCCAACCAGTTGACCGTGGCCCTGACCAGCCGTTTCAATGACCTGCTCACCGGTGCCGAGCGGGCCAGGTTCAGTATCGGCCAGGTGCAGTACTTTGACGACCGTGAGGTAACTCTGTTTGGTGAGGGGGGCGGAACCCGGAGCCGCTCTCCGCTGGCGGGTGAGGTGGTGCTCAACCCGCTTGATACTCTGGAGATCCGGTCGTCTGGCCTGTGGGATCCCGACACCGGTGATACCGAGGAAGGTCGAAGTCAGCTGACTTTCCATTCCAGTGATTACCGCTACCTGGCCAGTCTGGGGCACACCTATAGCCGGGATGAACTGGAACAGTCAGACATTGCGACGGTTTTCCCGGTGACGGACCGTGTTAGTCTGATCGGCCGCTGGGTCTACGACTCAAGCCTTGACCGTACGGTGGGGTCCCTGGCCGGCCTTGAATACAACAACTGCTGCTGGAGCATTCAGGTGGTTCACCAGAATTACCTGACTTACGACCGGGAGCTTCAGGGGCGCATACTGTTTCAGATTCAGCTGAAAGGACTGGGTGGCAGTGGTGGTGCCTCGGCGCGGATTTCCGAGGCGATTTACGGGTTTGACGAAAGGGAGCGTCGCCGGTACGGAACTCCCTGACCAGGAGTGGGACTAAGCCCCGTACTGGCATGCAGGCTCATATTCTATTTGCAGAGGTGATTATGAAGGCGACTCTTCGCCATGGTGTTCAAGCGTTACTGGTTTTTCTCGCCGTCATGGCACCGCTGACCGTGCAGGCAGAGCGAAAACTGCTGGATCAGGTGGTGGCCATCGTGGATGAGGATGTCATTCTTCAGACCGAGCTGGAGGCCCGGATCAACACCATCGCCAGCCGGCTCAGAGCCCAGGGTACCGGACTGCCGCCGAGACAGGTGCTGGAAGAACGGGTTCTTGACCAACTGATCACCGACTCGATCCAGATGCAGATGGCGGACCGGGCCGGCATGCGTATCAGCGATAACGAGTTGAACGAGACCATGGCCAACATTGCCGAGCGCAACGGTATGAGCCTGGCGCAGTTTGAAAACCAGCTGGCGGCCGAAGGCGTGAGCTATAACCAGGCCCGCGAGCAGATCCGTAAGGAAATGCTGACCAGCCGCGTTCAGCAGCGTCAGGTAGGCAACCGGGTTCGGGTAACTGATCGGGAAGTCGAGAACTACCTCGAAAGCCTGGAGGCCCGGGGTGGCAATAACGCCCAATACCGGCTGGCGTATATTTTTGTCAGCGTTGACGATCCGTCGGACGAGGCGGAAGTGGAGGCGGCCCGGGAAAAAGCCGAGCGTCTGCGCAATGAGATCGCCAGTGGCCGCGATTTCCGTGAAGTGGCTGTCGCTGAATCCGATGCCAGCAATGCCCTCGAAGGCGGTGATATGGGCTGGCGTGCCGAAGGCCAGCTGCCATCTCTGGTCGCCCCGGTTGTGCCGGAGCTGCCGGTGGGTGAGCCTTCGGAAGTGCTGGAAAACAACAGTGGCTTCCATCTGGTGATGGTGATGGACAAGCGTGGTGGCGAACAGCAGCAGGTTATCCAGCAGCATCGCGTCCGTCATATTCTGGTTCGGCCTTCCGAAGCAACCACCGACAGCCAGGCTGAAACCATGATCCGGGATCTGTACCAGCAGCTTGAAAACGGAGCCAGCTTCAGTGCCCTGGCCCGGGAATACTCCGATGACCCTGTATCCGGTTCCGACGGCGGTAACCTTGGCTGGGTAAGTCCTGGCCAGATGGTGCCGGCGTTTGAACAGGCAATGCTGAATGCCGATATCGGCGAATTCCGCGGGCCGTTCCGTTCCCAGTTCGGCTGGCACATCCTGCAGGTTCAGGAACGCCGCCAGAAAGACATCAGCGGCGATGTTCGCGACGCCGAGGCTCGCCAGGCCATCTATCGCCGCAAATTCGAAACCGAATTGCAGAACTGGCTCCAGGAAATCCGCGATGAGGCCTTTATCGAGTTCAAGGGCGAGTACGCCAAGGACGAAACGGCCGAAGAAGAGCCGGTCTCCTGATGAGTAATCCCGTGGTGCTGGCACTTACCGCCGGCGAACCTGCCGGCATTGGTCCGGAGCTGTGCCTGCAGCTGGCGCTGGAGGCCAGGACCGGGGGTGTGGTGGTGGTTGCCAGCAGGCCACTGCTGGAGGCCCGGGCGAAGCAACTGAATCTGGCGGTTGAACTGCGTTCCTGGCAGCCCGGAGAGGCGCCGGAGATGGAAGCAGGTCTGTTGTCGGTGCTGCACGTGGACGGTTGCGCCAATCACCAGCCGGGAACCCTGGACACTGGCAGCAGTGCCTATGTGCTCAGAACACTGGAAGTTGCCGCCAATGGCTGCCTGAGCGGCGATTTTGACGGCATGGTGACGGCGCCGGTCCACAAGGGCGTGATCAATAATGCCGGCATATCGTTCAGCGGCCACACCGAGTTCCTTCAGGAACTGTGCGGAGTTGAACGGGTGGTCATGATGCTGGCGACCGAAGAGCTGCGGGTTGCGCTGGTAACCACCCACTTACCGCTCAGGGACGTTTCCGCCGCCATTACCCCGGCGCGCCTGACCCAGGTCACCCGCATTCTCAATGCTGACCTGAAAAAGTTCTTCGGCATTGCCCGGCCCAGAATTCTGGTGGCAGGCCTGAACCCCCATGCCGGGGAAGGCGGCCACCTCGGTCGGGAGGAAATCGACATCATCGAGCCAACCCTCGAGAGTCTTCGTGCCGAAGGCATTTCGCTGACAGGCCCCCTTCCCGCCGACACTCTGTTTACGCCGCACTGGCTCGATCAGACCGACGCAGTTCTGGCCATGTACCACGACCAGGGATTGCCGGTACTGAAGTTTCAGGGCTTCGGGCGTGCTGTGAACATTACCCTGGGGCTGCCCATTGTCCGCACCTCCGTGGACCATGGCACCGCCCTGGATCTGGCTGGTACCGGCCGGGCTGATGGCGGCAGTCTGCGCACGGCCCTGAAGGTGGGCGAGCAAATGGCTCGTTGTCGCAAATCTGCAATTGAAGAGACCCGTTCGTGAGTAACAAAGCCGGCCATCAGGCCAGAAAGCGGTTTGGCCAGAATTTCCTTCATGATCCGGGGGTCATCGAGCAGATCATCCGCGCGATCAATCCGAAACCCGATGACGCCATCGTGGAGATTGGTCCCGGCCTGGGCGCGCTGACCGAAGAGATACTGGCCGTGAACCCAAGGCTTCAGGTGGTGGAACTGGATCGCGACCTGATTCCGGTGCTGCGCACCAAGTTCTTTAACTACCCCGAATTCCGGATTCACGAGGCGGACGCGCTCAAGTTTGATTTCAGTGAGCTTATGGTGGATCGTCCCCTGCGGATTATCGGTAACCTGCCGTACAATATATCCACGCCCCTGATCTTCCACCTGCTGGCGCAGGCGGACGTCGTGCAGGACATGCACTTCATGCTGCAGAAAGAGGTGGTACAGCGGATGGCAGCGGTGCCCGGTGACAACAATTACGGTCGCCTTGGCATCATGACCCAGTATTTCTGCAGGGTGCAGCCGCTGTTTGAAGTGGGTTCCGGCGCTTTCCGCCCGGCGCCGAAAGTGGATTCGGCCATTGTCCGACTAGTCCCCCACAGGACCCTGCCGCATACAGCAAAGGATCTGGCAACGCTTCAGGCGGTGGTACGGACCGCTTTCAATGCGCGCCGGAAAACCCTCCGCAAGGCCCTTGGCGGCATGGTCTCGGTTGCGCAACTGCAGAATCTGGGCATCAATGATGGCCTGCGCCCGGAAAATCTGGCTCTGACGGATTACGTGGCTATTGCCGACCTGCTGGTGGAGGAGAAGGGCGGGGTCAACACGGCAAACGAGGTAAGTGATGACTGACTATGCCATTGGTGATATCCAGGGCTGTTACGAACGCCTGAGAGATGTACTGGCCAAAGTGGATTTCTCCCCCTCCCGGGATCGTCTTTGGGTGGCGGGGGATCTGATCAACCGTGGCCCGTCCTCACTGGCAACCCTGAGGTATATCGAAAGCCTGGGGCAGTCGGCAGTCGTGGTGCTCGGCAATCACGATCTGCATCTACTGGCGGTGGCCCTGGGCGGCCATCAGACACGCCGCAAAGACACCCTGGCCGATATTCTGGAAGCACCGGATCAGGACCGGCTGGTGAGCTGGCTCCGCCAACAGAATCTGTGCGTTCACGATCCGATCCGCAACATCGTGATGACTCACGCGGGTTTGCCCCACATCTGGACGGTCAGCCAGGCCCTGGACTGCGCTCGGGAAGTGGAAGCGGTTATTCGCGCCGATTCGGCCGCGGACTACTTTGCCCACATGTACGGGAATGAGCCCGAGCGCTGGGACGAAACCCTGCAGGGTATGGACCGCTGGCGGGTCATTACCAATTATTTTACCCGCATGCGCTTTATTGCCGAGGATGGCACCCTTGAGCTGGCTGCCAAGGAAACCGTCGACAGTGCGCCGGAGGGCTTCGAGCCGTGGTTTCATTTCCCTCGCAATGACGATGTCCGTGTTGTGTTCGGCCACTGGGCGGCGCTGGAAGGAAAAACCGGCAGTGACCGGTTTATCGGCCTGGATACCGGGTGTGTCTGGGGAGGCACGTTGACCATGATGAACCTGGATTCGGGAGAAAAGATCCATTGTGACTGCTGAGTCCGTACAACACAGCTCTGGCCGGGTTCTTGGCTTTCCGCTGGTTGCGGGCGCCTTCCTGGCGCTCCTGGCGGTGATGGCAGGCGCTTTTGGCGCACACGGGTTGCGCAACCTGGTCAGTGAAAGGGGCCTTGAAGTTTTCCAGACTGCCGTCACATATCAAATATATCATTCCATAGCGCTGGTTCTGTTGGCATTGCTGGCCGGACAGGGCCTGCCCAGGAAATTGCTGGGTTGGTCGGCGGGATTCTTTCTGGCCGGCATCCTGTTATTCAGTGGCAGTCTTTACCTGCTGGTGCTGACAGACATCCGCTGGATCGGCCCGATCACGCCCATCGGCGGGGTGTGTTTCATGGTGGGCTGGGCGCTGTTAATAACCTCCGGTCTCCGCCGGAACAAGTAGATGAATACAGAGGGTCAGGAGTCACGATGCAGGTTCAGGTAAATGGCGATGCAATGGAGCTGCCAAATGGTGCAACCATTGCCACGCTGATTGAGAAGATGGCTCTCGCGGGCAAGCGGCTGGCGGTTGAGGTGAACGAGGATATCGTGCCACGCAGCCGGCACCCGGAATTTACCCTGAGCGATGGCGACCGTGTAGAAGTCGTTCACGCTATTGGCGGCGGCTGAACAGCCCGCTCCGCCTAACCCACCGATCACGTCGGTTTCCATCCTCCCGTATTCAAACGATTCAGGAACACTATGACAGAGACATCCGAACTCCAGCTTCCAGAAGACAGACCCCTCGAAATTGCCGGACGGGTTTACCAGTCCCGTTTGCTCGTCGGTACTGGCAAATATCGTGACATGATGGAAACCGGACATGCCATTGAGTCCAGCGGTGCGGAGATCGTCACCGTTGCGGTTCGTCGTACCAATCTCGGCCAGAATCCGGATGAGCCGAACCTGCTGGATGTGGTTTCCCCGAGCAGTTATACCATTCTGCCCAACACGGCCGGCTGCTATACCGCCAAAGACGCCGTACGCACCTGCAAGCTGGCCCGGGAGCTCCTGGATGGCCATGATCTGGTGAAGCTGGAAGTCCTCGGTGAGGAGAAAACCCTTTATCCGAACATGACCGAGACGCTGGTGGCGGCCGAGGAGCTGATCAAGGATGGCTTCAAGGTCATGGTCTACTGCTCCGACGATCCATTGCTGGCCAAGCGTCTGGAAGAGATGGGCTGTGTGGCCATCATGCCCCTCGGTGCGCCAATAGGTTCCGGCCTGGGGATCCAGAACCGGTACAACATCCGCCTGATTGTCGAGAACGCCAGGGTGCCGGTGCTTGTGGATGCGGGCGTCGGCACAGCGTCGGATGCCACCATCGCCATGGAACTGGGCTGTGATGGCGTATTGATGAACACCGCCATTGCCCAGGCCAGAGATCCCATCAAGATGGCCAATGCCATGCGCCTTGCCATCGAAGCGGGCCGTGAAGCCTACCTGGCAGGCCGGATGCCCAAGAAACTCTATGCCAGTGCATCCTCGCCCATTGATGGCACCTTCTTCTGATCTCGGGCACAATCCTGACTAACGATAACCGAGGGCTGGCATTGAACGACCGGCCCCGACAACGATAAATCAGAGCGCTGCTGTCCTGCCATGACTGATCAGAAACCCAGTCGCCGCGAGGCGATTCTCCATGCTCTTGTGGAACTCCTGGAGACCGATCCGGGTGCCCGAATCACCACCGCCGGCCTCGCCAAATCCGTGGGCGTTACCGAGGCGGCTTTGTATCGGCACTTTCCCAGCAAGCGGAAAATGTTCGAGGCGCTTATCGAGTTTGCTGAAGAGGCCGTGTTCTCTCGCTGTCAGGTGATCCTGCAGGAGCAGGAGGACGTGCGGGTTCGTCTCCAGCAATTGGTGCACCTGGTGCTGGTCTTTGCTGAACGCAATCCGGGGCTGTGTTGTGTGCTGACCGGTGATGCTTTGATGGGCGAGAACGACACCCTGCGCAAGCGTGCCTCCCAGTTCTTCGAGCGCCTGGAAACCCAGGTACGGCAAACCCTCAAAGAAGGCGAAATCCGCCAGGGCCTGCGGCCCCGGACGACGTCTGCTCGCGGCGCGGACTTTGTACTGGTTTTTGTTGAAGGGCGGATCCAGCGGTTTATCCGCTCCTCGTTCTCGCGGTTGCCTTCTACTGACTTCGACGAGAGTTGGGGGTTGGTTGCAGAAGGTGTTTGGGGCTGAGCTTGGAGTTGGCCTCCTTTTGGTAGCCTGATAGATCCGGTGGTGAGGCGAAGGCAGGAAGGGCTTTCCCGAAACCGCTACGAGCACATGAATGTGCTCGTAGCGGTTTCGGGGAGCAGGTTCCCATCCTGTGCCCGCCCCGAAGTTAACAGGCTAGTGACAACCCCCGAAGGCAATCACAAGCACAATCAGTCGTACCCAGAGGCAGACCGCAGGATAGACCGAACAGGCTCCCAAAGAGCCGGGGCCGAAATCAGGATATCGCGGCCCCAGAGGTCGGCAGGATAACCGTCGGGCACTTCACTGAAATGGCCAGCGGTGGCGCCTGCTTCCAGGGCGATCAGGCGGGCGGCGGCGAAGTCCCATGGGCTGACGTTTTCATAGTAGATATCCAGTCGGCCACAGGCCACCCAGCAGATATCCAGTGCCGCGGAACCGATGCGCCGCAGGTCGCGGCATTGGTGAATCATTGCATCCAGGCGTTTGACCAGCGGTTCCAGGGCGTCCTTGGTGTAGGGGAAGCCGGTTGCAAACAGGGCATCCCGGGGCACGGTGGCGCCGCTGTGGCGGATCGGATGGTTGTTCAGCGTGGCGCCCTCTGAGCGGGTCGCCCGGAAGGTTTCGCCGGGGAAGGGCGCATGCACCACACCGGCCTGAACCCGACCTTTTTCGGCATAGGCAATGGAGACGGCTACCTGGGGATGGCCATAGGCATAGTTCACGGTGCCATCGATGGGGTCGACGATCCAGAGGGGGGTATCCAGCTCCTCGGCCTGGCTAAGGTCCGGCATGGTCTCTTCCGAGAGAATCCGGTGACCGGGGAAGCGTTTGCGGATGGCGCCTGTGATGAATTCGTCCGCCATCACGTCGGCGTGGGTTACCAGCTCGGTTTGATGCTTGTAATCGGTGCGCAGGGCGTTGTTGTCCCGCTCGCGGCGAATCAGTTCGCCGGCCTCGCGGGCCAGGTTTTCGGCAAAGTCGGTAATCTCGAGCAGAGAAACTGAATCAGACATGGCGCCCCCGTTGATATCCCGTTAGAGAATGAGGGCGCCAGTCTAACACGGCAGGATCAGAGGCTGTTCAGCCACTGCTCCATCTTGTCCATGGCGGTGACCAGCCGCGGGCAAGCCTGTTTCACGAAGTCGTCGCCCAGTTCCTGTTCGGCATAGTCGCCGCCGGCGAGCTCCAGGGATTCGGCGCCGTCGAAGTCGACGAAGGCCAGGCGCGCCGCCAGATGATCCGGCACGAAGCCAAAATCGCTGGCCGGCAGGATGGCCACGCCGGTGTTTTCCAGCAGGGCCTGGCAGAGGGCCTGGCTGGTCTTGATGTCTTTACTGGCCAGTTGTTCGCGGAAGCCGGAGAAGTCCGGGAACAGGTAGAACGCGCCTTCCGGTTTCTGGACTACCGCGCCCATGTCGCTCAGTCGACGGTGCATGTACTCGCCAACAACCTTCAGCACCCGACGGGACTGTTTAAGGTATTCGTCGATGTCGTCACCGCCATTGAACGCTGCAATGGCCGCGTGTTGGATCGGCGCGCTCGTCGCGGTGTAGGTTTCACTGGCGATGATGGCCATGGCGTCCTGCAGGGGCCTCAGTTCCCGGGGGAAAATGAATGTGCCAAGGCGCCAGCCGCCGGCACCGGCCCATTTACTGAGGCCGGTACTGATGATGGTGCCTTCCGGGTAATACCTGGCAATGGATTTGTGCCTGCCCTCGAAATGCACCTCACCGTAGATCTCATCGGAGAGCAGGATCAGCCGGTATTTTCGGGCCACATTGGCAATGGCCAGTAGCTGGTCGTCGGTGTAGGTGCAGCCGGTGGGGTTGGACGGGTAGTTCAGGATCAAAATCCGGGGCCGCGAGGGATCATCCCGACAGATGATATCCAGCTCTTCGGCGGTAAGCTGCCAGTTGTTCTCGGCATGGGTTGGCAGCCAGTGAACCGAGCGGCCGATGATCCGGGCTTGCGGGGCATAGGAGACCCAGCTCGGACGCGGGATCAGCAGATCACCATAGTAGGCCAGCTGCAGCATGAACAGCAGTTCCTTGGAGCCCGGGCCAATCAGCACGTCTTCCCAGGTGCAGTGCATGCGCTCACTCCGGCGAATATAGCCGGCGATTGCCTCGCGTAAGCCTTTGAGCCCTTTTACCGGCAAATAGTCCTTTTCGTGGGCGTGCTCCTTGAGCGCCTCCACCACGCGATCGGGAACCGGGAAAGGGGACTGCCCCAGCCCGAGTTTGATAATGTCCTTGCCCTCGGATTTGAGGTGATTGCTCAGCTCATTGATTCGAAGGGTGGCCGAGGGCTGAATACCCCGGACGTTCAGGTTGATCGCGTAACGGTGGTCGTTTTGGATGTCCATTGTCCCTGTCTGTTGGTTGGAAATGACCCCGTCAGTATAGGAAACCCAAACATATCTGTGATGTCGTGGCGGATAGGTGATTGCCGCAGTTTTTCGTCAGACTTTGGTCTCGACTAGCGGGATTTGATCCAGACTTCCACGCGACCATTGCGCCGGCTGCCACTGCCACCAACCGGCATGTACTGGCCGTAGCCGGTGTAGGCCACGTCAGGAACATCCACTTCCTGAAGCGCCTTGCGGACGGACAGGGCCCGGAGCTCGGAGATCATCTGGGCACGTAATTCATGACTCTGGGTGTCGGCAAACCCGATCAATAGCAGGTCGTCAGCGGGCCGGCCGTTCTGGATCAGGTACTGCTGAACCCGCTGCAGGTCCCTGCGGGCCTTGTTATCGAGCTTGGTCCGGCCTTCTGAGAAGCGGAAATTGACCGTCAGGCGATGGTAGTTGCCGGTCAGGCGGCGAAAGCTCTCGGGCGTCGCGTCGTCGAATTCCGGCTTTACTGCGATGGGGTTCTGAGAGATAAAGCCGGACTCGGCCACCAGTGCCTGACCTTGCTGGCCCAGGGCGAATCCGATCAGACCGGCGGAAAGCGCTGGGACATCGCTTCCCGGCGTGTACATGAACAAACGCCGTGACAGCGGGTAGTCCTCGCTGGCGACGGTGAGCTGGTTGGGGCGCAGTGCTGGTGCATTGCCTTCCGAAATAGCCAGGAGTTTGCTGTCCCGAACTGAGGCCAGGCCGGAGAAGCCAATGCCCGACGGATCCCGGCTAACATCATCCGATAGCTGGTCGTTGGATTCATAGCGTTTGGCATTGCTGTCCAGTTCGAACTGTTTCCCCAGCACCAGGGATTTGAAGGTGTCCCAGGTGCCGGAGCGGTCATCCCTGGCATAGAGGTGGATCGGCCGGTCCGGGCCGCCCAGCTCTGACCAGTTCCGGATCTGGCCGGAGAACACACGGCCCAGGGTTTCGATACTCATCTTGCTGACGGGGTTGGATGGATGTACCAGAATGGCCAGTCCATCAATGGCAATCACGTGTTCGCTCTCGGGCGCAGTGAGATCCGCCCGGGCCTGGAATTGCTCCGCTTCTTGTGGTTTGACCGGGCGGGAAGAGGCCCAGATGTCGGCCTCGCCGGCGGCCAGCGCCTTGAAGCCGGTGCTTGATCCGTGCGCTGCAACCAGCACCTCGGCCGCCCGGTTGTTCACAGGCGCTCGCAGGATCTTTTCGTTTTCCACTCCCGTGCCCCTGGCTGCAACCTGCCCGCCGCCATGCTCTTCCAGGTAGCCGGTAACGAGCATTGGCGCCAGGGTAGCGCCAACGGTATTGGAACCGTGGATTTCCAGGTCATAGGCCTGGGCCTGAAAGGCCATAAGAGCGGGCAGTAGCAGTCCCGGGAGTGTTGCAGTCATCCGTGTGAATCGCGGCATCTTTCGAAAAACCCTTACCAGACAGTTGGTTGAGAAGCTGGAAGGATGCTTCAGAAATATGACATTTGTGTTTCACTGCCTACACATTGGGACGCAAGGCCGCAGGTCCCTGTAAAAAAATGTTAAGCAGTGCGCGGAGCGCAGCGTTCGGCTGGCCTATAGTGACGCATCCGCCGTAACAAAAATAAACACAGCGGGCAGAGGCACATCCATGGATGCCATAACATCGAAAGCCGGGCAGGCCCCTGCTGCGGGCGCACGACCAGTTCCCATGAAGAAGGTGTTGCTGGTCGATGACCATGCCCTTTTTTCCCAGGGGTTGGCGGGCCTGATCCGTCAGGAAGGCTTGGCCGAATCCGTTGTGATCGCCAGCACCGTTGAGGGCGCCTCGGATTTGTTGGTCCGTCAGGACGATTTTCAGCTGATCCTGCTCGATATCGCTTTGCAGGGCGAAACAGGATTGGCGTTGTTACCCAGGCTGGCAAGCCACAGGGAGCCACCTCCGGTGGTGATCATTTCCAGCAGTGAAGACGAAGCTACGGTAAGAGCTGCGCAGGCAGCCGGTGCCAGTGGCTTTCTGGCGAAATCTGCCGGGCGGTCGGCGCTGGTGAGCATGGTCCGCTCTGTAAGCCGCGGTGAGAGGTATTTCCCTGGCGGTAACGATCCTGTGGCACCGGGGCTGTCGTTGACCCCGAGGCAAATGGACGTGCTCCTGTTGTTGGCCCAGGGCTTTCCCAATAAACGGATTTGCCAGAGCCTGAATTTGACGGAGCACACGGTGAAAACCCATCTCAAGGCGATTTTTACCCAGCTTGGTGTTCACAACCGGACAGAATGCGTGAATCTGGCGCGGGCTCGTGGGTGGTTGTGACGGCCGCGGGAAGCCGGACCCAGAACACAGACCCCCCGCCAGACCTCGACTCGGCGCCGCACTCTCCCCGCATCAGCGCAACAAATTCCTGAACAATGGTCAGGCCAAGTCCCAGACCCGGATACTCACTGGGGCCTGCGCCCCTCACGTAGGGTGAGAACAGGTTATCCACCAGCCCGGGTGGCAGGCCGATGCCGTCATCCGCGACCTCCAGCAACACATGTGAGCCCATGGCTTTTGCTGACAGGGTAACGGCCGTGCCGCTGCTGTGTTGCACCGCATTGAATATCAGGTTCTGGAGGATCCGCGACAACAGTGATGGATCCGCCATAACCTGAAGATCACTACCCGGGTGGTCAATCCGAACCTCTATCTTGTTATTGCCAAGCGAGTCCGCCAGCAAATCGTTGAGATCCCGGAATACCGGTGCCAGTGTGGTTGGTCGGACAACGGCTTGCACCATGCCCTCGTTGAGCCGTGCGCTGTCGAATACGGTGCCCAGCAGGCGCCGGAGATGACGAATCATGTCCCGCAACTGTTGGGTGGCCGGGTGCGCTGCGGGGCCGTCTTTGCTTGGCGACAGGCTTTCCAGCGTTATGTCGATCACGTTCAGAGGCTGGCGCAGGTCGTGGCTGGCTGCGGTGATCAGTTCCGTTTTTCGCCGGCTCTCGTCGCGGGCCGCCTGATGCATGTGATCCAGCAGCTTGCGGTCCAGAAAGTGCGCTCGGTGGCGGTATTCACTGGTCCACGCGCCAACCATGCCGATAAGGTTGGCCGTGGTCAGGAAAAACAGGTTGGTCGCTATGTCGGAGCCGGACATACCGCTCCAGAGTTCGGTCAGAAGGTAGCCGACGATCAGAACAAGCGAGACCATGGACGCGCTTAAGAACGGCAGCCCCATGGCAAAGTATCCGAACATGAGCATCAGGATCATGCCCTCGTAGGGCAGCGGAAAGGCAACCTGTCGCGCGGCGGCAATGATTGCGACCACGCTCAGGCCACCTACGAGGTAGGCCAGGGTATAGATGCGCTCGAAGAGCCTGTCCGAGGGAGACGCGCGGTAGGCGAGCCAGACAACTGATGCAATCACCGGGCAGGTGACGGCGAGCCGGATGGAGACCGTGACCTGAGCCAGTTCTGGCGGCAGGGTCAGTGCATCCATAACCGCGTAGATCAAAAAAAGGAACAGGCCGGCCACTGAAACGGGCCGGGCTCGCTGTCGGATCAGTCCGGACCGGGTTCGCCGGTAAGCTTCCTCCAGATCGGGCGCAAAGCGCAGGTTCCGAAATCCGGCGGCCTGTTGTTGTCTGATCTGCTCGGTTGTCATGGCCATTTCCAGTGTCGGGCAGGTTTCTGGATTGTATCCGCCCCGGCCGACTGGCTTCGCGAACCCGAGCACATTCCGGTCAGCCGTTACCGAGCATCTTCAGCCGTGCCCAGGTTCTGTCCTGCTCATCCGGGAAATGCTGTTCCAGCAGAGCTTCTTGCTGTTCCTGGATGTCGGCCTCGGTCAGACCCGAGGATTCCTCCCGTTCCATCGCGTCCCGGAACGCATCGGAGCGCTGGTCGAAGCGCTTACGCTGCTTGAGATACTTTACGACGCTCTCGACACCGTCCGGACCCACGCCAAGCTCTTCCAGTTGCCTGCCGGCGGCTTCCGGAGACGAGGCAGATTCAATGGCTGCTGTCCGGGCCTGTTGTTGTCGGCTGCTCGCGTGAAGGTGTTTTTCGGTTGTCCTCAATTCCTCGGGCAACTGATTGCGGTGCCACTGTACGAGTGCCTGTTTGCCCTGTTCGCTCAGGTCTGTGCGCTGCTGAATGGCCAGTGTCGCCAGTGTGTATTCGCTGTAAGCCTCCTCAAGCCCGAAGAAAGCCCGGTGGGCATCAGGGCTGAAGGTGCTGGCGCGCAGTTCTTTCAGCTGTGCCAGGGCATCGCCCAGCGCCGTCAGCTGATAGCCCGGATCCTCCGTTCGGGCTGGGTCGAGTCGGGTTTGCAGGACTTGCAGTGACGCCTGCTTATAGGCGAGATACTCATCGAGGAGCGCCAGCGCCTGGGTGGAAGCGGGCTCAGGCAAGTGGTTCCTGGCCATGGTTTCGATCTGTTGAATGGCTGTTTCCGGAGTCACCTCGCCGACCGTGCTGAGGAAGTAATCGAAAAAGTCACGCACCCGGAGATTGATAACCAGCTCGCCGTTGTCATCGGCTGTCAGGGCGCCGTCAATTTGTGTCCCTGATAGCGACGCCGCAAACGGGGTCGGCCCGAGGGAATCAGGAGTTCGGGATTGCTCCTGTCCAGAAGAAGGCTCTTCCGGGACCGCTTTGGCGCTGTGCTCGGATGCTGGCGTTGGCGACTTCGCCGGGGCCGCGGATGATGGTGGCATTGAAGCCGAAATTTCGGCGTTTGTCTGGGCTGTTCCGGCAAGGCCATACCAGAGAGCACCGGCGACCAGGACGGCCGCCAGTGCACCCGGGAACAGCCACCGACGCGCTTCGATGGATGTCCGCTTCATGGTCACCTCACAGACCGCGGTTTTTAAGCCGGTTGGCCTGGGTGCGGTAAAGGGTGACAGGGTTGGTCCACAGAGAACGGGCTCCGAGAAGGTGGTTGATGGCGTCCACGTGGTTCATGTCGTAGTGGGTGCCGATCACCCGGCCCATCATGGTTGAGCAGACGCCTACCAGCCCGTCATTGGGCTCGCTGCCAAAGGCCAGTGAAGTGATACCCAGGAACGGGTCGGTAATGTCGAACGCATTGGTCCACACGCCCCGGCCGGTCCAGGAAAAGAACTTGATGCGATTGCCGTCTATCCAGACATCCTCGCTGGTTCCGGCGCAGCTATTCCGGTTCACGCCTTTCCAGCCAAGGGCATCGTTCAGGCTGGTTGTACCAGGTGTGGTGAGGGTCTCCAGCGCCGCCAGCCCGTTCTGAGGGTTGTCTGCTCCGGACAAGGCATTGATCAGATCGCCCAGGGCGTTGGCGATGGCGTTGGCGCCGCCTTCGACATAGCTACCCGGCGGAAGGATTCCCCGGACCACATCGGCCACTTTGGAGCCCTTGTTAACGCCGTCGATGGAGGTGATTGAGGCAATACGGTGAGGAATCAGGGCTGCAGTCACCCGGGAGGTAGGCGCGCCCTGGCTGTGGGCCATCAGGTTGACTTTGGAATGGCCGAGGCTGTTGACGTAGTTCGCCAGTTGCTGGCCCCGCTGCTCACTGCTGTTGACGAAGGACACGCTGGCGGAATAGACCTGTGCGCCACTGCGCTCAAGATTCCAGGGAATGGTATGGAAGTAGTTCACCAGGCCGCCGATGGTGTTGAACCCGGTGACGCCGTGAACCAGGACAATCGGGTGGCGGGTCTGGGTGTAGCCGGCGTGGCTTGAAAATGAGGCGGACAGCAAGGCCAGCCCCAGCACAACTGCTGTGGTAAATCGAATACGCATGTGTGACTCCTGTTGTTTTTGTTGACGGCTGCATCAGGCAGCCGACGGTCGTCGATGCGTTGTCGATTATTGGTATGTCAGGAGCGATCAGGAATCGCCCAAATGGGTGAGGACAGGAAGGCTGCGTATTCAGGAAAACCGGTGGGGTTCCAGCTCCATATGCTGGATGCGCTGGCCCAGCATGATGATACGGCCGGTGTAGCGCTCCTCACCGGTGGATGTGAAATCGAACAGGAAGCGGCGCCAGACTCGGATCCGCCCCTGATCGTCGCGTTTGAACCATAGACCACGGAGGAATACCGCATCATCCAGCAGCATCACGTCCATGCTTTTGCAATAGCGACGCGCTGCCTGGAGCACGAAATCCTTGATGGCTTTGGCGCGCCACCAGTACCAGACAGCGAATCCGGCCACGAATAGCCAGAACAGGGTTCCAAGAGTCACGGTCTCAGCGATCTTCCACGGTTGCTCAAAGGGATGATCGCCAGCCTACCCTATTGCGTCGGCTCGGGGAATCGCTGACGCTTCCCGGATTCCGGCGCCGGCAACAGTCGGTCACACAGCATCTGCAGGAAATGGCTGGTCAGCAACTGGGCCTGATCCACGTTATTGCCGAGGTGTTCCGACTCTTCCCGGGCGTTTTCGCTGCTCTCGACAGAGCGGTTACCGAGTTCCAGGAGTCGTGCTGCCTGACGTTCCACCTGAACGCTCAAGGCCGCCTGTTGTTCGGTAGCGCCGGCTACCTCATGGGTGCAGGAAGTAATGAGATCCACATCTCTGAGGGTCGCTTCCAGCGTCTCGCTGGCCTCATTGGCGATGCCTGCCGTTTGCTGACAGCAGTGGGTGCCGTTGTTGATCACCTCGACCACCTCACGGGTTTCGCTTTGCAGGGCAGCAATCATCTCATCGATCTTGCGGGTGGATTCGTGGGTTCGCTGGGCCAGTCCCCGAACCTCATCGGCAACCACGGCGAAGCCGCGACCTGATTCGCCGGCTCGCGCCGCTTCGATGGCGGCATTGAGAGCCAGCAAATTGGTCTGCTCGGCGATGTCGGAGATCACATCCAGAACCATGCCAATGGCATCGCTTTTTTCGGACAGCGCCTGCATGCGGTCATTGGCCACAGAGAGCTGCCCGCCAAGCTCGGACAGCGACTGATTCATGGATGTCATCTGCCCGCGACACTGGTTGGCTGACTGGCGCGCGTCGTCCGTTGCGTCGTGGGTCCGTGCGGTCAGTTCGCTGACCCGCCGCACGCTTTCCGCCAGCTCCTCAAAAGCACGGGTTATGTCCTGGATATCGCCCTGCTGGCTGCGGATGCTGGCCACAGAGTTTGCGACCCACTCGACGGTCCGCTGTTTCCGGCCGTGGAGCTTGCCCACATTGGCGTGCATGCGGGCGGAAACGGCCCGAAGAACGGCATCCCGTTTCTGGCGATCAAATTCGATCCAGGCACCTTCATCCCTGCGCCCGGTATAGATCCAGGGCATGGCCGGGTGGGTCTCGGTACAGGCCGATCTGGCGCTGCGCATCACAGGAAGGGTAAGCCAGACCAGTACCGCGAATACTGCCAGCAGCAGCCCTTGCAATGTCACTAGATGGGACAGGGCGAGCTCTGAAAGGCCGAACCAGAGCAGGGCAACCGCCAGCAGTCCATACAGGCAGCCCAGTTTCAATGCCAGGGGCGGACTGACTGCAAGGTATCTGCGGGGGACTTTGCCTTGTTTCCAGACCGAATAGAGTTTCTCCGCCCTGGCAACCTGATCTGGTCGGGGGCGTGTGCGAACAGACTGGAACTCAACAATCTCGCCGTCTTTGCGAATTGGCGTAACAAAAGCGTCCACCCAGTAATGATCGCCGTTCTTGCAGCGGTTCTTCACCATACCCCGCCAGGATTCGCCGGATTTAATGGTTTGCCAGAGATTTTCGAATGCCCCCGGCGGCATGTCCGGATGCCGTATCAGGTTGTGGGGCTGGCCGACCAGTTCGTCAATTGTATAGCCAGCGACTTCGGCAAACTCTTCGTTTGCGGCGGTGATCTTGCCGCGAAGGTCGGTGGTGGTGATCAGGTGGTAGTGGTCCGGGTAAACCTTTTCTTTCTGAGTGACCGGTTCGTTGACTCGCATGGCGTTTCCTTGCACGGGTCAGTGTTTTTCTCGTTGTTGGCCTACTATCAACCCGTTCTTTTGTCCTGAATATCCGGTTATTGCAATAAATGAAAATATGTTCATCTATTTGCTGTTTCCCCTGGTGGTTTCTCGTCTTTTGCAATATGTGGCTAGGTTGGCGACAGATACTGCTTATGCTGGTGGGTGGAACTGATCGGACATGATTCAGGGGCTGCTAAAAAGGAGTGAGCAGTGCATGCAGGCATTACAACAACAAGATTTCAGGGCTCTCGTCGACAACCACCCAAAAGCCATCATGCTGGCAACCAGGGAGCCAAGAATTCTTTACGTGAACGAGAAATTCCGTTCAGTCACCGGCTACCGGTCGGACGAGGTGCTTGGCCAACCCCCTTCTGTGCTCAGCTCGGGATTTCACTCCCGCGAGTTCTATCAATCCATGTGGAGGGCCATTGGTCATAAGGGGCGCTGGGAGGGACTGGTCTGGAATCGGCGCAAGAACGGCGAGACCTATCCACAGTGGTTGATGATCTATCCGGTTGAGCATGAAAACCATCGGTTTTACGCCGGCGTTTTCATGGATGTCGGTGATATGACGGCTGACGATGAGCGCCTCGCCTCGCTGGCCTATTACGACCCGTTGACCGAGCTGCCCAATCGCGCGCTGTTTCAGGAGTTCCTCAAGGCGCGTGTCTCACAGAGGGTAAAGGACGGTCAGGCGTTTGCGGTGCTCTATATCGACCTGGATTTCTTCAAGTCCGTAAACGATTTGCATGGACATGATTGTGGTGACCGGGTTTTGCAGCAGGCAGCTCTATGTATCCAGAGTGTGCTTCGCCGCGGGGATGTCGTGGCCCGCCTGTCGGGTGACGAATTCGCCGCTATCATCGAGCTGCGGAATGATGATGACCTTGAGAGCGTGTGTCAGCGGATGGTTCAGAGCTTCAGGGCGCCAGTGATTGTCGATCATCGCGAGTATTTTTTGTCGTCATCTGTTGGCGCCGCCGTCTATCCGGACCATGGCAGTCAGGCATCCGAGCTTCTGCAGAACGCGGATCGGGCCATGTACGCAGCAAAGCTTGCGGGGCGGGCCTGTTTCCGGATTTACGATGCGGTCGACACCGAACAGGGTCGGCAGGCCGAGCTGCTATCCGAGGCGTTAATTGTTTCACTGAAAACGGCACCGGAGGAGTTCACGGTTGTTTACCAGCCACAGTACCACCTCGATACCGGCAAGATGGCCGGGCTGGAGGCACTTCTACGCTGGACCCACCCCGAATTCGGTGCCGTGTCACCCGCTGATTTTGTGCCGATCGCCGAACAACGAGGCCATATCCACGAGCTCACAGAGCATTTGGTCCGTTGCATTGAGTCGGATCTCTCCGAATTCCCCGCCTCATTTCTCCGTGGTCTGCGGCTTGCTCTCAATATTTCGGCCCGGCAGATCACGGACTCCCGTCTTGAAGCCCTCTTGAATCCACTGTTCGAGAGAATTCGAGCAGTGGGGTGGCGCCCTGAAATCGAGATTACCGAAACCCATTTAATGAATCTTTCACGTCAATGTCTCGACAGGCTGGCGGAATTCTGTGAGCAGGGGGTTGTCGTCGCCATTGATGATTTTGGCACAGGTTACTCTTCGCTTGCCTACCTTCACACGTTGCCAGTTCAGGTGCTGAAAATTGATCGTCAGTTTACTCAAAGACTGGGTGGGGAATCGCGAGATTCACGCATCGTCTCCGCGATTTTGGCAATTGCAGATGCCCTTGAACTGGAGGTGGTCGCTGAGGGAATCGAGAACGCGGAGCAGCACGCAAAACTGAGAGAATTGAAATGCCAGAGAGGACAGGGATATTTGATGGCGCGGCCGGCTCCCTGGAGAGTATGGAGCGCCAATCTGATTGACCACAGTCAAGAGAAGAGCAAATAACCCTAAAATTCACAGGGTTTTGCAAGATATGGCTAGTGGGAAAGTGTTGCCTCCTATAGAAGTAGCCCAATATTTTGTTTCAGGGCTCAAATGAGAAAGACATCTCCAAAACCGGATCTGGACGCGTATTTGAGGCTGAATAACGCCTCATTTGAGGAGTGGATCACCGCTCTCCGCGTGCTGTCTGGCTGCGACGATATAAAATGCCGCCCGCATTCGGGCGGCGGCAGTATTGGTTCTCTCTCTGCTCTTGATAGTGCGCGCGGTCGGGTTATTTCGCTCAAAGCCAGCAAAGGGATAGACGTGTCGGGTTTTCGTTCAACCGAATCTGTCCTGTTGTTACCCCGGGAAGGGGTGCCGGAAATCGCCATTCGGGGAGGCCTCTGGCGGCCTCTGGACCGACTGCTTGTACTTGTTCCACAAGACAGGTTCGAACTTCGTCTGGCACCTGGAACAAAGGTTATGATCCTGAGGCCAGATGTTGGTGCTCTGGGTGACTGGATCGCGCAATCATCTGATCAATGTCTTACCGTTCTTGAAGCAATAATTGACTGTTACCTGGAACGTTTGCCATTTGTTCGGGGGGATGAACAGGCCAGGCAGTTGACGAACCGCTTTTTCGATACGTTGGCGACGCCCTGGACACCCCGGAAGGCAGCTGTGTGTTCGGAACGCAACCTTGACCGCCGTTTGCAGCGAGTGGTCGAAAAAATCATGCAGGATCCTGCCTGGGAGTTCGACCTCAAGGAACTGGCAAGTTACGCCGGGGTCAGCGAGCGGAATCTCTACTACCTGATGAAGCGGGAAACGGGTATTACGCCTTATCGGTTCTATCAGAGGGCTCGTTTGACCCGGGTTCGGGAGCGGTTGGTTGACTGTCAGTGTGAGGTGCCACACATCTCCTGGTACGCCGCGGATGAGGGGTTTTCCCACCTTGGCCGATTTGCCGCCATGTACCGTGAGCATTTTGGGGAGCTGCCCAGCGAAACCGTCCAATGGCGCCGTAACCTGCTGCGACGCAGCGTTGCGTCCGCGGAGGAACTTGTAGAGACGTGATTGTCTCACGCAAAAAAAGGCCCGGCGCACGTTGCCGTGGCCGGGCCCGATACCTTTCTTCCTATCAGTGGGCCGGAGCTGACTTTTCCTCAGGTCCGGAGCCGTTACCGTATTCCTCGGAGGCTGAGCCGTGATGATCACGGCCCAGCAGGATATAGAACGCCGGTAAGACAAAGATAGTGAACAGGGTGCCGATACCAAGACCTGCGCTGATGGTCAGGCCGATGGCAAAGCGGCTTTCTGCACCCGGGCCGATGGCAATCAGCAGAGGCACCATGGCAAAGATCAGCGCCAGTGATGTCATGATGATTGGCCGCAGACGAATGGCGGCAGCCTCGATGACCGCGTCCACTTTGTTAAGCCCACGCTCCTTCTGCAACTGGTTGGCGAACTCGACAATCAGGATACCGTTCTTGGACACCACCCCGATCAGCGTGATCAGACCCACCTGGGTATAGATGTTCATGGTGGCAAATCCGAGCACGATGAACGCCATTGCCCCGGCTACCGACATGGGTACCGAAACCAGGATGATGAACGGGTCCCGCCAGCTTTCGAACTGGGCTGCCAGAACCAGGTAGATGACCAGCAGCGACAGGAAGAAGGTCACCATCAATGCGCTGCCCTGGGTGGCCAACTGTCTTGTCTGGCCGGTATAGTCGTAGGTGTAACCCTGCGGGAACACTTCGGCGGCGGTCTGCTCCATGAAATCCATGGCAGTGCCAGCGGCCACCCCGGGCATAACCACACCCTGAAGGGTCAGCGAGTTCTGCTGGTTGAACTGGGTCCGGTTGGATGGCTCAACGTCCTGGGTGAAGCTGACGACGCTGCCCAGCGGCACCAGTTCGCCGTTGTCTGCCCGAATGTAGTACTCATTGAGGGCCTGGGCGTCCAGCCGGAACTGCTGATCTACCTGCGGAATGACCTGGTAGGAACGGCCCTCCATGCTGAACCGGTTGATGTAGCCGCCTCCGAGCATGCTCGACAGGCTCTGGCCGACGTCCTGCATGGACAGGCCAAGGTCCGCCACCCGGTCCCGATCAACGTTGATACGCGTGATCGGACGATCAAAGTTGATGGACTTCTGCAGGAACATGAAGTTACCGCTGCCCATGGCTTTGCCGAGCAGTTCGTCAGCCACCTGGTCCAGCTGTTCATAGTTGTTGCCGGTGGTGATTACGAACTGGAACGGCAAACCGCCGCCGGAGCCCGGCAGTGAGGGGCGCGGGAAGACTGCGGTTTGCAGCCCGGTGACGTTTTTGAGCTCGGCATCAAGTTTGGGCTGGGCCTCAAACTGGCTGATTTCCCGCTCGCTCCAGGGCGCCATCTTGAAACCACCGAATACGGCATTCGGGCCGGTGATCCCGATGATCATGAAGTCTTCGTTGTAGCCCGGAACCGTCGACATACGCTCCTGGATTTCATCGCCGTGCTCCAGCAGGTAATCCAGTGTCGACGTCTGTGGGCCAAGCCCCTGATAGAACAGAATGCCCTGGTCCTCGGTGGGAGCCAGCTCGTTCTGGCTCATGGAGACCATGAAATAGATTGAGCCCAGCACCACGACGGCGAAGAAAACCACGACCGACTTGGTTTGCATCAGTGAGCTCAGGGCCGACTTGTAGGTGGCGGCGAGGCCGTTGAACGTTTTCTCTACCAGGTTTTCGAATTTACCCGGGTTGCCGTGGGGTTTGAGAACCTTGCCCGACAGCATCGGAGAAAGCGTCAGGGCAACAATGCCGGAAATAACCACGGTACCGGCCAGCGTGAAGGCGAACTCCGTAAACAGGGAGCCAACAAGCCCGCCCATGAAGCCGATCGGGGCGTACACCGCCACCAGGGTGGTGGTCATGGCAATGATGGGAACCGCCATTTCCCGCGCACCGTTGATTGCGGCGTCAAAACGGGATTCTCCCTGCTCAATGTGCCGGTGAACGTTCTCTACCATGATAATGGCGTCATCCACAACGAGACCGATGGCGAGAACCATCGACAGCAGGGTAAGCAGGTTCAGCGAGAAACCGAACATCAACATGATGAAGGCGCCGCCAATCAGTGACAGCGGCACCGCAACCGACGGAACAATCGAAGCCCGAACCGAGCCGAGGCAGAGGAACACCACCACCAGAACGATGATCATGGCTTCCAGCAGTGTCTGGATAACCTCGTTGATGGAATCTTCGATAAAGTCTGAGGCGTCGTAAGCCAGGCGAACATCCAGGCCCGAAGGTAGTTGGCTTTCGATGTCCGGCAGCTCGCCCTTCACCAGGCCGGCGACGGTCAGCGGGTTGGCTCCGGGGGCCAGTTCAATCGCCACGTAAGTGGCAGGCTGTCCCTTGTAAAGAGCCAGTTGATCGTAGGTCTCCGAGCCCAGTTCGACTCGGGCGATGTCCTGCAGTCGGATCTGGGTGCCTTCGGACTGTTTGACGACAAGGTTGCGGAACGCATCCGGATCAGCGACGTCGGTGTCGCTGGTCATGCTGATTTCGGTGTAGGTGCCCTTGGTGTTACCTACGGCAGCCTGGTAGTTGTTGGCGCGGAGCTTTGCGACTACCTCCTGCGGTGTCATGTCGACGGCCGCCAGGCGCTCCGGATCCAGCCAAACCCGAAGGGCAAATTTACGCCCCAGCAGTTCGGCCTTGCCGACACCGGAAAGCGCCTGCAGTCGGGGCTGGACAACGCGGGTCAGGTAGTCGGTGATCTCGGGCACCGCCAGCTCGTTACTGTAGAAGGCGATATACATCAGGGCGGTTGAGTCACCGGTGGTGGAGGTGATGACCGGGTCCTGGGCCTCCGCCGGCAGAACGTTGCGCTGGCTCGCCACCTTCGCCTGGATTTCAGCAAGGGCTGCGTTGGCGTCATAGTTCAGCACCATTTTGGCTTCAATGGTGGAAGTGCCCTGCGAGCTTGTGGATGTGAGATAGTCAATGCCACTCGCCTCGGCAATGGCCTGCTGCAGCGGCGTGGTAATAAAGCCTTTGATCAGGTCGGAGCTGGCACCGGGGTAGGCCGTTGTCACGGTCACCGTGGTGCTTTCAAGCTCAGGGTACTGCCGGATTTCCATTTCCATGGCAGCGCGGGCGCCCAGAAGCAGAATCAGCAGGCTGACCACCGTCGCCAGTACGGGACGGTGGATAAAAATGTCGGTGAAGCGCATTACTCAGACGCCCCCTGCTTCTGCTCTTCGTCCTGAATGGCAACTTTCTGACCTGCGCGCAGGCGCAGCAACCCCTTCTCTACAACGGTTTCACCGGCTTCCAGCCCGGACAGAACGGCTACGCGGGTGTTGCGGGTTTCGCCGGTGGTTACCGTGCGACGATTAACCACCAGATTCCCGTCGTCATTCTCTTCAACGACAAACACAAAGTCGCCGTAAGTGTTGTAGGAGATGGCGGTGCGCGGCACCGTGACTACCTCGTTGTCTTCCGGTTGCTGCGTCAATACGGTGGCAAACATGCCAGGGCGTAAGAGGTTGTCCGGGTTAGACAGCGTGGCGCGAACCCGGACAGTCCGGGTCTCCGGGTTAACCGAGGTGTTGATTGCGCTGACGGAACCCTCGAAATCCTGCTCCGGAACAGCTGCGACGGTGGCGACCACCGGATAGCCTGTTGCTACGTTCGGCAGGTTTTTCTCGGACAGGGTATAGTCGACATAAATCGGATCCAGCATGTTGATCTCGACAATTGGGGTGCCGGTGGCAATGTATTCGCCCTGGTCGACCATCCGGATACCGAGCGTGCCATCGAAGGGCGCGCGGATAATTTTCTTGCTCAACTGGGCCTCGGCTTCATTGACCCGCGCGCGGGCGGCGTCGAAATTGGCCTTGGCTTCATCGTATTGGGACTGCGACACTGCGCGCTTGGGTAACAGGTCGGATACCCGTTTGAATTCCTGCTCGGCCAGTTGCGCCTCGGCACGGCGAGTGCGAAGGGCAGCCTCATCAATGGCGGCGTCAATGCGGATCAATACATCGCCCTGTTTGACCACGTCGCCGGATTCGAAATTGATGGCCTCAATCACACCGGGTACCTCATTGGCAACCCGGATGCCGTTAATGGCTTCAACACTGCCCACGGCCTTGATGGCCGGTGTCCAGGCTTCGTTCTGAGCCTCAACGGCGGAAATCTGCGCCGGCGGTTGGGGCTGGGACATCTGCTCTTGCATCTGGCCAAACTGGTAGAATTTGTAGCCGAAGATGCCTCCGAGCACTACGCCGAGAAATATAATGACGATCAGAAAGCGGGAAGCAGTGCGCATGATTCGGGTCCTGAGGATCTGTGTCAGATTTTGGGAAGCATAGCATCCTACAAAACAGGGTCGCTAATGTCACCGGGTTGTAAGTATTTCTATCTAGACTTCGGATTGGTCAGATTTGACAGATATCATGGTCGTTTTCTTGGCGGGGGGTTTTCCGCGCAGGGCACTGGTAATGTAACAGGCGACAGTGACAGAATTACGACGGTATTCAGGGTGAGGATCAACAATGCAGTGGATTCTGGGAATCGCGTTGGCAGCCGCCGTGTTTGTGATTCTGAAACAATGGGGTGCGTTGTCCGCCGAAAAGAAGAAGGCGGCCACCTGGAAAGTTATCCTGGTCGTGGGCGGCGCACTGCTGGTGTTTATGGTGCTAACGGGCCGGATCCATGTGCTTACAGCGGCGGTGGCGGCCGTTATTCCGCTGTTGCGCAAACTCCCCGCCTTGTTGAAGTTTGCCCCTGAAATCAACCGGTTCATGGGGTCGAAACAGCGGGAAGACGGGCATGCGCAGGGGAACGATCACGCTGGTCCGGGCGCTGATCTGGTCGGCCAGATGTCAGAGCGCGAAGCCTGCGATATCCTCGGCGTGAAAGCCGGTTGTGCCGAGGAGGACATCGTGATGGCCCACCGCCGGCTCATGCAGAAACTGCACCCGGATCGCGGCGGGAACGACTACCTGGCGGCCAAACTGAACGAAGCCAAGCAGGTCCTGCTGGGCAAGCGCCACGCCTGATATCAGGGCAGAACGTCGACCCGCACTTCAAAACTCCGGTTCTCGGACCGACTGCTGTTCACCTGATAGGTAATGCCACTGCGCTCCTGGGTTGATCGGGTTGCGGTGCTTCCCAGTGTTACCCACTGTCCCGGCTCCACACGCCGGATGGTGACTACAGCCTCCGTTTCGTAGCCGTTCAGGTTTGCCGGTTCTTCCTCGAAGGAAACAATGCTCAGTTCGACCGCCTGATCAGAAATAACCTGGGGGCTGACCAGAAAGCCACTGCGCGTTTCGACCTGCTGTAGAAAGGCAGCAGGATTTCGGCCACCACGAACAGCGACGGGGATTGTCCGGACCTGGCCCGAGGTGATGTGTGCCGACTGGCCATCCTGCATGATCACTGATCGTTCCTGAGCGCTGCCGGTACTGGTAACGCGACGCTCTGCGGATATTCCTGCCTGCCCGTTGGACGCGGAGATGCCGGCACCTGAGCGCTTGCCGCCGCTGTCGGTTCTGGAGCGAACGGTGATCCGAACCTGGACTGGCGCTACATCCAGCGTTTCGACAAGCCGTCCGATTTCCTCCAGCAAGGGCGGTTCGCCGCGCACCACCAGTTGTTGCCCCCTTGCAGTCACGGTTACGGGCGAGCCCTGATAGAGCTCGCGGATCTGCACCGCCACATCGTCGCCCGGCCTGTTGTTGAGCTGGTAGGTGCGGGACTCGGCCTGGGCCAGAACCTGGCTGGAGATCAGCCCAAGCAAGAACGCCAGGGCCAGCTGCAGAGGATATCGTCGGACAAAATAGACCATTGATTGCTCCCAACCCTGATGTCGGTGGTGAAAAAACTCCGGCATGCGGGTTGCCAAGGTGAAAACCGTGGGTATATATTGAAAAGCATGAAGACGACACACGCGACCTGTCAATTGAATGTTTTGCAAGCTTTCGGCGCCAAGCCGGCGGCTGCAGTCGCTGCTGTGTTTTTCTGGTGGTTTGGTTATGGCTTTTATTTTAGCCAGAGCCGGGGCCGCCCATAGGATCTTCATCGAACGAATAACGAGGAAGGCAGCCCGGCAGAAAACCCAGGCTGCCACCGGACTCGAAAAGCCCCGACTGGTAGCCCACCAGCCGGGGCTTTTTTGATTCTGACGCAGGGAAACGGAAGCACTGACATGAATATGTCCTTGAACACTGAACTGACACACCAGGTAGTCGGATCACCGGCCACCCACCGGGAAGAAGTGGTTCTGCCAACGCCGGCGGAGCTCAAACTTCAGATGCCGGCCAGCGACGACATTGTCCGGCAGGTCGACAAACACCGGCAGGCAATCCGGCAGATTCTGCAGGGCAGCGACACGAGAACGTTGATCGTCATGGGGCCCTGCTCCATCCACGATGAGGTGGCGGCACTGGAATACGGGGAAAAGCTGAAAGCGCTGGCGGATGAAGTCAGTGACCGCTTCCTTGTCGTTATGCGGGCCTACCTGGAAAAGCCGCGGACCACGGTGGGTTGGAAAGGGCTGTTGTACGATCCGGAGCGCACCGGATCAGGCGATCTGAATGAGGGGCTGCTTCGTTCCCGTCGCTTGTTGCTGAACCTGGCGGCCATGGGGCTGCCGCTGGCCACCGAAGCCCTGAGCCCGTTCGCAATGGATTACTTGGGCGATCTGGTGAGCTGGACGGCTATTGGTGCCCGAACTACCGAGTCGCAGGTGCATCGGGAGATGGTCAGTGGGCTACCCATGCCGACCGGCTTCAAGAATGGCACCGATGGTGGTGTCGCCGTCGCCACCAATGCCATGAAATCGGCTTCCCATCCCCATCATCATCTTGGGGTTTCGGCAACAGGCGCGCCGGTCATGATTACTACTCGGGGCAATCCCGACACCCATCTGGTGTTGCGCGGTGGCCGCGGTATCACCAATTACGATGCGTCCAGCATTGAGCAGGCTGTGGGCGCCCTGGCAGAGGCAGGATTGTCCACAGCCGTCATGGTGGACTGCAGTCACGACAACGCCTGCAAGGAGTCAGAGCGACAGCTGGATATTGCCCAGGACGTGATGGCGCAGCGCCGCGCCGGCAACCACCATATCCGGGGTCTGATGCTGGAAAGCTTTCTGGAGCCGGGGCGTCAGGACGACGGCGAAGATCTGCGCTACGGCTGTTCGATCACCGATCCGTGTCTGGGATGGGCGCAGACGGAGGCTCTGATCCGCTCACTGTAGACAGCAGTAGCTGTCCGGCGAGCAACAGGAGAACGCCGCCCATCAGCCGGTCGAGCCAGTGCCCGAACCGGTTAAACCCGCGGCGGACACGGGGCAGGGTAAAGAAAATGGCAACCATGGCGAACCAGAGTGCCGTGGCCAGGGCCATGTAAATGCCATAGCCGGCCTGGAGCACAATGGGTGTGCCTGGGCTGATCACAACAGAGAAAAGGGACACAAAGAACAGCGTTGCCTTGGGGTTCAACGCGTTGGTCAGAAAGCCCAATCGCAGGGCTGCAATACCGGACTGTCCACCCGTCGGATCCTGTTCCACATGAATGCCGCCGGCCCTTGCCTGCAGGCACTGGACGGCAATCCAGGCAAGGTAAAGTGCCCCCAGCACCTTGAGAACATTGAAGAGCATGATCGATTGCTGGATCAGCAGGCCAATGCCCAGCAGTGAATAACAGACATGCACCAGAATGCCCCCGCCGATACCAATGGCGCTTAGCAGCGCGTTTCGTCGGGTCTGGCACAGAGCCTGTCTGAGCATCACGGCAAAGTCCGGCCCGGGACTGGCCACTGCCAGCAGGTGGACAAAGGCTACCGTCAGAAATTCCGGCCAGTAACTCTGCATCTTCCCAATTCCTCCGTTGAGACGTCCGTTGCCTGAAAAGTCTGACAGCATAGGCGGAATCGGTGCGTTTTTCATCGTGTGGGTGAAACTTGTCACGGCTTCTATACTGGGGGCACAGCCGTCCCAATCTTCCCTGTTCCCGATTCCGGGAATGCCTGTCAGGAGACCCTTGTATGGAAAAGCGAACCGTAGACGTTGCCATTATCGGAGCTGGAACCGCCGGTATGGTGGCTTACCAGCGCGTGCGCAAACTAACCGACAAGGTTGTGCTGATCGAAGGCGGCCATTATGGAACCACCTGCGCCAGAGTCGGGTGTATGCCGAGCAAGTTGTTGATCGCGGCCGCTGATAACGCTCATCAGATGCAGCTTGGTGAGCTTTTCGGCGTGTCTGCCGGGGATATCAGGATCGACGGAAAGCGGGTGATGGAAAGGGTGCGAAGCGAACGGGACCGCTTTGTTGCTTCGGTGATTGATTCGGTCGAGAAGTTTCCGGATGCGCATCGAATGGAAGGCCACGCCCGGTTTGCCAGCCCGAATCGTCTGGTCGTCGACGGCAATGTCGAGGTTGAGGCGGGGCGTATCATCATCGCCACTGGCTCCCGACCCAATGTTCCCGGGTTCCTGAAAGATGCCAAGGATCGGCTGGTTGTAAACGACGATATCTTCGAATGGCAGGATCTTCCCGATTCGGTGGCAGTCTTTGGCCCGGGGGTGATTGGTCTGGAGTTGGGCCAGGCCCTGAGCAGGCTGGGTGTGCGTGTCCGTATGTTCGGGGTTGGCGGTTCGGTTGGTCCTATCCAGGATGAAACCATCCGGAATTACGCGCTGAAAACGTTTAATGAAGAATTTCCTCTGGATCCGGATTCGGATGTAAAGAAGGTTGAACGTGTTGAAGAGGGCGTTGCCATTACCTTTGAGAGTGGCAACGCCGGTGCAACGACGGAAACCTTCGATTACCTGCTGGCGGCTACCGGGCGTCGTCCTAACGTCGACGGGCTGGATATCCAGAACGCCGGTATTGAGCTGGATAAAAAGGGAGGGCCCCTGTTTGATCCCCATACCCTGCGCTGTGGCCAGAGCCACATATTTATCGCAGGCGATGCCAATAACAGTCTGCCGCTGTTGCATGAGGCAGCCGACGAGGGCCGGATCGCGGGCGATAACGCCGGGTCATACCCGGATGTGCGAACCGGGCTTCGCCGCACGCCGTTGGCCGTGGTCTTCACCGATCCGCAGATTGCGACGGTGGGGCTGACGATTCACCAGGTTGATGAGCGCTGCCGCGGCTGTTTTGCCGTTGGAGAGGTGTCCTTCGAGGATCAGGGCCGCAGTCGGGTTATCGGCAAGAACCGGGGCCTACTCAGAGTTTATGGAGAGCATGGAAGCGGCCTGTTCATGGGCGCAGAGATGTTTGGCCCGGCCGCGGAGCATATTGCCCACCTGCTCGCATGGTCTGCCCAGCGAAGGCTGACCGTCACCGAGATGCTGGAAATGCCCTTTTATCATCCGGTTATCGAAGAAGGTCTGAGGACCGCACTCAAGGACCTGAACCGCAACCTCAGCATCGGACCGGCGCCAGAGGAGGGTTGCACCGATTGCGGGCCGGGTGTCTGAACCGGCCCTTAAAAGGAATCAACAGATATGAGGCCTCGCCTCGCTCAGCGTTCCCTCTGGAACCCTTGTATTTCGCTGGCGCCGCGCCCAGATCTTTTCGTGGAAGAAATAGGCAACCGTGTTGATGGCCGGTTCCACCATGGCTATGAGGCTTCCGATGAGCAGGTCACCAGTGAGCAGGTAAGCCACGGTAAAAGCGACGGTAAAATGGGTGAGGGCGAACGTTACCGTCTTTATCAGCGACTGGTCGCCATTCGTGCCATGGTTGTGTACGAATAGTTTTAACGCGCTCATGGTTGTCTCCGGTGTCGTTCTTTAATGTGATCATTAGACGCCGGGTGAGAATGATTGTTAAATGAAATGTATTGAGATGATTGATAGGTTAGAGCTATCTGAATTTCTTCTTCTATAGGGTCATGCATCGCTCCTATTATCGAGATTAGCAAACTAAACTTCCTGACGACCGCCGATCAGGCGTATATTCAGATATAAACCTGTTATATAACCGCGAAGGAGAAGCGTTATGGGTAAGAATTTCATTGGTCTTGATACCGAGAAAACGGCAAAGCTTGCTGATTCCCTGAATGATCTGCTGTCCAACTATCAGATCTTTTATATGAATGTTCGCGGCTACCACTGGAACATCAAAGGCGACAACTTCTTTGAGCTGCATGTAAAGTTCGAGGAGCTCTACGACGATCTGCTACTCAAGATCGACGAGATCGCAGAGCGGGTTCTGACGCTCGGCCATCGCCCGGCTCATGCCTACAGTACCTACATAGAGCGTTCGGAAGTGCCGGAGCGAAAAGATGTTTCCGACGGCAAGGAAGCGATGGACAACATTGTCGAAAGTTTTGCCAAGCTGATCGGCAAACAGCGGACACTGCTCAGTCTGGCCGGTGAAGCGGACGACGAGGGTACCGTTGCCCTGATGAGCGACTATATCTCCCAGCAAGAGAAGACGGTGTGGATGTATCGCAGCTACCTCGGTCACTGAGCCGAGTGCGCTGAATGAATGGCGACCCTGCGGGGTCGCCATTTTTTTGTCGCTGCAATGCGTTTGTCATCAGATTGTCTTCTGTCTGACGCAGTTATGTCACCTTGCCTCAATAACGTGTGTCGTGAACCAACACACTTTAAAAGACGAGGCGAATATGGAACTGCGTAAATCCCTCCTTGGTACCGCCATACTGGCAACAGTTCTCGGCCTTGCCGGCTGTGACGGCGACGACGGCACAGACGGTGCACCTGGCACCAGTCAGACGCTCATTGAGCTGAATGTGGTGGGCTCCTATCAGGCGGAAGGAGAGGTTTTTGACGAGAGTGCTGCCGAGATTGTCGCCCACGACCCCTCGAATCAGCGACTATTCGTAGTGAATGCCCTCGCCAGTACGATCGATGTGCTCGATATCAATGATCCAGCGATGCCTGTGAAACTGAGCACGATTGACGCCACAGCTGAGGGTGCTGCTGCAAATAGCGTCGCGGTTTATGGTGATCTTGTCGCCGTAGCCATTGAAGCCGAGAACAAGCAGGCAAATGGCAAGGTTGTGTTCTACAACAGCACGGACCTCAACAAAGTTGGTGAAGTTGTGGTTGGCGCGCTGCCCGACATGGTGACCTTCACGCGGGATGGCATGAAAGTGCTGGTTGCCAACGAAGGCGAGCCGAGTGACGACTATAGCGTCGATCCTGAAGGCTCAGTCAGCATTATTGATCTGTCCAACGGCGTAGCGTCTGCCACCGTGACCACCGCCGATTTCACCGGTTTCAATGCTGACCAGGCGGACCTGGTAACCGCGGGCCTGCGGGTCTTCGGCCCAGGCGCCACACTGGCCCAGGACATGGAGCCGGAATACATAGCCGTATCTATCGACAACACCAAAGCCTGGGTAGCCCTGCAGGAAAATAACGCCGTGGCCGAACTGGACATCGCTGCCGGTGAAATCACGGCCATCGTGCCGCTTGGCTTCAAGGACCACGGCATCATCGGCAACGAACTGGACGCCAGCAACCGTGACAGCGGTATCAACATTCGCAACTGGCCAGTGAAAGGCATGTACATGCCCGACGCCATCGCAAGCTACGGCTACAACGGTAAAACCTACTACATCACCGCCAACGAGGGCGATTCGCGGGATTACGATGGCTGGACCGAAGAATTCCGCATGGGCGACCTGACCTTGAACCCAGCCGGTGAGCTGGCGGCCATAACCAATCTGTTGGAAGACGAAAACCTGGGTCGTCTCAACACCACTTCCACCATGGGCATCAGCAACGGCTGCGACCCATCACAGCTGCCCGCTGAACTCGGCGACCTGAACGGTGACACCAATGTGGACGTGGACGACGTCAAGTTCTACGTGGAAAACAGCTGCGAATACGACACCCTGTACAGCTATGGGGCACGCTCATTCAGTATCTGGAGCGCTGAAGGCCAGCGTGTTTTCGACAGCGGCAGCGAATTCGAACGAGTCACCGCTAGCCTGATCCCCGACAACTTCAACGGCAACAATGACGAAAATTCCTTCGACAATCGATCGGACGACAAGGGCCCTGAGCCGGAGGCGGTGGCCGTAGGCATAATCAATGGCCAGACTTTCGCGTTTATTGGATTGGAGCGAGTTGGCGGCATCATGGTCTACAACGTTACTAATCCCCAGAATCCGGAGTTTGTCCAATATCTGAATAATCGAGATTTTTCGGTATCCCAGGCGGATCTGGAGGCGGGTATGGCCGGTGATCTTGGACCGGAAGGCCTGGCGTTCATTTCTGCGAATGACAGCCCCAGCGGTAAGCCAATGCTGGCGGTTGGCAACGAAGTGAGCGGCACCACGACGCTGTACAGCATCGACGTAATTGAACTGACTGCAAACTGAGTTCTGACCCTGAAATAAACCCGGAAGCATCATGATAGGTGCTCCCGGGTTTTGCTTTTCGCCTCAGACAGCAACTTTCAACGGTGGCACCTCCTGGTGCAGGAACCACTTCTCTGTAACCACCTTGCGGGTAAACCAGTGGGAGCGCATCAGGCTGCTGGCCAGAGGCATCTTGACCCAGTCAGGAACCTGCCAGCCCTGGTCTGGCTCGGAGGCGCGAGTGCCGAAGCGTTCGGCAATGGCATCACCGTAAATCTGCAGGGAGGAGGCTGAGTAGTCGGTGGCCTCGCCGATCACATCGGCTGCCAGAAGGGCGGATTCGATCGCCGGCCGTATACCCTCGCCACTCTGGGTGTAGGCAAGGCCAGCGGCGTCGCCAATCAGCATCACACCGTCGTCCACCAGGGGTCTGTCGGCATGGGCGTAGAGCAGATAGGCGTGGCCCTTGAAGCGTCCGGGCAGGTCTTGTGGAATCCGGCCGGTGGATTTCATTTCCTCGACAAACGCTTCCAGATGCCCTGTCAGCTTGTGGTTGTCTTCCCGGCCCAGGCCAATATTCAGGAAATTGCCCTTACGGAACACCCAGGCATAGCCCTTCAGGTCCCGACAGAACCAGAGTTCGGGCGTATCGCCCCGGGCCAGGCAGGCTGAAGCCTGGTCCGGTGTCATTTCAAATTCAACCTCTTTGGCCGCCACAACGGTTTCATGGCCACCGGGGCCATCCCCCAACAATCGCGCAACCGGGCAGAAGTGACCGCCGGCACCGACAATAAGAGGCGCTTCCCAGGTGTCATTGACGACCCAGTTGCCGTCTTTACGAACGATGGATTTGACCGGCGTGGCCAGCTGTTTCGGAGCGTTGACGCGGCTGAGCAGGTAGTCGTCAAATTCACACCGGCGAATACCATAGCTGACTACGTCGCCGTGATCGTTCTCCACGGCCGGCTGGCCCATCATCCCGATGCGAAACCGCCGGATGGGTTGCAGGGTTCGCCCGCGGGAGTATTCCTCCGGGTCAATGCTCAGGGTCTCCATCACGGCAGGCGTAACCCAGCCTGCGCAGGTTTTGTCCCTGGGGAAATTCTGTTTATCAATGATCAGCACTTTTTTGCCGCTGTTTTCGAGGGCGCTGGCCAGGGTGGATCCGGCAGGGCCGGCCCCAACGATGATCAGGTCGTAGTAGTCCATCAGGCCTCCTCGGGTGCCGCAGGAAAGTCGTAAAGATCCCGTCTGTTCCGGGGAAGTTGGTTATTGTCGCCATGGCTGAAGACCACCTGGAACAGCTGCAGAGAACCTGCCCGGAAGGCGGCGATGGAACCGGCCAGATACATGCGCCAGGCCCGGGTGAAGTGGCCGTCGTACATGGCAGTGACCTTGTCCTCGTTCTGGTTGAAGCGCTCCATCCAGTGACTCAGGGTCTGGGCGTAATGCAGGCGCAGGTTCTCGACGTCCAGGACTGAAAAATCGCCGTGCTCACAGATTTGCATGAATTCGCCGATGCTCGGCGGATAGGCACCCGGGAAGATGCGTTTCTCGATCCATGCGTTCATCAGCATCGGGCGGTTGCGGCCAATGCTATGCAGCAGGGCAATGCCGTCAGGCTTGAGGCTGCGTTTGATCAACTCGGACAGGGCCTCGTAATTCTCCTTGCCCACATGTTCGAGCATGCCGATGGATACGAAGGCGTCGTATTGCCCCCTGATGTTCCGGTAATCGTCCTCGATATACTCCACCAGATGATCGAGTTCCTGCTTGCGAGCTTCTTCTCGGGCAAATGCGAGTTGTTCCCTGGAGATGTTGTAGGAGTGGACCTTCACGCCGTAATTGCGGGCCATGTAGCGGGCCAGGCCACCCCAGCCGCAGCCGGCCTCGACCACCGTCATGCCGGGCTTTAACCGGAGTTTGCGGCAAACGTGCTCGAGTTTGGCTAGCTGGGCCTGTTCAAGGCTCAGATCCGGCGTCTCGTAGTAGGCGCAGGTGTACTGCATTTCGGCGCTGTCCAGCCAGAGCTGATAGAACTCGTTGCCCAGATCATAGTGATGGTGAATGTTTTCCTTGGCTTCCGGGATGCCGGTGGATCGGGGGTTGTGGTTGCGCCACAGGGCCTCCAGCCATTTCGGCCACTTCTGACGCGCCTGGTGAACGGACCGGTAGAGGGTTTCCATCAGGTCCGGCAGGTCACCTTCCACCTCCAGGCGACCGGCGCTGTAGAGGTCTCCGAACGCCAGGTTGGGATTGGTTACCAGCGCGTAAAGGGCTTTGGGGTCGGTCAGATGCAGGGTGAACTGCGCGTGTTGACCCTCCGGTTCGATCACATCGCCGTTCCAGAGCCGGAAGCGCAGCGGCGGTGATCCCGCCATCCGCATGAGCTTGGCGATCAGCCAGCGCTCGTAAGTGTGCGGTGACCGGTCCACGTGGGTATTTTCCAGTGGCAGGGTCAGAACATGGCTTTTGGATTCTTGCCCGTTGTCACGGGTTTTCTGGGCAGTGCTCTGGTTCATGGACTCCGCTCTCCCTTGATAACCTCAACATCAATGTTTTTGTCGATGCGCGCGCGCCAGGGTTCCCGAATACCAGTCTGAGAATCGCCGGTTGTCCGTTCAGTATAGAAAACAGTGAGATTTTGTCAGGTTGGCTGAAAATAGAGGAAAACTATTGGAAGGATAGCGAAGAGCGAAAATAGGCGGATAAAAAAATGCCGGGCCCAGGGGCCCGGCATTATTCGGGTCAGTATGAGGAGCTCATACCAAACCACTCAGGGAAAATCACAATCAGCGCCAACACGAACATCTGTATCAGGATGAAGGGCAGTACGCCTTTATAAATATCGGTCGTTCGCACTCCCGGCGGTGCGACGCCTTTGAGGTAGAACAACGAGAACCCGAACGGTGGCGTCAGGAAGCTCGTTTGCAGGTTCATGGCAATCAGGATGGCGAACCAGAGCATGTTGATGCCCATAGCTTCCGCCACCGGGGCAAGGATCGGCACGATGATGAAAGAGATTTCAACGAAGTCGATGAAGAAACCCAGTACCAGAATGACCACCATGGCCAGAATGATGAAGCCCCACTTTTCGCCGGGCAGCTGGAGCAGCCACTCTTCCAGCAGATAGTCGCCGCCGGTGTAGCTGAACACCATGGAGAAGGCTGTTGCACCGATCAGGATCGCGAAGACCATGGCGGTCACCTTCACAGTATCCTTGGATGCATCCCATACCATCTTGAAGGAAAACTGGCGGTAGATGATGGCCAGAACCACGGCGCCAACCCCGCCAAGAGCGGATGACTCGGTTGGCGTGGCAATGCCGGTGAAGATCGAGCCCAGAACCACCACAATCAGTGCCAGCGGCGGGATGATCGCCAACAGCGCATTGAAGACTTCCTTTTTACGGGACACGCCTGGCTCATCCGGCATGGCCGGCGCGGTTTCAGGTTTCAGTCTGGTCAGCACCAGGATGTAGATGATGTAAAGCCCCACCAACACAACGCCGGGCCAGACCGCGGCCTTGAACAGATCCCCAACCGGAAGGCCAAGGACATCGCCCAGAATAATAAGGATGATGGATGGCGGCACGATCTGACCGAGGGTGCCGGACGCACAGATGGTACCGGTGGCCAGTCTCTTGTCGTATTTATGCGCCAGCATGACCGGCAGCGAGATCAGACCCATGGCAACCACGCTGGCGCCTACAACACCGGTAGAGGCGGCCAGCAGTGCACCGACCAGAATCGTCGAGATAGCCAGGCCACCGGGCAGGCCACCGAACAGACGGCCCATGGAGGTCAGAAGTTGTTCCGCCAGCCTGGTGCGTTGGAGCACCACGCCCATGAAGATAAACAGCGGTACTGCCATCAGAACGGTGTTCTGCATCACGCTCATGATGCGATAGGGCATGAAGGCAAAGAGATCCATGCCCTCGGCGAAAATTCCGAAAAACAGCGCAACGCCACCGAAGGTGAATGCAACCGGGAAGCCCAGCATCAGCATCAGCAGGGCCACACCGAACATAATCATACCGATCATGCGAGGCCTCCTCCGCTGTGTTCACCTTCATACTCCTTGTCCCCCGCCATCACTCGTACGGCGTAAGTCGCCATATTGAGGCCGGCAATACCGATGAAGACGGCACTGACAGGGATGACGGATTTGATAATCCAGCGGTGCGGCAGCCCGCCCGGATCACCGCTACCTTCACCCATGCTGTAAGAGTCGAGGGCGAAATCGTAGCCGTAAATGCCGATCAGGTAAGCGAAGGGAATGACGAAAATGAAGGCGCCAACAAGGTTGACCCAGGCCTTGGCCTTGTTGCTCCATTTGGTATAGAAAACGTCGACCCGAACATGACCATCCGTGCGCAATGCGTAGGGAATACCCAGCAGGAACACCACAGAATAGAGGTGCCACTCCATTTCCTGCATGCCGATTGAAACGTTGTTAAAAGCGTATCGGGCCACTACGTCGTAAAAGACGTTGGCTGCCATCAGTATCATCGCGACACAGGCAACCCAGCCACAGAAGATGGACAGCCGGGCAAGCCCGTCGTCCAGTTTGATAATCCACCGCATTGATGATCCCCCGCCAGACGGACTGGCGCTTTTATCCGTTGCTATAAACGACAAAACCGGGATCACTCAGAGAGCGATCCCGGCTCCGTTAAAGCCTATATCTTACTCGACTTCAGCCATAGTGTTGAGGTAGGCGCGCTCAGAAATGTTGGTGTAAGCGCGGCTCTGCTCAAGATAGTTCTGCTGGGAGTCGATAATCTTGGCAGCCATATCGCTTTCAGCAGCTGCTTCTTTCAGCAGCTTGTTGTTGGCTTCGTACATGGCGTCAAAGATTTCGTCTGGGAAACGCTTGATCTGGACATTCGGGTACTCTTCGCGAATATTAGCCCAAGCTTCTGCGTTGGCGTGCTGGGAGTGAACCAGCATGTCGTAGGACGCAGTGCGCATGGCAACACGCATGATCTCCTGCAGGTCCGCTGGCAGCTTGTCCCAAACCCGCTTGTTCACAAGGAACTGGAGTTCGGTCGCAGGCTCGTGCCAGCCGGTATAGTAGTAGTCGGCGATCTGCTGGAAGCCGAGACGCAAGTCCAGGGCAGGACCTACCCACTCAACAGCATCGATGGTGTTGCGTTCCAGAGCAGTGTAAAGCTCGCCCGGGGCGATGTTGGTCGGGTTAACGCCAACTTCTGCGAACACTTCACCAGCGAAGCCAGGGATGCGCATTTTCAGACCCTGAAGGTCTTCCAGCGAGTTAATTTCCTTGCGAAACCAGCCGCCCATCTGAACGCCGGTGTTACCGCCCGGGAACGACAGCATGTTGTGCGGCTCGTAGACTTCCTGCATCAGCTCCATGCCACCGCCGTGGTAGAACCAGGCGTACTGTTCCATGGCGTTCATGCCAAACGGCATACTGGTGAAGAACAGGGTCTCTGGAACCTTGCCTTTCCAGTAGTAGGATGCGGAATGGCCCATGTCGTACTGACCAGCCTTGACCATATCAAACACGCCCAGCGGGGCTTTGTGCTTGTTGGCGGAATCGATGCGGACTTTCAGGCGTCCGTCAGACATTTTCTCGACGGTTTCGGCAAAACGCTTGGTGGTGTCACCGAAAATCGGGAAGTTTGGCCCCCAGGTTTCTGCAAGGCGGAGTGTGAAGGTATCTTGGGCGAGCGCCTGCGAGGAGGCAAAGGTTGTTGCCACAGCCAGCACAGCCGCGGAAAGAACAGAACGGATCTTCATTGCTCTTCTATCCTCTTATCTTTTTTGTGGGTCGAGCGTCTCCCCTTTTGGGGAAAATCACTCTTAATGCTAGTTCACGTTAGCAATTATCGTTAACAAACGAAATCAAAAACCGCTTGGTGTACGACCTTGGTCGTACGGCGGATCAGATGTCGTCCATGCGGCTGATCTGGCTCGACAGTCGCATGGCCTCGTGCTCTTCGAGGGAAAGCAGATCCTCAAGCAAGGCCTTGGCCTCGGGAATCTCTGCCTTGCCAATCAGGGAATCGTAGAGATCCATCACCTGGTCGTGGAACTGGAAGATTTCCCTGGCAATATCCTGAAAGCTCATTGACGCGTAGTGCGTGTAGGAGTCAGCACTGGCCCTAATTGGTTTGTGGTTCAGGTAGTCGTACATGCGGGTATTGAGAGCCTTCGGATCAGCCTGTTTCTCGAATTCCCGTACGGCTTTCTCGAGAATGGTTTCGTGGCTGGACAGGTAGTCGAGGAGGGCGCTGGCTCGCTCGTCGTTGTTGAGCTTGGCGGACTCTTTCAGGCACCTTGCAAGATGCGCGTGCAGTTGCCTCGTCCATTCGATGAGATCCTCGAACGTTTTTATTTCCATTGAGTTGCTCCTTGTCGGGCAGTTCGGTTGTAGTTGGCTTTACCGGTAAGTCTAGTCAAACTTGGAGATTACAGGGTACCTGAACCGGGCCCGGGAACCAGCGGAGCGGAAATCGGCCATGGCAACGACACTCGGCATCATTGAAGGATTTTACGGCCCCATGTGGACCTGGCAGGAGCGGCGGCAACTGGTTCGCACCCTGGCGCCCCATGGTTACGGATTTTATCTCTATGCCCCGAAGGCGGATGTTTTTCTGCGTCGGAAGTGGCAGCAGCCGCACCCGCCGGCGATGGCCGCGGAGCTGGCCGATTTCTCGCGCTTTTGCCGTAACGAAGGCGTTCGTTTTGGTGTCGGCCTGAGTCCGTTCGAGGTGTTCAACCGGTTTGACGACGAAGCCAGGGCGTCGCTGGCAGAAAAACTCGCCCTGCTGGAGCGCATCGGGATAGATGAGCTGGCGATTCTGTTCGATGACATGCGGTCAGACACTCCGGACCTTGCCGGTACCCAGACGGACATTGTGCACTGGGTCCGTGACCGTACTTCAATCAAACAGCTGAGTGTCTGTCCCAGCTATTATTCCGATGATCCGGTTCTCGACCGCGTGTTCGGGGAGCGTCCGGCGGATTATCTGGAGACGCTCGGGCGCAAGCTGGACCACTCGGTGAACGTGTTCTGGACCGGAGAGGAAGTGTGTTCCCGGGAAGTGTCACCCGGCCATCTGAAACGTGTCGGAGACCTGCTTGGCCGCAAGCCGGTGCTCTGGGACAACTACCCGGTCAACGACGGCGACCGGATGTCGCAACATCTGCACCTGCGAGCCTTCACCGGGCGACCGGCGGCCAACGCGGCGCACCTTGCCGGCCATGGTATCAATCCGGCCCTGCAGCCAACGCTGACGGCCATCCCGGCTATCACGCTGGCGGAGTCCTACCGCCTGGGACCCTCCTATCAATACGGCCAGGCATTCCGCCATGTCGCCCGCGAGGTGCTGGGCAGGGAGTTGGCAGCGCAGCTGCATGCGGATTTACTGGTGCTGCAAGACGCTGGCCTGGGCCGGATCAGTGATGAAAAGCGCCAGAGCCTTCAGCATACCTACGATGCCTTTGACCACCCTGCAGCCAACGAGATTCTGCGCTGGCTGGCGGGTGAATATCAGGTGACCGATGAGATGGTGGCCACGCAGTAGGCGGTTGGGCTAGCGAAGGTAATATTCGACGGTTGAGACTACCCGGACGGTTTTTACCGGCTGTTGCTGTTCCATGATGCCCGGCGCCTGATCCCGGGCCAGAATCTGGAAAACGCCCTGATTGGCACGTCGCAGCCCCCCGAGTTCCGCTTTTGCATCCTGGGCGAACTGGTCGGCAGCTTCCCGGGCCGATGCCGTGGCCTCGGCAATCATCTCCGGCTTGATGTCGTTGAGCCCGTTAAATACGTACGTCGGGCCGGACGGGCCGTAGTCCGAAGACAGCACCACTCCGGAGTCCACCAGTTCACTGACACCCTGGGCTGCCTGCCGGATTCGGTCGATGTCAGTACTGCGTACCATCAGCGTCTGGCTGATGATGAACTTCTGCTCTCCGTTGTTGGCCTGGTAAGGGTTGGCCCGGGTATCGGTGACATCCAGGCGCTGGAGTTCGACCGCATTCTGGTCAATGGCCTGCAGTTTGAGGAACGCCATGATCGCGTCCCGGCTGCTTCTGGCCCTTTCCTGGGCTTCACTCAGGGACGCACCGGTGGCGAGAAAGCGGATCGGCCACAGGGCCAGATCGGCATTCACTTCCCGTTCAGCCACACCTTTAACGGTCACGTAGCGGTCGCCTGTGCGCAGATCGGTCAGGCCATTGCCAATCAGGGCGGCAGAAATGATGGCACTGACGCCGAGAATCACTGAGGCAAAAAGTTTCATGGGGTGTCCCTGTATTACGTCACCGGAATGTTCCGGAAAGCGTCCGGTGTCTGGCTGCTATCCTGAGGTCATGGTCAAGATTAGCGTTTCACGCCCCAAGCGAAAAGGAAGGAAACATGACGGTTGTGAAAGTTGAGTGCATCAGAGGAAACATTGCTGAACAGCAGGATATGGATGTGATCGTCAATGCCGCCAACGCCGAACTTTTGCCAGGGAGTGGCGTGGCAGGCGCCATACACAGCGCCGCCGGACCGGGGCTGGCAGAGGAGTGCCGGGCTCTGGCGCCGATCAGGCCGGGGCAGGCAGTCATCAGCTCGGCTCACGAGCTGCCAAACCAACACGTAATCCACTGTCTGGGGCCGGTTTACGGGGTCGACGAGCCATCCGACCGTTTGCTGGCTGAGTGTTTCAGAAATGCCCTGTTGCTGGCAGATCGGCATAAGCTGACGTCCATCGCTTTTCCTGCCATCTCCACCGGGGTTTTCGGCTATCCACTGCAGGATGCGGCGGCAGTGGCCATGAAGGCGGTGTCTGACACGCTGGCGGAGCTCAACTCTGTTCGCCTTGTCCGGTTTGTGCTGTTCAGCGACGAGGACCGGAAGGTGTTTGAACAGGCACTTGAGTTGGAATCGGGCCTGTCAGGCCGGTAGCCGGCCGTTTCAGTCACAGCTTTTGTCGGTCGAGCGGCGAAAGCGGGCTGTCATCGCCTCACGTTCCCGCTGGGCGTCCCGGAATTCGTCGGGCAGAGGCTGGATAAAGTAGATGAAATCACCCTTGGCGCGATTATTCTCCAGGGGCGCTTCGTTGACGTCCCAAGGCCAGAAAGCCGGGCTTACGATGGCGACCGAGATTTCAGGCGCGCGCTGTTTCAGAAGCGCCACGGTGCCCAGGCCATTTTCACTGTGAAAGGTGCCAGTCACGTGCAGTACCTGGTGCTCCGGGTGCTCTGTCCGCGCCTGAAGAATACGTGTTGCCATGGCGTTGTCCCTGAGCAACTGGGCCTTGTAGGTGTTGTCCATCCGCTCGCTCATGGTGTCGTCTGCCTGGTGGCTTGCACCGATGGCCGCCATGAACTTTTCCCGGTATTCCGGGGTGTCCATGAAGGGTTTGGCGGGTAATTTCTGTCTCAAGGTGTCTGAAATACGGTCGAGATAGCCCGGGCCCTTGCGGCCAACGCAGCGGACCACGTCGGCCGGCGCATTGGACGCGATCACCGGAAGGTCGTGCCGGCGTGCAAACTCCACCAATGGACGATAGGAGGCACGGTAATTGTCCCAGGCTTCGGCGTCTTCGATCATTTCGGTTTCGCCCGTCTCTCCCCGCAGATAACGGTTCAGTTCGTCCTGACGATCCAGGTTGAACTGCTCCATGCTGAGAATCTGCTCCGGCCGCAGCCGAAACAGGGCGCTCTGAAGCCGGGATTGCAGAAGGTGTGAGCCATGGTGCCCGTGGTATTCCCCGACAACCACAACATCGACGTCGGCTAGTTGCTGCGCCAGTTCTTCCGGAGTCAGCGCGGTCTTGTTTGCCGGGTTTACGAGCAGGGCATCGTACTGGGTTTGCGGTGCCGAATTCAGCGTGTCGGGGGCTTTCAATGAAGGCATGGCAGTGCATCCGTTCATAACAGACAAAGTGGCAAACAGCAGGATTGGCGCGATAGGTTTCATCATAGTCTTTACGTAATGAACCCCGTCAGGATTTCTTTTTACGATCTTCGCGCCAGTCCGATCCCAGTCTTTCTTCCACGTATTCCCGAATGAACTGGCGCACTTTCTGGGATGGCGTCACATCTTCCTGCTTGCACAGTTCTTCAAAGGCGGCCTTTTTCTCGGGATCGATCAGCAACGTCAGGCGGGCAGTGCGGTTTTCCATTGGGTTTTTCTTTACCTCGGGTGGCTTTCGATGATGTTAACCGTATTAACATTGAATGTAGATATAATGAGCATATAATTAGTCGTTAAAAGTTGCAATTAACGAGTCACCCATGCCGCATCGAGCCCACCTTTTTTCTCTCCGGATGGCCCACGCATTCCGGGAAGCGTGTATTGATGAGCCCTACCGGGGCCGCCGTTTCCTGCGCGATGTGATGGCGGGTTTGACGGTGGGCATTATTGCCATACCCCTGGCCATGGCATTGGCGATCGCCAGTGGTGTTGCACCCCAGTACGGCCTCTACACCGCCATTATTGCCGGGTTTGTGATCGCATTGACCGGTGGCAGCCGGTTCAGCATCTCCGGCCCCACCGCTGCTTTCGTTGTCATTCTGTACCCCATCGCCCAGAGCTATGGGCTGGGCGGTCTGCTTTTGGCCACCTTGATGTCGGGCGTTTTGCTGATTCTGATGGCTCTGATGCGACTGGGTCGTTTTATCGAATACATTCCAGAATCGGTAACCCTCGGGTTTACCGGGGGGATCGCCGTGGTGATTGCCACCCTGCAGATCCGGGATTTTCTGGGCCTTCAGGTTGGCGATATGCCCGAGCATTATTGGGACAAGCTGGCCCTGCTGACCGGTGCGCTGCCGGAATTTGATGGTATGAGTACCCTGGTGGCCGGTGTCACCCTTGCCTGCATGTTGCTCTGGCCACGCCTGAAAACCCCGGTGCCCCCGCATCTGCCAGCGGTGGTGATCGGAAGCCTGCTTGCGCTCTGGTTGAATGCCCAGGGTGCTGCTATCGATACCATTGGTTCAAGGTTCAGTTATCTCCTGCCGGACGGCACCGAGGGAGCGGGTATTCCGCCGTTCTTGCCGGAATTCGCCTGGCCGTGGCAGCAGGCAGGGGCATCGGGCGAGCCCGTCGGGCTGTCATGGTCGCTGGTCCGGGATCTGCTGCCGGCAGCTTTTGCCATTGCCATGCTTGGGGCCATCGAGTCTCTCCTGTGCGCCGTGGTGCTTGATGGCATGACTGGCAAACGCCACAGCGCCAACAGCGAGCTCATGGGGCAGGGCCTTGGCAACATCATCACGCCGTTTTTCGGCGGCATTACCGCCACGGCCGCCATCGCCCGCTCGGCGGCCAACTACCGGGCCGGCGCCGAGTCGCCGGTCTCCGCAATGGTGCATTCGCTGGTCGTTCTGCTGGCGCTGGTTTCGCTGGCGGGCCTGCTGGCGTATCTTCCCATGCCGGCCATGGCCGCCCTGCTGGTGATGGTGGCCTGGAATATGAGTGAGGCCCCCAAGTCCCTGCATCTTCTGAAAACCGCGCCGCGCAGCGACATCCTGGTTTTTCTCACCTGCTTTTCACTGACGGTATTGCTCGACATGGTCATTGCCATCACCACCGGCGTCCTGTTGGCGGCGGTCCTGTTCATGCGGGAAATGGCCCAGATGACCCGGGTTACAGATATCACCCAGAGCAAACGGATTGCAGAATCCCGGCTGCCCGATGGCTGGCAGGTGTTCAAGATAAACGGCCCCCTGTTTTTTGCCGCTGCGGACCGGATTTTCGGGGAACTGGCAGTGCTCGCCCGGAACGCCCGCGGATTCATTCTGTACATGGACGGCGTGACGATTCTCGATGCCGGCGGGCTGTCCGCCCTGAACAAGCTTATTGCCACCTGTGAACGGGACGGTTCCCAGATTGTGATTGCCGACCTTCAGTTTCAGCCTTTGCGCACCCTCGCTCGTGCCGGCGTTGCGCCGATCGCTGGCGTTAGCCGCTATACTTCCTCCCTGGATGAAGCTTTGCGTCTGATCAGTTGCCCTGCGTCTGAAACTGATCGGGTTTCCGGATAAAAACCTGATTTCATCCGGTTCCGGATGGTCTACCCTGACGCGACGAAAATACTCTCTTCAAGAGGACTGCCATGCTGCCTTTCCGGCTGATCGACCGAGTCAAATTCATACTGGAACGCCAGCTCGTCAAAGGCGCGGGATTTCAGCTTCTCGTGGTCGGTGTTTTCATTGGCCTGATCTCGTTAATCGGTGGCCTGCTTGTGGTTCCCCAGGGCGGCGACTTCGAGGATCCGGGCTCGGCAATCTGGTGGGCGTTTCTTCGGTTGACCGATCCAGGTTACCTGGGTGACGACGTTGGCACCTGGCAGCGCTTTGTCTCGACCCTGCTGACTATCAGCGGCTATGTGGTTTTCATGGGCACTCTGGTGGCGATCCTGACACGGTGGTTGATCGCTAAAATGGCGGATCTTGAGAGAGGCCTTACGCCGGTTACGCTGAAGAATCATGTGGTGGTGCTGGGCTGGACCAGCCAGACCCTCCCGTTGCTCTCCGAGCTGTTGGGCTCCAGTGGCCGGGTGCGCCGTTTTCTGGAAAAGCACGATGCCCAGAAGCTCAACCTCGTGGTGTTGTCTGAGGAGGCGTCTGCAGCCCAGGTTCATGAGTTGCGCACCGAGCCTGGTATCGGGCGCCGGGCCCGCCAGATCATCCTGCGATCGGGATCCGCAATCCAGCCGGATGCCCTGCACCGGGTGGCTTGCCTGGATGCAGCGGCGGTTATCGTGCCCAGCGCGGCCCACGAAGCTGGCAGCCTGGTCACATCGGACGTGGAGACGGTCAAGGCGCTGCTGTCCATAGCCGCGCAGGCAAGGCATTTTCAGTCCTCGTTGCCGTTTGTGGTGGCCGAGATCCAGGACGTCCGCAAACTCCCGGTGATAGAGCGGGCCTACCCCGGGGCCGTGGAGGTCGTGGCAGGCGATGCCACCATCAGTCGCCTGATGGTGCAGAACATCCTTCATCCTGGCCTGTCTGAAGTGTTCAACGAGCTGCTGACAGCCGGTGAGGGTAACGAGATCTATATCCGCGGAGGCGAGTCGCTGGCAGGCATGACGCTGGGCGAGCTGGCGGCCGCCCGGCCCGAAGTCATCGTGCTGGGGCTGTTGAAACCCAGCGGTTCAGGATGGGACGTCCAGTTGCTGGCGTCCTCAGACTCACCCATTGCATCGGCTGATCGGGTGGTCATCATGGCCCGGGATTACTCCGAGACCGAGCCGAATCCCAAAAAGGCGCCCTTGCCTGCCTTGGTGAGAGGGCAGGCGGTGCGGGTTGAGCGGCCCGTGGACCAGATGAATCACCGGGTTCTGGTCTTAGGCTGGAACCGACGCGTGCCCAGCCTGATCGCGGAGTTCCTCAGCTATGGCCACCGTCATTTTGAGGTGGATCTGGTCTCCGTGGTTCCCAAAGCCGAACGGGAACAGGCCATTGCACGCTATGTCGACAATTCGGGCCGCCTGACCTGTCGGCATATCGAGGCGGACTACATGGTGGAGGGGGAGCTCCGCCGGATAGGGCCGGCGGGCTACGATACCGTGATCCTGCTGAGCAGTGACCGGCTGGCTTCTGGTGAAGAGGCCGATGCCCGGGCGATGGTGGGGTACCTGCAGCTTGAGGACATCCTGGCCGATTTTGCCCGGAGGCCTCAACTGATCATGGAGTTGAGCGACCCCGACAACCGGCACCTGCTGGATGGGCATCAGAGCGAGATGATGATCAGCCCCATGATTCTCAGTCATGTTCTGGCGCAGGTGGCGTTGCGGCGCGAGCTTCGCATCGTGCTGGATGAACTGTTCACCGTTGGCGGTGCCGAGATCCAGTTCCGGGATCCGGCGGATTACCCTTTGCCCGCCAGTGCGACGTTTCAGGTGCTGGAAAAAACGGTGGCGGCCGAAGGTGAACTGGCACTCGGGATATTTCGGCACCGTGCCAATGAAAGCGGGCGCCACCTGCAGCTGAACCCGCCCCGCAAGGACTACCTTGAGTTACAGCCGGGTGACCGGTTGGTGGTGCTTTGCATGACCTGAATGCCGGTCAGTCGATGCTGTCGAGCAGGGCCGCCATGATGTCGTCCATGACCACAAAGCCTTTGAGATCATTGTCGGCCAGCACCAGAAGGCGCTTTACCCGGTATTTGCTCATCAGGCTGGCAGCGTGTCGGACGTTCAGATTCTCGCCAACGCTGATGACAGGCTTGGCGCAGGCGTCGTAAACGTTCAGAAGGTCGATGTCGCCGTCTTCGGCAATAACCGTTTTCAGCACGTTGGTATAGGTGATCAGACCCCAGGCATCGTGCTCGCTCTGTTTCTCCACCACCAGTGATTTCACCGAGTGCCTCTTCATCAGAGAGAGCGCCTCACGGATGGTGGCAAACGGAGTAATGGTGATAATGTCCCGGACCATCACATCTTTAACCAGTTTCATCGTTGTTCTCCGGATACAGTGAACATTTCAGGTGTTGTTCGAATTTCTCGACCTGTGACATATCGATCCCTCCCAGGTGTTCCAGGGGCAGGGTGAACACAAGTCCCTGTGAATCGGTGTGGTCGGGCATGAGAATTTTCTGGATGGCTTTCAGAATATCAAGTGAAAGGCCCTTCTCCAGTACCATCAGCAAAACGCTCTGGCTGCCGTCGTAGGTCAGCCCGAAGAAGGTCTTCCGGGCGGCGTTACTGATGCCCCGGCCCGACAGCACCGTTATGCCCCCGGCGCCCAGGTCTCTTGCCGCATCCACACAGTCCTGCTCCCGATCCTCGGGAACAATGGCAACCAGTACGGAAAATTTCATGGCTCTGTTTTCCTCTGCTTAGCAAGCATTTCAACAATGATGGCATAGCCCATCACCGTGACAATCGGAAAGATCGACGCGAAGGCAATCAGGCCAAAACCGTCGATCAGTACGTTACGGCCCTCTATGTTGCTAGCCAGGCCAATGCCCAGTGCGGTCACCAGGGGCACGGTGACCTCGGAGGTGGTGACGCCACCGAGATCGTAGGCCAGGGGAATGATGTACCTGGGTGCCAGCGCGGTCAGAAAGATGACCAGAATATAGCCGCCGATGATGTACTGGTGTATCGAATCGCCACTGATAATCCGGTGTACTCCGAGGGTTATGCCCACGGCCACCCCGACCGCCACGATGATCCTGATGGCGTTGCCATTGATGGTTCCGGCCGCCGCCTGTTCTGCCTGGTGCCCGATAGCGATCAGCGCAGGTTCGGCCATGGTGGTGGCAAAACCGATCATGAACGCAAAGAGGTAGACGAAGGCGAAACCCTCCATGCTCATCAACTGCTCGGCCATGCTGGTGCCAATGGGAAACAGGCCCAGTTTCAGGCCGACAACGAAGGCATAGAGCCCCAGGACAACCAGTGCAAATCCGGACAGAATCCTGCGGGGATTGGTCAGCCCCCGGCGCAGGACCAGGTACTGGAAGAACAGGATGGTGATAATGATCGGGAGCACATCACGGACCATTTCAGCCAGGTCCAGCAACATCGCGAGCACAAGCGGGGCGTCCTCCACATTTGCATTGGCAACCAGAGCCGGCAAAACGGACGGATCCGCGGTTTCCCCGGAATAGACAACAATCCCGTACAGCTGAACGGTGATCATGGGCACCATGACTGCAAGCGCGACCAGTCCGAACCCGTCCATTAGCGGATTACGCCCGCGGATGGAGGCAGCAAGACCAATGCCCAGGGCTGCAATCAGGGGAACGGTGACGATATTGGTGGTCACACCGCCGGAATCGTAGGCGAGTCCGACAATCTCCGGCGGCGCAAACCCAGTGATGATGACAACCACGATATAGCCGATGATCATGAACCAGTGCAGCGGGTAACCGAAGATGGTCCGGAACACGCCCAGGGCAACCACCAGCCCGACAGAGACGGCTACCAGTATCCTGAGCGTCAGGGCTTTGATCCTGCCTTCGCTGATTTCCTCGGCCTGCTGGGCTACGGCAATCAGCGCGGGTTCTGCCACCACCGCCGAGAAACCCATGGCAAAGCCGAACGAAAGCAGAATGGGCACTGAACCCCGTCGGGCAAACTGATTGGAGAGACTCTTGCCGACCGGAAAAATGCTTAATTCAAGGCCCTGGAGGAACAGGGCAACCCCCACGGCCACGATCAGTAAGCCAATGGCCATCGCCAATGTGTTCTCCGGCACTTGCTGGAGAATGACGAGCTGAAAGAAGGCCACGACAGCGATGATTGGAAACAGGTTCTTCAGGGCGTGCAGAAGGGAATGACTGAAAGCTCGCATATAGAACACTGTTCACGCCTGATGGGTTCTGATGGGAAATGATCATTGTTCACAATAACAATAGCTACTGTTTCAGCGTTGATCCATCTCAAAAGCCGATCCTGTTCTTCATTCACCAAAAAAATGCCGAAAATAGATTATATAAATTTCAATTATAAATTTGAAACCACTAAAGTAACCATCAATGTCAGCGCTTCGCTCAAAAAGTGAGCAGGTTGTTGGCTTCGGAAGTTGCTGTACGCTTCTCCGCATCGACTTAGAAAACCAACGTAGAAAGGATTGAGACAATGCCCTACGCACAAGACGTTGACCAGATTGCTTCCCTGTTGAAGCAGCACCCGACCTGGAATGCTATCAACCCGAAGCACGCCGCTCGCATGCGCGCCCAGAACAAGTTCAAGACTGGTCTGGATATCGCGAAGTACACCGCCAGGATCATGCGCGAAGACATGGCGAACTACGATCAGGACACCGCCCAGTACACCCAGTCCCTGGGCTGCTGGCACGGCTTTATCGGTCAGCAGAAGATGCTGTCCATCAAGAAGCACTTCGGCACCACCAAGCGTCGCTACCTGTACCTGTCTGGCTGGATGGTTGCTGCCCTGCGTTCCGAGTTCGGTCCGCTGCCTGACCAGTCCATGCACGAGAAGACTGCCGTATCCGGCCTGATCGAAGAGCTGTACACCTTCCTGCGTCAGGCAGATGCCTGGGAACTGAACCACCTGTTCCGTGCCCTGGAAGAAGCCGAGAACGCCGGCGACAACGCCAAGGCTGACGAGCTGATCAGGCAGATCGATAACCACGAAACTCATGTTGTGCCGATCATTGCCGACATCGACGCCGGTTTCGGTAACGCCGAAGCGACCTACCTGCTGGCCAAGCAGATGATCGAAGCCGGTGCCTGCTGCATCCAGATCGAGAACCAGGTGTCTGACGAGAAGCAGTGTGGTCACCAGGACGGCAAGGTAACTGTTCCCCACGCCGACTTCCTGTCCAAGATTAACGCCGTTCGTCTGGCGTTCCTGGAGCTGGGTGTGGACGACGGTGTTATCGTTGCCCGTACCGACTCCCTGGGCGCTGGCCTGACCCAGAAGATCGCCGTAACCGAAGAGCCGGGCGATCTGGGTGACCAGTACAACAGCTTCATCGACGGTGAAGTGATCGAGAAGGCTGAAGACATCAACAACGGCGACGTTGTCATCAAGCAGAAGGGCCAGCTGGTTCGTCCGAAGCGTCTGGCTTCTGGCCTGTTCCAGTTCAAGCCGGGCACTGGCGAAGACCGTGTTGTGCTGGACTGCATCACCAGCCTGCAGAATGGTGCCGACCTGCTGTGGATCGAAACCGAGAAGCCGCACGTTGGTCAGATCGCTGCCATGGTTAACCGCATCAAGGAAGTGGTGCCCGACGCCAAGCTGGTCTACAACAACAGCCCGTCCTTCAACTGGACCCTGAACTTCCGTCAGCAGGTATTCGACGCATGGAAGGAAGAAGGCAAGGACGTTTCTGCCTACGACCGCGACAAGCTGATGAGCGAAGAGTACGACAACACCGAGCTGGGTCAGCTGGCCGACGAGTGGTGCCGTAACTTCCAGCGTGACGGTTCACGCGAAGCGGGTATCTTCCACCACCTGATCACGCTGCCGACTTACCACACCGCGGCCCTGTCTACCGACAACCTGGCCAAGGGTTACTTCGGTGACGAAGGCATGCTGGCCTACGTGGCTGGTGTACAGCGCAAGGAAATCCGTCAGGGTATCGCTACCGTTAAGCACCAGGACATGGCTGGTTCCAACATCGGTGACGACCACAAGGAATTCTTCGCTGGTGAAGCGGCCCTGAAGGCCGGTGGTAAAGACAACACCATGAACCAGTTCGGTTAATAGAACAGTTCAGTTGTCTCTTCCGGAGTAATCCGGAAGCCACAAAAACCCCGCCTCGGCGGGGTTTTTTCGTTGAGGCGAGGATATTTGGTGTATCGCTCGTGATGTGTTCGATACTGTAACCTGAAGAGAAACAAGCTCGGTGCCAACCGGAGGGAAGGTGTTGAACACGGATCAGGCCATTGTTTTTTCGATACTGGGTATCGCCCTGGTGCTGTTCGTCTGGAACCGAATCCGGTTCGATCTGGTCGCCCTGCTGGCGCTTCTCGCCGTTGCCGTCGCCGGGATCGTGCCGGCGGATCAGCTATTCGATGGCTTTGGCCACCCGGCGGTTGTGACTGTGGCGGCGGTTCTGGTGATCAGTCAGGGACTGGTCAATGGCGGTGTGGTTGACCGCCTGGCCAGGCTGCTTGGAAAGGTCGGGCACAGGCCGACGCTGCAGGTGCTGATGCTGACTTCAGTGGTGGCCCTTTGCTCGGGGTTTATCAACAACGTTGGTGCACTCGCACTGTTGATGCCGGTGGCGGTCTGGATGTCCAGGGAAGCCGGGCGGTCGCCCTCGCTGCTGCTGATGCCCCTGGCATTTGGTTCCCTGCTCGGGGGAACCATGACACTGATTGGCACGCCTCCGAACATCATCATTGCCAGTTATCGGGAAGCTGGTTCGTTCGGCATGTTTGACTTCGCACCGGTGGGCCTTGCCATTACGTTGGCAGGCATTGGCTTTATCACGCTGGTCGGGTGGCGGCTGACGCCGCGGCGGGGTAAGCCCGACGACGGTGGCAAGCTGTTCAGTGTGGGCGACTATGTTACCGAGCTTCGGGTGCCGGAGGATTCCTCCCACGTTGGGGCAACCCTTCATGGGCTTCTGACGCGCGCCGATGCCGAGAAGGACGTCGTGGTTCTGGCGCTTATCCGGGATGACAAGCGGTCGCTGGCTCCCTCTACGTTCTCCGTCCTGCGCGGCGATGATCTGCTCCTGGTGGAAGCGGATACCGATGCCTTGCAGGACTTTCTGGACAGCACCGGGCTCGAGTTGGCGAGAGTGGAGGAAGCCTCTTCAGAAGCGTCCGATCAGGAAGAACCAGAGTCGGGAAAGCCGGGCGAAAAGTCCCTGTCTGAGGGCGACGTGCGTTTGATCGAAGCGGTCATCACGCCGGAATCGGGGCTGATCGGAAAAACCGCCAACAGGCTCAATCTTCGCGAGCAGAACGGTCTCAACATCGTTGCGATTGCGCGTCAGGGTCAGCGGTTGCAGCGACGTCTGGGTGATATTCGTTTTCAGGCTGGCGACATCCTTCTGGTCCAGGGCGAGGAGGAAACCTTGAGTGTCACGCTTCAGGGGCTCGGCTGCCTGCCCCTGGCCGAGCGGGGTCTCCGGTTTGGCAGGGAGCGCAACTCCCTTCTGGCTGGCGGCCTTTTTATCGCCGCCATTGCGTTGATTGTGGTTGGCTGGTTATCTCCCCCGGTCGCGCTGGTCGCCTGCGCCGTGGTCATGGTTCTCAGCAAGGTTCTCAGCAACCAGGAAGCCTACCGGGCGATTGACTGGCCCGTTATCGTTCTGCTGGCCGCCATGATTCCTGTGGGGCAGGCCCTCGAGACTACCGGTGGGGCAGAATTGATCGCGTCCTGGATGCTGATGCTGGGCTCCGGAGGCGATGCCTGGGTGGTTGTTACGATTATCCTTACGGGCACAATGCTGCTGTCGAACGTTGTGAACAACGCGGCAGCGGCCATCCTGGTTGCGCCGATTGCCTTGAGTCTTTCCGGGCAGCTTGGCATTGCCGCCGATGCCATGTTGATGGCGGTGGCGGTTGGCGCCTCCTGCGCCTTTCTGACCCCGGTAGGGCATCAATCCAATGCTCTGGTTATGGAGCCCGGAGGTTATCGCTTTGGGGACTACTGGCGGCTGGGGCTGCCGCTGTCTCTCCTCGTAACCGTGGTAGCTGTGCCAGTCATTCTGGCGGTCTGGGCGTGACGCCGTTTAACCGGTGTCTGTACTCTCTGTTATGCTGTTACTCATCTGTTTTGATGGGTGACTGGCACGATGGCAGTGATTGAGCAAATCGATCTGGCAAAGTCGGAATTGCTGGAGCAGCTTGAATGGACAAGGAAGCGAACCGAGACCCTCGTGTGTTCTCTTCCCGAGACCGCGCTGGACGTTCCCTACCATCCGGGCGTCAATCCACCGCTCTGGGAAATGGGGCATGCGGCCTTCTTTTACGAAGTCTTCGTCTTCAACCTGCTGGATGGCACACCGAGCCATGATCCTGCCATGGACGACCTGTGGGATTCGTTCCACATCGAACACCGGGATCGATGGAACCGCGAGTTGTTTCCGGGGCGGCAGAAAACCCTCGACTACTTCAATCTCATCTATGATCGAGTGGCCGAGCGGATCGAGAAGCAACCGTTAACCGACCAGGCCCGTTACCTCTACCGCTACGCAATCTACCACCAGAACATGCACATCGAGTCTATGATCTGGTGCCGTCAGACCGTCGGCTACCCGGCTCCGCCGGGTACTGATTTTTACCGACCGGCGCCAGGTGACTCGCATCAGGGAGACGCCTGTGTTCCGGCAGGAGAGTGGCTGATCGGGATGCCGGGTGAGTCCGGGCAGTACGCCAGTGACGATTTTGCCTTCGACAATGAAAAGCCATGGTTTACCGTGAAGCTGGAATCGTTCGCGATTTCAAAATGCCTGGTCAGCAACCGGGAGTTTATGCAGTTTGTGGAAGACGGTGGCTACCGGCGGCCAGAGCTCTGGTCTTTTGGCGGGCGGAAATGGCTTCAGACCGAAACCGATGTTGCCCTGGTTCACGGCAGTGACGAGCCTTTTATACGGACGCCCCGCCACCCGCTTTACTGGCGCTGGCATGATGAGCAGTGGCAGGAGCGGGTGTTCGATCGCTGGCAGCCGCTCAATCCGGATGCACCGGTCACTCACGTGACATTCTGGGAGGCGGAGGCCTGGTGCCGTTGGGCGGGGCGTCGGCTGCCGACGGAATACGAGTGGGAAGTCGCGGCTCTGGGCAATCGCCCGGGCGAGCCCTTCCGGCGCTTTCCCTGGGGCAACTCGGCGCCGACCGAACAGCTGGCGGATCTCAACGGGCGCGCCATGGCGCAGAGCCCGGTGTTCGACTTTCCTGCGGGTGACAGTCCGTTCGGCTGCCGGCAGATGACTGGCACGGTCTGGGAGTGGACCGGCGATCAGTTCCTGCCCTACGACGGTTTCAAAGTGGATATGTACCCTTTCATGTCCACCCTGCAGTTCGGTGATCACAAAGTCACCAAGGGGGGCAGTTGTGCAACGTCATCCTGCCTTATCCGGGGTACCTATCGGCAGGCCTATCTTCCGCTTCGGAACGACGTATACACTGGTTTTCGAACCTGCGCGCTCGAAAAGCCCTGAACGTCGACTGTAATCGCCGATACAGTTAATCAGGTTTGCCGACAACCAGGGATGGTTTGGCGGGCTTTTTATCGATCAGATGACTGGCAAGGGCCACGCCGGTTTCACTCATGGTCAGGTAGGCTTCATCGGCCCCGGCTTCCCGGATCTGTTTTGCCTCATCTTCATACATGGTGTGGGCCACGATAAAACCCTTGAAACCCAGTTTGCGCAGCATTCGGGCGGCGATCAGTTTGCCTTCTATGTCACCCATTGCCAGGATCACCGACTGCACTGCAGGCATGTGCAACCCGTTCCAGAAGGACGCATCCTCGGCATCAGCAAAAACCACGTTGCGGCCTTCTTTCTGGTGTTGACTGGCTTTTGCAGGGTCGGAATCCAGCCCCATCAGTTTGGGCTGATCCTCGCAGAGCCAGTCGTAGGCTGCGGTCCCTGTCCGCCCCATGCCCATGATCAGGACGCGGGTATCCCCGAGGGAAATCGGTTGTTCATCGGGATGATGTTTGCTGCCTTCAAAGCGGCTGAGATCCTGGGAGTAACGTTCATAAAGGCCGTGCGCAAACCGGTTGATCGGGGCAGAAACCAGGAACGACAGCGACACCGAAATTGCCAGAGGGACCAACCACTCCGGCAAGGCAACGCTTGCCACAATCAGGCCGAATTCGCTGTAGTTGGTCAGTGCCAGGGCGCTCAGGAAGCCGCTGCGGGCCCGTAAACGGAAGGCCAGCAGCAGGAAGAAGAACAGGATGCCTTTCAGTGGCAGCACCAGCCCCGCAATGATTGCGAAAATGAGCGCATCCCCGTCGGGCAGACCGCCAATGCCAATCTGTAGGAAGAAACCCACCAGGAACACTTCCTTGACGCTCCAGAGCGACTTGGAGAGTTCCTGCGACCGGGGGTGATTGGCCAGCATGGCACCGAAAACCAGCGCGCCGAGCTCCGAGCTGAGGCCGACGGCCTCAAAGCCAAGCCCGCCGACAACGAGTGCCAGAAGCAGTCCCAGGAGCACCAGCAGTTCGTCGTGGCCGCTGGCATCGAGCAACCGGAACAGCAGAGGGCGAAGCAGGGGAAGTCCGAATACAATCAGGGCCCATTCGGAGGGCGTTTTACCAGCGGCCAGGCTCATGACAACCAGGGCGATCAGATCCTGCATGATCAGGATGCCGATGGCGACCCGGCCATGGAACGCCCGCAGTTCCCGTTTGGATTCAAGAACCTTGGCGGCCAGCACCGTGCTCGAGAATGACAAGGCGATGGCCAGCATCAGCGCGGTCGACCAATCGAGGTCCATCAACAGGTAGACACCGGGGGTAAATACCGCGCAGGTGATGCCAAAGTGCAGAAGGCTGCCGCCAATCACTTCCGGACTGACGATGGATCGGAGCTTCAGCTTCAGCCCCACGGTAAACAGCAACAGGAGTACGCCAAGATGCGCAATGTGCTGGAGAACGTCGGTCTCCTCGATCACCACACCGGTGGCTTCGGCGATGCCACTGAGCACAAAGCCGGCAGCCAGGTAGCCAACAAGAGGGGGGAGGCCAACAAGCTTGACCAGCAGGCCAAGGCCGAAGGCAAAGGTAATCCAGATCGCTTCAGGCATGGGATATCAGTTCGGACGTCAAAAGCACAATGGTTGTTAGGCTACCCTGTTTTGCGGTGCCCTTGTAGTCGCTGAAGGTGGAATGCGGAAACTATTGCTCAAATGAGCCTCACTCGACCGGCTGCCCGATAAAGGTCCGGAACAGTTCTGCGGATTCCGCCGGGGCCTCCACCATCGGTGCGTGGCCGATACCGTCCATCAGTTCCAGCCTGGCATTCGGGATTGCTGCTGCGAACACCTCGCCGTTTCGGTAGTTGATCACCCGGTCTTCCTTGCCCCAGATGATCAGGACCGGGGCCTGAATCCTGGTGATGGCATTGCGGAAGTCCGACTCGAAACCGGCATCACGAATCGCCGCAAAAATGACCTCGTTGATGTCTCGATTGGCGATGGCCCGCTCTTCCATCACGCCCATGATCGGCCAGGGCACAAAGGGCTCTTTCTCGAGAGCGAACTCCATGAGCCGCTCGAAGTCACCGGGCTTTTTGGGGATCAGGGGGTTGTCCCCCTCCATCACAAGATCCACCAGTTCGCTTTCATACTCGAGAATGCCCGCGGGGTCGAACAGCACCGCTGATTTCACTTTGCCGGGATAGTTGGCTGCATAGAGTGCGGTAATCGCACCTCCCATGGAATTTCCCATGATGTGGGCATCCTCGACCGACAGTGCCTCCAGAATCTTTGCGACGTAGCCTGCCTGATCTTCCAGGCGGTAGCCGATGTCGAGGGGCTTGCTGCTGTCACCATGCCCCGGCAGATCGATCGCATAGACATTGAAGTCGTCGGTCAGGTGGCCGGCCAGACGGGTCCAGTTGTCCTTGTTGGCCCCGAAGCCATGGATCATGACGATGGTGTCGCCTGCGCTCATTTCCTGGTTCCTGAGATAGGCGATGTCAAGGTTGCCCACTGCCACGCTCGCCGCCTCCAGACCCGCCGATGATCGTTCAAAATCAATCGCGGTCTGGTAGATGTCCTGACGAGAGCAGGCACTGAACAGCAGGGAAGCGGCCAGTATGATCAGCAGGTATACCGGTGACGGGCGGCGCATCGAAGGGACTCCTTTGGGCGATGTGGTCGGAACTTTGTGTCCGCAGTCTACCTTACTCTCGGGCCGGAGAATGGGAATTGCTTCCCCTGCCCGGCATAAAAAAAGACCCGGCCAACGGGCCGGGTCTCATCAGTGGGCCATTCACAGCGGGTTCGCCCGGAAACCAGGCCAACCCGGTCATTCGTCAGAAATTAACGCTTAACCCCAGTGAAGCGGTGCGCGGCAGGTTCGCCATGGCGCCATCGGGCAAACGTGAGACAATTTGCTGTTCATCGAACAGGTTGTCCACTTTCAGGAAGACATCGGCACTGGCGGTCAGTGCGTAGCGGCTGATGAAATCGACCAGGAACAGGGACTCGGTCTCGTCCAGTTTCGTGGCGGTGTTGTTGCATCCCGCGCTGACACACATCTCATCGACGTAGGTGGCCACAAGGTAGTTGTCCCAGCCACTCGGGTGTTCCATGCCTGTCCGGAAGCTCATCTGGTTTTCAGGTACGTCCTTGAGCTGCTCGCCTTTTTTCAGGCCCGAAGCGGCATTGTCCTTGCTGATTTCCGCCTGGGTAAAGGTGTAGGTAAGGCTGACCGGAAGGTAGAACTCGCCTGCCCGGGTGCCGGTCTGGAGCTGGAACTCAACACCGGAAATTTCAGCCTCGCCGGTTACAAAACTGCCAGAGGTGGCGCCATTGCTGCACGGCGAGCCCACGGAACAGTTTTCGGCCTTGTTGGAGAAGTCGCTGTAGAAGCCGATCATTTCCGCGAAGAACGCATTGCCAAAGTACCGGAGGCCGGCCTCCCAGTTCTTGCTGGTTTCCGGATCTTCGTTTGCCTTGGCACCACCTCCGAGAGGGGAGAAACCCCGGTGCACGCCACCCAGAACCTGCCAGCTTTGGGACAGGTCATAGGTAAAGGAAGCGCCGGGCAGGAGTTCAGCACTGTCATTGGCGCGGGTGCTGTCGACGGTTGTGCGGCCGGGATCCGCGTATTGGGTGCGGCTGGTCTGTACATCCTCGTAGCGCAGGGCGAGGTTAACGCTGAGCTTGTCCGTCGCCTGCCAGGTGTCGAGCGCCCAGAAGCTCAGGGCTTCGCCGGTCTCAAAGCGATTATTGCTGCCCGTGGGGGCGACAGTGTTCTGGAACACCAGAGAGCCGTTGACCTGGTCATAAACATCGACCGGCTGGAAACGATCCATTTCATCTTCGTGGTAGCGGGCGCCGAAATCAAACTGGTGGCTGCCCATGTCGACATCAAAGTTTACCTGCACGCCCTCGGACAGGTAGTCCCTGGCGTTGTTTTTGTAATCCAGGCCGCTGGCGTCAACTGTGCCGTCCAGAATACCCTGGGCATTGGCGTCGCCGCCGTTTGCCGAGTCGATGATGCTTCCGCCGCCGCTGAGCTTGAACCAGTTCCGCTTGAAGTCGTTGCGATAGAGGGTGGCCGTGCTGCTTACGGTATTACTCCAGTCGAACTGATGGGTCAGGCTGATACCGGAGTGGGTATTGTTCATCTGGTCGATGCTGGACAACCCGTAACGCCGGTTCGGATCCTGGCTGAAGTCCGCATCGGTCAGGCCGAGGTAACTGGAGTTGGAGGTTTCCTCGGAGTATTGCAGCTTGGCTGTCACGCTCTGGCGCTCTCCCTGCCAGCGCAGCTTGCCGACATAGTCTTCGATATCAAAGCCGGTATCGCGGTTACTGCGGTCAATCTCCTTGAAGCCTTTCGCGGAGCGCTGGACGGTCTCAAGCAGGTAGCCCCAGTCGCCGGCCGTGTCACCATAGGTTACATGAACGTCGGTGGAGCCGCGGTCGTTGGTGACTGTCTCAACATAGCCCTGCCGCTGATCGGGAATGGGTGTGGAAATCAGGTTGATGACACCACCGGTGGTTTGCGGGCCATAGCGCAGCAGCGGGGCACCCTTGAGTACTTCCAGCGAGGACATGCGCTTCAGTGTCGGAAAATAATAGGCGGCCGGATTGGAGTAGGGCGCCGGTGCGATCAGAATGCCATCTTCCATCAGGGTAATATTACTGCTGCGCTCGGCCGTGGCGCCGCGGATGCCGATATTGGGGCGCAGGCCCAGGCCTTCTTCTTCCCGCACATAGACGCCCGGGACGGTTTTCAGCACCTGGTTGATGTCGGTCTCAACCTCGGTTTTCAACTGCGCCTCACCAACGACGTAGCCTGACCCTGGCAAGGTCTGGGCTGCGGACGCATCGCCAATGATTTCCATGGGTTCAAGCATCTGGGGCTGATCATCGCCGACTGCCCAACTGGCGCCCGGGGCAAGGCTGACAGCCACGGCCAGTGATAAGCGGGAAGGTTTAAACATGTGGTTAATCTCCATTACCATTTGTTTTTCGAAATGTAAGTGACAATCATTACTATTACGTTCGGGCGAAACTTTACGGTTCCGTAACTATAAAGTCAATAGTCAGTGCTTATGACGCAGGCAGGTGTCAGGTCAGGCGAAGAAATCCCCGGTCGGCCGGGGATTGAGAATAGGATCGGATCGGTCGGCCAGGCTCAGTGGGTCTCGCGGCCGATGGCGCGGTGGCCGATGTCCTTGCGATAAAACACGCCATCCCACCGGATCCGGGAGGCCAGCTCATACGCACGCTTCTGTGCTTCGGTGACGGTATTGCCCAGAGCCGTGGCGCAGAGCACCCGACCGCCGTTGGTAACCACCTGGTCTCCGTTGAGACGGGTGCCGGCGTGAAACACTTTCTCGCCTTCGGTCTCGGTGTCCGGCAGGCCGGAAATGGCGTCGCCCTTGTTATAGCTGCCCGGGTAACCCCCGGCTGCCAGCACGATACCGACGGAGGCGCGGTCATCCCATTCGGAATCGCACTGGTCGAGCTTGCCGTCGATGGCCGCGTCGCAGAGTTCCACAAGGTCCGACTTCATCCGCAGCATGATCGGCTGGGTTTCCGGGTCGCCAAAACGGCAGTTGAACTCGATCACCTTGGGGGTGCCGCTGTTGTCAATCATCAGGCCGGCGTAGAGGAACCCCTTATAGGGATGGCCCTCGGCCGCCATGCCGCGCACGGTCGGATAGATCACTTCATCCATGATGCGCTGATGAACATCCGCGGTCACCACCGGGGCCGGCGAGTAGGCGCCCATGCCACCGGTATTGAGACCGGTGTCGCCGTCGCCCACGCGTTTGTGATCCTGGGAGGTGGCCATGGCCAGAACGTGCTCGCCATCCACCATCACGATAAAGCTGGCTTCTTCGCCTTCCAGAAACTCTTCGATGACGACACGGCTACCGGCATCACCAAACGCGTTCCCGGCCAGCATGTCGCGGATGGCATCTTCGGCTTCTTCCAGGGTCATCGCAACGATCACGCCTTTGCCGGCAGCCAGGCCATCGGCTTTGACGACGATTGGAGCGCCCTGCTGGCGAACATAGGCCAGGGCTTCGTCCACATCAGTGAAGTTGCCGTAGCCGGCTGTCGGGATTTTGTGGCGCGCCAGAAAATCCTTGGTGAAAGCCTTGGAGCCCTCAAGCTGGGCAGCGCCGGCACTCGGGCCGAAAACCCTCAGGCCACGCTGCTCAAATTTGTCGACGATGCCTGCAACCAACGGCGCCTCCGGGCCGACGATGGTAAGCCCGACATGATTGGTGGCGGCGAAGTTGGCGAGACCGTCCAGGTCCATCACGTCGATGTCGACATTTTCCAGGCCGGTTTCCCGTGCCGTGCCGGCGTTGCCGGGCGCCACGAAAACACGGTCTGCCTTGGGGGATTGCGCGGCTTTCCAGGCCAGGGCGTGTTCGCGGCCGCCGGAGCCAATAACGAGAATATTCATGGTGATAACCCCTCAGTGCCGGAAGTGGCGCATGCCGGTGAAGACCATCGCGATGCCGTGTTCGTTGGCCGCATCAATCACTTCCTGATCGCGCATGGAGCCACCAGGCTGGATGACAGCGGTGATACCAGCCGCCGCAGCAGCGTCAATGCCGTCGCGGAACGGGAAGAAGGCATCGGACGCCATGACCGACCCTTTCACTTCCAGGCCCTCGTCGGCGGCCTTGATACCGGCAATCTTCGCGCTGTAAACACGGCTCATCTGGCCAGCGCCGACGCCGATGGTGCGACCCGCCTTGGCATAGACAATGGCGTTGGATTTGACGTATTTAGCCACTTCCCAGGCAAACAACAGGTCGTTGAGTTCCTGCTCGGAGGGCTGGCGCTCAGTGACCACCTTGACGTCCTCCATGGCCACCATGCCCAGGTCCCGGTCCTGAACGAGCAGACCACCGGTTACACGCTTGTAATCCATGGAACGGGCACGGTCGCCGTCAAACTCGCCGCACGCAAGCAGACGCACGTTCTTCTTTGCGGCTACCAGTTCCACTGCTTCCGGAGCAACGGTCGGCGCGATGATCACTTCCACAAACTGGCGATCAATGATGGCTTTGGCAGTTTCCGCATCCAGCTCACGGTTGAAGGCGATGATGCCACCAAAAGCCGATGTGGGGTCCGTGGCGAACGCCAGGTCGTAGGCCTGACGGATATCGGCGCCGATCGCCACACCACAGGGATTGGCATGTTTGACGATCACGCAGGCCGGATCCGCGAAAGGCTTCACGCATTCCAGGGCGGCATCGGTATCGGCCACGTTGTTGTAGCTGAGCTCCTTGCCCTGAAGCTGTTTGGCCGTGGCCACGCAGGCTTCCTTGGGGTTGCGCTCGGCGTAGAATGCGGCGCGCTGATGCGGGTTTTCGCCATAACGCATGTCCTGGACCTTCACGTACTGGGCGTTGAAGGTGCGGGGGAAATCAGCGTTGTCGTTATCCGGCGTGCGGCCGCCCAGATAGTTGGCGATGGCGCCATCGTAGCCAGCAGTGTGCTCAAACGCTTTTACGGCCAGATCGAACCGGGTGCTGTAGGTCAGTTGGCCATCGTTGGCCTCCAGTTCCTTGAGGACCCGGCTGTAATCACTGGCGTTGACCACGATGGCGACGTCGTTGTGGTTCTTGGCAGCAGCGCGAACCATGGTCGGACCGCCGATATCAATGTTCTCGATAGCGGTCGCCAGATCACAGTCCGGCTTTGCAACGGTCTCCTCGAAGGGGTAGAGATTGACCACAACCATATCGATAGGGCTAATGCCATGCTCGGACATCACCGCATCGTCAGTGCCCCGGCGCCCGAGAATCCCGCCATGAATCTTCGGGTGCAGGGTTTTTACACGGCCATCCATCATCTCGGGAAAGCCGGTGTAGTCGGAGACTTCGGTTACCGGGATGCTGTTTTCTTTCAGGAGCCGGTAAGTGCCACCGGTGGAGAGCAGCTCAACGCCGCGTTCGGTCAGGGCACGGCCGAAATCGACGATGCCGGTTTTATCACTCACGCTGATCAAAGCGCGACGGACGGAGGTGTTAGCCTGGTTTGCCATGGGTCACTTTCTTCGCTGGAGATGAACGAATAAGGGCCTCGCGAATGGTGTCCGGGAGGCCCTCTTCAAATCAGGGTGTCTGGATTATAGCAGACCGTACTGCTTCAGCTTTTTGCGCAGGGTCCCGCGGTTCAGGCCCAGCATGGTGGAGGCCTTGGTCTGGTTGTTGCGGGTGTATTTCATCACCTGTTCAAGCAGCGGGGCTTCCACTTCGGAAAGCACCAGCTGGTAGACCTCGGTCACCGGAGCGCCGTCCAGTTGGGCGAAGTAGTTTTTCAGGGCGACCTCAACGCTGTCGCGCAGGGTGACGGTGTTGCCGCTGCTGTTCACCGTCTGCAACTGATGGATATCATCGTTGGCCGGGGTGCTCAGGTTGTCGTTTGCCAAAGTCTCAGCGCTCATGCTGCGAATACCTCTCCATTTCGTAAGCCTGCAAAATACCGTTGAATCGTGTCTCTCTGCTCCAGCGCATCGTCGATCGCGTTGAAGCGTTTGCGGAACTGTTTACCCGGATCGTGGGACTGCAGGTACCAGCCCACGTGTTTTCTGGCAATACGCACGCCCATGGTCTCACCATAGAAAGCATGCAACGCCTGGAGATGCTCGGTCAGAATTTCCTCGACCTCATCAAGCTCCGGTGCGGCCATGTGGCTACCGGTTTCCAGGAAATGCCGGATTTCCCGGAAAATCCAGGGGCTGCCCTGGGCAGCGCGGCCAATCAGCAGGCCGTCGGCGCCGGTATGGCGAAGGACGTCCCGGGCTTTCTCAGGCGATGTAACATCCCCGTTGGCAAACACCGGAATGCTGATGCGGGATTTCACATCGGCGATGGTGTCGTACTCGGCATTGCCCTCGTATTTGTCCGCACGGGTCCGACCGTGAATGGCCACTGCCTGAATGCCGGCATCCTCCGCCATTCGGGCAATAACCAGTGCATTGCGGTTTTCCCGGTCCCATCCGGTTCGCATCTTGAGGGTGACTGGGACATCAACCGCCTGAACCACCGACTCCAGAATGTCGCGAACCAGGGCTTCATCTTTCATCAGGGCGGAACCGGCGGCCTTGTTACAGACCTTCTTGGCCGGGCAGCCCATATTAATGTCGATGATCTGGGCGCCGAATTCCGCATTCTGACGGGCGGCATCGGCCAGCATTTGCGGATCGCCGCCGGCAATCTGCACCGAGCGGGGCTCAGGCTCGCCTTCATGGTTCAGGCGGGTCTGTGATTTGCGCGTATGCCAGAGTTTGCTGTCCGCTATGACCATCTCCGACACCGCCAGACCCGCGCCCAACCTCCGGCACAAAAGACGGAAAGGGCGGTCTGTCACGCCAGCCATGGGCGCAACAATCAAGGGGTTGGGCAAAGTGTACGGCCCGATTTTTGCCGTTGGCAGCATGATCTGAGTCCGTGTCACAGCGGGTTAAGCAAAGGTCGGGCTGAGCGGTTGTTCAATAAGTAACCGATCCAGCATCCGAAGGGCGGTAATGATACCGCCGGGTGGACAATGATTGAAGGGGCTGGGCGGTGAAAAAACTGATTATTTTTCGCCCTTTCTGGTTGACTTTTGTTCTGTACGATGACCGTCGGGAATGGCTGTCGAGTGAATACTTGCTTACGGCATCAGGGTGCGTGGGGGCGGAAGAGGATGTTGTAATTCACCGCGTCACGGCCCGGATCCCGAATGTTGATGGCAATGCGAACGGGAGTATCCGTGGGCATGGCGTCCAGCTCCCGACCTTCGCCGGCCAGGTACTCCTCAGGCGTGAACAGACTCTGTGCCACCACATCGCCATTCAGGTTGGAAAAGGTGAGGGCAATGGCGGGAAAGGGTTGCTCGAAGTCGGCCCGGTTAATGATCACGGCATCGACCACCAGTTGCGAGCGATTATCCGGATCGGTTCGCACCACCAGTTTCCGGCTCTGGATGGCTTCCACATTGATCAGCGGTTTGAGTTCGCAGCCGGCCAGTTCACAGCCTTTCTCATAGAAGGGGCGCAGCTCGGGGATGGCCGACAGTCGATCGAACTGGAACCAGGTTACCTGGGCGATCAGAACACCGATCAGACCCAGTACAATCACGCTCCACACGATCGTGCGGACGCCACTTCCACCGGAATCGACAGCAACCGGCTCCCGGCGTAGATCCCGGAAGGGCGGGTCGGCATGGAACGCGTCGGCCGGTCGCTCCGGCTCATCAAAATCGAAACCGGATTCGTCCACAAAGTCATCGAACGGATCAGAATCTTTGGCCGGCCCGGTCGCCGCGGAGGAGGGTGTTCCGGTCTGCTCAAACACCGGTTCTTCCTCCAGGCTCAGCTCAGGGCGAGGTGCTGGCCTCGGCTCCGGTTCGGGAGAGGTGTCTTCAGGTTCCGGTTCGGGGGCAGGCTCGGGGCGCTGGGGGGCAGAAGGTTTTCGGGATGCTGGCTCGTCATCCTGAAGAATGGCTTCGGCCCAGCTCTCATCGACTTGCTCATCGGGGCCGTCGGTGTCAGCGTCTTTGTAATCTGTTTCGTCGCGCTCATCAAAGCTGCGGAAACTATCGCTTAACTCGTCATCGGAGAAGGTCAGCTTGGTGCCGGCGTAAGGCCCTTCCGCCGCATCTTCTTCCGGGTTATCGGCGAAGACAAAATCCTCCTCGCTGACGCCGGAGCCGGAGGTAGAGCCGGCAGGCGATGATGCACCTGCGGGTTGTGCCGGGGTGGCGGGGGTTCGTGGTTTCTCGCCACCGCCTGGGATAACCTGGTGCTCAATGGCATTGAACACCTTCATGCAGTTCCCGCAGCGCACTTTGCCCTTGGCAATGCCAAGCTGTTCTTCGGTTACCCGGAAGCGGGTCTGGCAATTCGGGCACTGTGTCTGCAGGCTGCTCTGGGTCATGCTTCTTCCTGAAAGCGACTAGGCTACGAGTTTCGGAGTTTAGTCGTTAAGACCGGTTTCGTCATCTGTCGTGGCGCCGTCCTGTGAGGCGTATCCACTCTTCCCGCTGCTCGGGCTCGTCCATGACGAACCATGGCTCATAGGCGGCCATTACTTCCCGGGCCTGGTTAGACAGGATGCCGGACAGCACCAGATCGCCGCCGGGCCTGGTCCGCGAGGCAAGATGGGGAGCAAGGCCGATCAGGGGCTGGGCCAGGATGTTGGCAAGCATGATGTCGGCTTTGGTCTCGGGCTCGTTGTCTGGCAGGAACAGGTCCAGCTTGCTGTCTTCGACACCGTTGCGGCGGGCGTTTTCCCGGCTGGCTTCGAGGGCCTGCGGGTCGGTATCGACACCAATCACATGGTCTGCGCCAAGGAGCAGGGCCGCAAGGCCGAGAATGCCGGAGCCACAGCCGTAATCGATCACCTGCTTGCCATGGGGATCCTGGCCATCAAGCCATTCGAGGCAGAGGGCCGTGGTTGGATGGGTGCCGGTACCGAAGGCCAGACCGGGGTCCAGCATCAGATTCGCCGCATCCGGGTCAGGTGCGTCATGCCAGCTCGGGACGATCCAGAGCCGCTCGCCGAATTTCAGGGGCTGGAAATCGTCCATCCAGGCCCGTTCCCAATCCTTGTCCTCAACCAGAGTGACGTCGATTTCCGGAAGGGCCTGCTGGGTTTGCTGGTGCCAGGCATCCCGGATATCGGCGCAGAGCTGCTCGATATCCCGGCCGGAATCGAACAGCCCGGTCACCGTTGTCTGGCTCCATAAAGGGGTGGTGCCGGGGTCCGGCTCATAGAGGGGCTGGTCGGCGGCATCTTCCATGGAGACGGCGTCAGAGCCCATCTCCATGAGCAGATCCTCCAGCTGATCCGCGTTGTCCGGATCAGCCGGGATCTGGAGTTGTATCCAGGGCATGATTAATCCCGCATCAGTTTCTCAAGGTAGTGGATGGTGAAGTCTACCTGTTTAAAGCCACCATCGCGTACCAGTTTCCGATGCAGTGGTTGATTGGTCTTGATGCCCTCGACCACCAGTTCGTCCAGCGCGTTCTTCATCCGGCGCCGGGCAATGTCCCTGTCGTCGCCCCAGGTGATCAGTTTGGCCACCAGGGAATCGTAGTAGGGGGGAACCGTGTAACCGCTGTACAGGTGAGAATCCACCCGCACACCATTACCGCCCGGGGCATGGAAGTGTTTAACCTTGCCGGGGCTGGGGATAAAGGTTTTCGGATCCTCGGCGTTGATCCGGCACTCCATGGCGTGGCCGGAAATCCGGATGTCGTCCTGGGTGTATTGCAGCGGAAGGCCGCTGGCAATGCGGAGCTGTTCGCGGACGATATCAACACCGGTGACCATCTCGGAGACCGGATGTTCTACCTGGACACGGGTGTTCATTTCGATGAAATAGAACTCGCCGTCCTGATACAGGAACTCGAACGTACCGGCGCCCACATAACCGATTTCCTTACAGGCATCGGTACAGGCTTTCAGGGTGCGTTCCCGGGATTCCGGATTGATGTTCGGAGCCGGTGCTTCCTCTATTACCTTCTGGTTCCGGCGCTGCATGGAGCAGTCGCGATCGCCCAGGTGAATGCAGTTGCCATGCATGTCGGCAAGTACCTGCACTTCCACGTGACGCGGGGCTTCCAGGAACTTCTCGAGGTAAACCGTCGGGTCGCCGAAGGCATTTTTGGCCTCGCTCTGGGTGATCTGGACACCCTTGAGCAGGGCCGCTTCAGAATGGACCACCTGCATCCCGCGGCCGCCGCCACCGGAAGCCGCCTTGATCATGACGGGGTAGCCAATTTCCTTGGCAATCCTCAGGGTCCGCTCTTCATCGTCGTCCAGCGGGCCATCGGAGCCCGGCACGGTCGGAACGCCGGCCTTGATCATGGCGTTGATGGCGGACACCTTGTTGCCCATCAGCCGGATAGTCTCGGCCTTGGGGCCGATGAAGCGGAACCCGCTCTTTTCCACCTGTTCGGCAAAATCGGCGTTCTCGGCAAGGAAGCCGTAGCCGGGGTGAATACCCACGGAATCGGTTACCTCGGCGGCGCTGATGATGGTAGGGATGTTCAGGTAGCTGTCGGTCGCGCTGTTCGGGCCAATACAGACAGACTCGTCGGCAAGCCGTACGTGCATCAGGTCGCGATCGACCTGGGAATGCACTGCCACTGTCTTGATGCCCAGCTCCTTGCAGGCGCGCAGAATCCGGAGGGCAATTTCACCCCGGTTTGCGATCAGAACTTTTTCTAACATGGCCATGAGTAGCTATCACCGCGTTCAGGAAATGACGACCAGGGGCTGGTCAAACTCAACCGGCTGGCCATTCTCGACCAGGATGTCCTGGATGGTGCCGCTCTTGTCGGCCTCAATCTGGTTCATCATCTTCATGGCTTCCACGATGCAGATGACATCACCCACATTGACGGTCTGGCCAACTTCCACAAACGCCTTGGCGGTGGGCGAGGGTGAGCGATAGAAAGTGCCTACCATGGGAGACTTCACGCTGTGTCCGGCCGGGGCCGCTGGCGCAGAGGACTCTTCCGAAGCCGGAGCGGACGCTGCCGGCGCCGGAGCTGGCTGCTGGGCAGGCGCTGGCGCAGGGTAGTGGCTCACGTACTGGGTGCCGGCAGCCGGTTCACGCCGGCGGGAGATGCGTACCGAATCGTCGGCCTCGTGAATCTCCAGCTCCTCGACGTCAGATTCCTCGAGCAGCTCAATCAGTTTCTTGATTTTACGAATATCCATAGTCAGTCCAGTCCCGTTTTGTCAGGTCTATCGGTGAATGCGTTTCAGGGCTGCCTGGAGTGCGAGGTCGTACCCCTGGCTACCCAGCCCACAGATAACGCCTTCGGCGATATCCGAGAAATAGGAGTGATGCCGGAACGGTTCCCGGGCATGCACGTTCGAAAGATGCACTTCTATAAATGGAATTCCCGAGGCCAGCATGGCGTCGCGCAGGGCAACGCTGGTATGGGTGAAGGCGGCGGGGTTGATGATGATGAAGTCCACGCCTTCCGCCCGGGCCTCGTGAACCCGCTCAATCAGTTCGTATTCGGCATTTGATTGCAGGTGCAGCAGATGATGCCCATGCTCTGCTGCCAGTGAGCGCAACCGGTCGTCGATGTCTGCCAGTGTCTCGTAACCATAGACCTCCGGCTCGCGGGTACCGAGCATGTTGAGGTTGGGTCCGTGGAGCACGAGAATTGTCGACATGGTTCTGTCTGCCTTGATGTCTTTTTACAGGATCGCCGATTTTAACGGCATGTTCCCCCAATGGTGCGTGCTTGTTTTGTTCAGATCAACACTTTTTGACAATCGTTCCTGTTGTCCATTGGTCGTAAAAAGCCGGCAAATGAATCGAAACGGGATCTTTCCGCTGATGACAATCATTGTCGTGAACGGCGGAACGAACTTCCATACGACGTTGGTTTCATAAAAGGTAGCAGCCGGGCAGTGACTGAGCCATGCCCGACCGAAAATTGTCTGAAAAGTCTGGGGGGAGGGATTCGGGCCGCGGCACGGCCCGGATTCAGGAATCTGCCAGGGTTACGCAGTTGCGGCCAAGCTCCTTGGAGCTGTACAGCGCACGGTCGGCCCGCTCGCACAGTGCCTGGGAAGTGTCGTCGTCCCAGGCTGCGATGCCACAACTGAAGGTGACATTGAATTCCCGGTCGCCGGCCGGTTGCTGCAACTCGGAGAATCGCTCCCGGATTTCATTGAGAACGTTCCGGGCATCGCTCGGACGGGTGTTGGGCAGGATGATGGCAAATTCCTCACCACCGTAGCGTCCGATGTGGTCGGTCTTGCGCAGGCGTTGTTTGAGGAACATCGACAGGCTGCGCAGTACCCGGTCGCCGATCGGGTGGCCAAAGGTATCGTTCACCTTCTTGAAATAGTCGATGTCGATCATCGCAAAGCACAGCGGCTGTTGTTTCTGGCGCGCCCGCACGATCTCCTGGTCCAGCAGGTGGAGGGTGTGGGTGTGGTTGAACAGGCCCGTCAGGCTGTCGCGAATCATCAGGGCCAGCAACGAGCGGGCGCGTCGCCCGCGATTGTGGATCGTGGCAATCAGGTGTTTCGGGTCGATCGGTTTGGTCAGGAAGTCGTCGCCGCCCAGGCTCATGGCATGGAGCTGTTTCGTCACGTCTTCCTCGGCCGAGAGGTAAATGATGGGCACGCTGTGAAAACGGTCCTGCTGGCGGATCACCCGGGCGATTTCCATGCCCGTACAGCCCGGCATATACATGTCCAGGATGATGATCTCCGGCGAGAACTCCTCCAGGGCGTGGATGATCTGCATCGGGTCGGTGATGATGTGGGCGGTCATACCCGCTTTCTTCAAAACCGTTTCCATATATTTCGCCTGGGCCCGGGAATCATCCAGAACCAGGACCTTGTAGGGCTCCACGGTGTTGCCGTGGGTGTAGGTCTCGATCTTTTCGATCAGTTGCCCCGGATCGACAGCAGGGTAGAAGAACTCTTCCCCGCCGCAGCGGGAAGCCTGCAGACGGGTCTCGATAGAACCGTCCTCGTCACTCATGAAAATAATCGGAATCGGCGTATCGTGTCGTTCCTGCAGGCGTTCGATGGTGGTAATGCCGGCATTGGGCGAGCCGCCAAAATTGACGTCTACCAGGATGGTTTCCGGCTTGTGCAGTGCGCAGGCCTCGGTCAGTTCATCGGCATTGGCAAAAGCGGATGCCCGGAAGCCGAAGAATTCCAGCTGCCGGATCAGGCGGGCTGCCATTTCCTGGTTGGCCAGGGCAATGTAAACCGGGGTTCGACGAAATTGGTGGGGCGCTTCAGAACTGTTGAGGTCGGTCCTGCGCAGAGTGCTCTGGGACAAGGTCTCGATGGCATCCTGCAGTTGTCGCTCGAGGCTCTCGTTCAGGGCAGATCCGGGTTCCCACTGGTTGATCAGCGCCAGCGTGGTCTGACCGGCCCGGGCGTGGCTGTCCATTTCAAACCGCTGGGCGTAGCGCACCAGTTTGTCCGTAGCCGCGGCGAACTCGTTGCGGTGGGCCGAAGCCTTGTCCCGGTCCTCGTGAATTTTCTGCCAGGTATCCAGAACAACCCGGGCCTGGGTTGTCACACGGCGTGCGAAATGCTGCCTGAGTTTTTCTTTCTGGCTTTCGTCGTTCATGTTGCTCGGGCCTGTCTCTTTTTCATTATTGGTCGTCCTTTCCCGGTGTGGACGATTTTTCAACCTTAGTCCTTTTGCAGAGTCTATAGTGTTTAATGTTGTCGGCGTAGGTTGCGCTATGTAAATGTTTGTCAACTCTGCGGTGCAGGTCACAAACACCTGGCCGGCTGGCTCACAGCCAATGCGGAGAAGCTCCCCATGGCACGGAAGCACATCCCCCTGAAGCAGACGCAACAGGGTGCGGTCACATTGCGAACCCTGCTTCTGGTGTTGACCGGAAGTCTGCTGGTTACCCTGTTGGTTGCGGTGTTTATCACCAGCTACGGTTATTTCCGGGACTATGTCTCGGATCAGCTGGCAGGTCATGCCCGTGACGGGGCCACGGCCATCGGGTTGTCCCTGTCCAATGCCATCGACGGCCGCGATCCGGTCGCCTCCGCCTCCCTCATTGATGCGGTGTTTGATAGTGGCCGCTACCTGTCAGTCAGCTATCTGAATCATCAGGGCGAGCAGGTTGCCGGTCGGGCCATGACGCTCAATAAAGTGGCTGTCCCCGCCTGGTTCCGCGACCTCGCAGATCTTCCGCTGCCAGTTGCCGAGGCAGAAGTCGTCCGTGGCTGGAGCCGTCTGGGAACCGTGCAGGTAATCAGCCATCCCGGTCGCGCCTATGAGGACCTCTGGCGAATCACCGTCGGGTTGACTGCCAGTACTGCCGTCATCGGGGGGATTGGACTGTTTGCGGTTTTCCTTCTGCTTCGTCGTACCCTGCGCCCGCTTCATGCACTGGAGGATCAGGCAAAGGCCCTCGGGCAGCGGGATTTCAGGAGGCGGGTCTCTATCAAGTCGACCCGCGAGATCAATCAGGTGACCGACGCCATGAACCGGATGGCGGATGACCTCGGCCAGCTCTTCGAAGGCCAGGCGAAACTCATTCAGCACCTGCGCCGGGTAAACAACGAGGATTCGGTCACCGGGCTGGCCAGCCGGAGTGCCTTCGACCAGCGCCTGAAGGTGGAGGTGGAGTCCGAGGAAAAGGCGGCACCCGGAATTCTCATGCTGATTCAACTGGCCGACTTTTCGGGATATAACCAGGCCTATGGCCGGAGCGAGGCCGACCGGTTGCTGCTGAGGGTAGCAACCTGGATTGGCGAATTCGTCATGCAGCATGCCGGGTCGTTTGCCGGGCGCCGAACGGGCGCCGAATTTGCCATTTTTCTGCCCGGTGCGATGCCGGCTGATGCCGGTGTCTGGTGTCGTCAGTTGGTCACGGACCTCGATGGGGTCTATGCAGATCTTGCTTCGCCGATGGACACCTCTGTTCATGCCGGGCTGGCGAGAACCCTTGAGGGGCGTGGTGCCCGGGATCTGATGGCGGCCGCGGACGAAGCATTGCGCGCTGCCCAGAGCAGGGCCGAGAGTGGCTGCCATCTGGCTGACCCTGAGAAAGACGGCCATCACAACCTCGAAACCTGGCGGGTGATTATCAGTCAGGCGATCCGCCGGCAGGCCCTGTCGCTGTGGCTCCAGCCTATGGTGAACGAGGGCCGGCTCATGCCGGTCTATCATCAGGTGTTTTCCCGGATCGATTCCGCCGAAGGGGCCTTGAAGGCAGGCACTTTTGTACCAATGGCTGAGCGTTTCGGGCTGATCTCGGAACTTGATCGTCTGCTGGTCCAGCGGGTGCTCGATTGCCTGAAACAGAGCCCGGATCAGCCGCTGGCGGTCTCGCTTGGTAATGCCTCCGTGGCCAGCGAGGCATTTCGCACGGATTTGCTGGACCAGCTGCGGCAGGCTGGTTCGCCGGCAAGGAATCTCTGGATCGGTATTTCAGAACAGGCAATCCATCACCACCGGACCGCGGTGGGCCTACTGGTCCGGGCGTTGGGGCGACTCGGTGTTCCGGTACTGGTCGACCGCTTCGGGGTGGGAGGCGTACCGTTCAGTTACCTGAGAAATCTGAGGTTTCAGGCCCTGCGTATCGACAACAGCTTCATCCACAATATCGACACCCATGAAGATAACCGCTTCTACCTTGAGTCTGTGGTGGCCATCGCTCACAGTCGTGGCGTGAAAGTCTTCGCCACAGGAGTGGAAACTGCCGCGGAATACTCGGTACTCTGTAAACTGGGTATCGACGGGGCCATGGGTTACCATCTGGGCAGGCCGTTTGCCGCTGACAATCAACAGACAGGGGATTAAAAGTCATATGCCAGGCAAAATCAGACAGTACTTCAAGGACAAGAAAGACGATGTTCAGGATTATGCCGGCGGCAGCGGCGTAATTGGCAAACTGATTCTGGCGTTGGTTGTGGTCTACCTGCTGGTGGCGCTGGTGCTCGGCATGATCTGGAGCAGCGAGCCGGACACCTTCTCGGTGCGCGAGCACACGAGGTCGGTGGCCAACACGATGGAAAGGGAGCCCATTACCGGCTTTGCCACCACGGTCACCATGATTCGTATCGCAGAAACCCTGTTAGACAAGCCTGGTGGCTATATTTCCAACGACATTTTCCCGCCTGGACTCTGGCTGGATAACATGCCGAACTGGGAGTACGGCGTTCTGGTTCAGCTTCGGGATCTTTCGCGCGCCATGCGCAAAGACATCAGCCGCTCGCAAAGTCAGTCCGCGGAAGATCGGGATCTGACGATCGCCGAGCCCCAGTTCCATTTCGACAGCGAGAGCTGGGCAATCCCGTCTACCGAGGCCGAGTACCGTCGGGGTATTACCGCTCTGAAGCGTTACCTTGACCGGCTGTCGAGCCCGGAACAGGCCGACGCCCAGTTTTTCGCCCGAGCGGATAACCTGAGCAACTGGTTGGCGGACCTGGAGACTCGCCTGGGAAGTCTGTCCCGTACACTTGGTGAGAGCGTTGGCAAGGCCTCGGTATCAGACTCGGTGATTACCATGGACTCCGGTGATCCTCTTGCCGAGGAGGCGACCGGAGAAGATGTGAAAACACCCTGGACCAAAATTGATGACGTTTTCTATGAGGCCCGCGGCAGCTCCTGGGCGCTTCTGCACATCTTCCGGGCAATTGAAGTGGATTTCCGGAAAGTGCTGCAGGACAAGAACGCCATGGCCAGCGTACGGCAGGTGATCATCGAGCTTGAGGGCGCTCAGGGCGAAATGTGGAGCCCGGTGATTCTCAATGGCAGCGGCTTTGGCGTACTGGCCAACCACTCGCTGACCATGGCCGCCTACCTTTCCCGCGCCAACTCGGCGATCAGTGACATGCGGGACCTGCTGTCCCGGGGCTGATGACAGGAGAGTTCGATCCAGAAACAAAAAAACCGGGCGCTAAGCCCGGTTTTTTTATGCCATCAAACCAAGAAGAGTCCGGCTTAGCCTTTGTAGGCGTTAACGGAATCCACGATGGCTTTCCTGGCGGCGTCGGCGTTGTCCCAGCCTTGCACTTTTACCCACTTGCCGGGCTCGAGCGTCTTGTAGTTCTCGAAGAAATGCTTGATCTGGTCGCGCAGCAGCTCGGGCAGATCGTCAATTTCCTTCACGTCATGGTAAGTGGTGGTCAGCTTGTCATGGGGAACTGCAACCAGCTTGGCGTCGCCACCGGCTTCGTCTTCCATGTTCAGCACACCCACGGGGCGGCAGCGAATCACGGAACCGGCCTGGATCGGGTAGGGGGTTACAACCAGTACGTCCAGGGGGTCACCGTCGTCGGCCAGGGTGTGCGGGATGAAACCGTAGTTGGCCGGGTAGAACATGGGGGTCGCCATGAAGCGGTCTACCAGCAGGGCGCCCATGTCTTTGTCCAGTTCGTACTTCACCGGGGAGCTGTTGGCCGGGATTTCGATAGCAACGTAGATGTCTTCAGGCGGGTTCTTGCCTGCGGGGATGTTGTCGAATTGCATGTGCGATCCTTCCTGGTACGTTAAAGGTACGTTTAACTGCGGTTAAAAAGTGGGCGCAATTATACGGGAGTATCCTGCAGTTCGAAACTAAACCTTGGTCGTTGAGTTGGGTGCACGCGGCTATCTGGCGGGGCTTTCCGAAAAACGCCCGTGAATACGTCCCTGTAGGGCTCGGTCGCGCCATCCCTGGCGCTCCACGTTTTCGGAAAGCCCCGCCAGATACCCGCCCGAACCTTTGAGGAAAACCGTTGAAGTAAACCCGAAACAAAGAACGCAATATTCAACACGAGGATTGCAAAGTGTTCGAACGGGGCGTGTCAGTGGCTGTTCCAAAACTGTAGAGGGCCATGGATGGCCCGAAACAAGCGCACATGGGTGAGGCCGAGCGTTTATGAAGCGAAGCTTCATGCGACAGCCGAACGACAGCAATCTGTGATTGCTGGCTGGACCCGCTTGCGGGTGCTCGTAGCGTGTTTTGGAACAGCCACTGACATGCCCCGCCACCAAAACCCAGCAAGCTGGGTCAGGACAAGAGGGCGAACGCGGAACCCACAGCTCAGAGCTTGATCTGCTTGGCAATGAGTTCCTTCATGATCTCGGTGGTGCCGCCGCCGATGGAGAGAATCTTGGCATCCCGATAGAGGCGCTCGACGACGGTTTCCCGCATATACCCCATGCCACCGAACAGCTGCACCGCTTCCCGGGTGACCTTTTCGCAGACATCCACCGAGAAGTTCTTGGCCATCGCCACTTCCTTGATGGGGTTTTTGCCCGCCTGCATCAGGGCGGCGCAGCGGTAGGTGTATTCCCGGGCTACGTCGATCTGGGTCGCCATATCCACAAGCTTGTGGCGGGTCACCTGGAAGCCCGTGATATTGCGGCCGAACGCCGTGCGTTGTTGGGTGTATTCCAGCGCCGCTTCGTAGGCCAGTTGGGCGGTCATGTAGGCCATGATGGCCAAGCTGAGACGCTCGAACAGGAAATTGCTCATGATGGCGATGAAGCCGGCGTTTTCGGCGCCGATCAGGCGGTCGGCCGGCACGCGGCAGTCCTCGAAAAACAGCTCGGCGGTATCGCTGGCCCACCAGCCCATTTTTCGCAGTTTCTTGCCGGTGGAGAATCCGGGCATGTCCCGGTCGATCAACAACAGGCTGATACCGCCGTGGCCTTCTCCACCGGTGCGTACAGCAACCGTATAGTGGTCGGCGCGGATGCCGCTGGTGATGAAGGTTTTGCTGCCGTTTACAAAGTAATGGTCGCCATCGCGGACGGCCCGGGTTTTGAGGTTGGCGACATCGGAACCTCCGCCGGGTTCGGTCACTGCCAGGGCGGCAATTTTTTCGCCCCGCAGCACCGGCGGCACGATCTGTTCACGGATGTCCTTTTTTGCCCATCTGGCGACTGGCGGCAGCCCGATATCCAGAGACCCCAGGCCAGCGACGAGACCGCCTGATGTGGAGCGCATAAGCTCTTCAGAAACGGCTACTTTCAGGAAAATGTCGCCCTCTCCGATGCCCCCCAATGCTTCCGGAAAGCCAATGCCCAACAAACCTGCATCCCCGGCTTTTTTGTAGAGATCCCGGGGAAATTCACCCGCTTCTTCCCAGTCGTCGATGTGCGGCAACACGTGGGTTTCGATGAACTTGCGGGCGGTCGCGCGGACCTGCTGATGGGTTTCGTTGAAGTATTCGGACACGGTCTGGCTCTCCCTGATCGGAATCAATGGGAAGCAGTGTCGCCTAAATATTATTACCAAGCAAGCGCTTGGTTGTTCGTTCATTCAGGCAATAAAAAAGCTGGCCCGAAAGGCCAGCTTCGACATCGAGGAGCGACAGAAGTCGGTCAGGCGCCTTCGCTGGAGATGCTTTTCACGCCGTCCTTTGTTCCCAGCAGCAGGAGATCAGCGCGGCGGCGGGCGAACAGGCCATTGGTGACCACGCCGACGATGTTGTTAAGCTTTTCTTCGACTCGGATCGGTTGGGAAATGTCCATGTTGTGGACGTCGATGATAATGTTGCCGTTGTCGGTCACTACCCCTTCCCGATAGACCGGATCACCGCCCAGTTTCACGATTTCCCGGCCAACATGGCTCCGGGCCATGGGAATGACTTCGACCGGAAGCGGGAATTTGCCCAATACGCCGACCATCTTGGAGTCATCGGCAATGCAGATGAAGGTCTTGGCAACCGCGGCCACGATTTTTTCCCGGGTCAGCGCGGCACCGCCGCCTTTGATCAGTTCCAGGCGGTCGTTGGTTTCGTCAGCGCCGTCCACATAGAACTCCAGTTCTCCGGCACTGTTAAGGTCGTAAACCGGGATGCCGTGGCTTTTCAGACGCTCGGCGGTGGCCTCCGAGCTGGCAACGGCGCCGTCAAACTCGGTCTTGAGTTCCGCGAGCATGTCGATGAAGAAATTGGCCGTGCTACCAGTGCCCACACCGATCACGCTCTCGCTATCAAGACGAGGAGCAATGTAATCAATGGCGGCTTTGGCGACGGCTTTTTTCAGTTCGTCCTGGTTCATCATTGGCTCCGGCTGTAAATCAGGTTGGCTTTGCCGGCATTATAGCGCTTAAGAGCCCTCTGCTTATAGACGGCTGCCGTGCAAACTTTCTACACTGTGGGTTTTTCTCAGCCAGTCATCACTCACACATCGACCAAAAGCCGGAACTGCTATGCCGCAACGCTACATCAAGAAGATTCTCGATGCGCGCGTCTATGACGTGGCCATCGAAACACCCCTGACTGAAGCCCGCAGTCTGTCCAAGCGCTTTGGCAACAATATTCTGCTCAAGCGTGAAGACCTTCAGCCGGTGTTTTCCTTCAAGATTCGTGGTGCCTATAACCGGATTGCGCAGCTTTCCGAGGAGCAGAAGGCCAAGGGTGTCATTTGTGCGTCGGCCGGAAATCATGCCCAGGGTGTGGCGCTGGCTGCCAAGAATCTCGGGATCAAGGCGGTAATTGTGATGCCGCAGACCACGCCGGAGATCAAGGTGCGTTCGGTACGGGATCACGGTGCCAAGGTGGTTCTCAAGGGCGATGCCTTCGACGAGGCGGCGGCCCACGCTCAGGAGTTGATCGCAAAGCACGGCTACACCTACATTCCGCCGTACGATGATCCCGATGTGATCGCCGGCCAGGGCACGGTGGCCATGGAAATCATGTGGCAGTTCAGCAAGCCGATCCACGCCATCTTCATCTGTGTTGGTGGCGGCGGGCTGATTGCCGGCATGGCCGCTTACATCAAGTATCTGCGCCCCGAGATCAAGGTGATTGGTGTCGAACCGGAGGACTCCAACTGCCTCCAGGCCGCCATGAAAGCGGGCAAACGCGTGGTGCTCGATGAAGTGGGCATCTTTGCTGATGGTGTGGCAGTCAAGCAGATTGGTAAGTACCCCTGGGAGATCTGCAAGGACCACGTGGACGAGGTGATCACCGTATCCACCGACGAAATCTGCGCGGCCATCAAGGATGTGTTCGAGGATACCCGCTCCATTGCCGAGCCGGCCGGTGCCCTGGGTGTGGCCGGCATCAAGAAATACATCGAGCGCGAGAAAGTCGAGGGCGAGAACCTGATTGCCACCCTGAGCGGTGCCAACATGAACTTCGACCGTCTGCGCTACATCTCCGAACGCACGGAAGTGGGCGAGAAACGCGAGGCCATCCTGGCGGTGACCATTCCGGAGAAACCGGGCGCGTTCAAGACCTTCATCAACGCCCTGCACAAGCGCAGCATCACCGAGTTCAATTACCGCTACGCCGATGCTACCAATGCCACGATTTTCGTTGGCATCCAGATTGCCGCGGGTGGTCACGGCCGCGAGGATCTGGTTCAGGATCTTCGGGAGAGCGGATACTCGGTGGTCGATTTAACCGACAGCGATCTGGCCAAGCAGCACATCCGTCACATGGTGGGCGGCCACGCGCCGACCATCACCAACGAAAAGGTGTTCCAGTTCGAGTTCCCGGAGCGTCCGGGGGCGTTGCTGAAGTTCCTGATGTCTCTTGGTACCCGCTGGAATATCTCCATGTTCCACTACCGCAACCACGGTGCAGCCTACAGCCGTGTTCTGCTGGGCGCCCAGGTGGACGACGATGAAGTGCAGGATTTCGAGAAAATGCTGGATAAGGTTGGCTTCCGCTATGACAACATGACGGACAACGAGGCCTATCAGCTGTTTCTTGGGCAGGGCAACGCGCGTTCAAGTTAACTCTGGGTAGGGCAGGGTCTGGCAGGGCTTTCCAAAACTGTGCGGAGCCATGGATGGCGGAGCCAAGCGTACAGGGATGTATCCACAGCGTGTTTTGGAAAGCCCTGCCAGACCCTGGCCGGTCCCCGAATGCAAAGCTTACTGAATTTTAATCTGTGAAAAATTGTAAAAGTACAGATAGGTGTTAGTCTTTCTTCTGATTCTTGAAGTCAAGAATAGCTATCTGATTTCCCGACACTTTTAAAACCGCATTTTGAGGAACTGAAGCCATGGGCGGCAAGCCTGACATCATCAAAGCCATTGTGCTGATTTTTGCCATCGGCCTTGTGATTACTGGTTTCACATCCATCCACGCCTCCGAAGATAAAGACGCACGAGCGGCCAATCTGGTTGGCTCCGTTCAAGTCATGAATCAGCCGCTGAACCGGTAACGTCGCTTATCGGTCACTACGCTGTGAAGGGGCACGTCCCAGGGCTCTATTGGCAGCTTCTTAACTTTCTGGAAATCGTGGGCCAGGCCAATCAGCTTCGGCGCCAGCCTTGGCCGTATCCGGCTGAAGGCAAATGTTCTGTCGTAAAAGCCTCCTCCCATCCCCAGTCTTCCGCCCTGTTCGTCAAACCCCACTAACGGAAACAGTACTGCATCCAGTGCCCAGGCCGGGCGCCGCAGGCCTTTGCTGAACCCTGGCTCGGGAATGCCAAACCGGTTGGCGGTGAGTTCCACGCCATCGTAGTAGGGGCTGAACACCAGCCTGCCTTCATGAATCGGATGGAGTACCGGCAGGTAGAAGCGGATGCCCTTGCGCCGGGCGATGTCCAGGTATACGTGGGGATCAATTTCGCCGTCGTTGGGCAGATAGATGGCAATGTGCCGGGCCCGGTGCAGGTCTGGATTCTTCAGCAGATTGAGGGCCAGGTGCTCGGCGGCCTGTTGCTGTTTTTCAGCGCTCAGGTCGCGACGATTCTGCCGCAGGCGTTTGCGAAGTTCACTGCGCGACAGGGTATCAGGGTGGGACTGGAACGGTTGAGGCTCGATAAACTGGCTCAAAATAAAGCTTCCCGGGCTGCCGTTATCGGATGTGGCCCTTGAACCCAAAGTTCAAGGTCGGTGGCCGCTGTGACATATTAGGCTTTCCCCTGTCGGGGACGTGCTCACAATGCCCTGAAGTAGCCACCTGGGTAGTGCGCATCGGCTCGAGGACGTATCCGACTATCCCGAACAGCCCAGGAAGTTGTTCTCATTATACGGGCAGTGTCGGGGCCGATTGCAACACCTGTCTGAGATTCTCCGGGGATTTAACGACCGGAGCCATCACCCAGCGCTCCGTCCAGTTTGTTGTCCATGGCTCGCAGCAAGGTGCTGGTGGCATCGGACATGGTGTCGCGCTCGAGCAGTTCGTGGGTTATGTTGAGAGCGGCCATTACAGCAATGCGCTCGGTACCAAAAACCTTGCCGCCGGCGCGGATTTCCCGCATTTTGCTGTCCAGATGCCGGGCGGCACGCAGCAGTGCCTCCTGTTCTTCCTCGGGGCAGGCGACCAGGTATTCCTTGTCGAGGATTTTCACCTCAACCGTGGTGGATTGCTGTGCCATCAGTGATGCTCCAGGGCCCTAAGGCGGCTGATCATGGCTTCGATCTTGTGCTTCGCGTGATCGTTCTTCTGCACCAGCTGGGCCCGTTCCCGGTTCCAGTCGTCCTGCAGTTCCCGCAATGTGGCGTTGTCCCGCTCAAGTTTCTGACAGCGTTCAATCAGCCTGTCCAGCTTGTCCGCTAATGCCTGTACTTCGGACTGTTCCATGACGTGCCCAGCAGTGGTTTTATGATATTAAGCTCAACTATAAGTGTGGACGCTAAGTCGGTCAATTTACAGGCTTGTCATTGCGTTCCCTGCGTGATGCCCATCACTGATCTGCTGCCTCGCCAAAGCCCAGCCGGCGGCTCTGGCGCCATGTGTTGAAGGCGGGTATCAGCGCCACGGTGAAGGCGGCAACCGGAACCAGGGCCATTAAAGTCCATTCCTCGGGCGTTAATGGGCGAAGCTCAATCTGCAGGCCATAGTTGGCCAGTAACCATGGGCTCGCCAGTGCAAGGCCCGCCATGCCAAGGGCCAAAGCCATCACGCAGGCGGCAAGGGCAAGAACCACGCACTCGAGGATGTAAAGTGAGGCAATCAGCGCCGGAGAGGCACCGGTTGCCCGCAGCACCGCAATTTCATGGGCCCGCTGGGCCTGGAGGGTCAGAAGTACGGCAATCAGCCCGATCAGGCTGGTTACCACGACAAAACCGGTTATGCCCAGCAGTGCTCGCTCAAACTGGCCCATCAGCCGCCAGAGTTCACTGAGGGCGACTCCCGGAAGTATGGCCGAGAGCGGCTCGCCGGCAAACTGGTTGATTTCCCGCTGTATGCGGAAGGTCAGGATTTGCCGGTCGATACCAACGAACACGGCGGTAATGGCATCGGGTGTGAAATCTCGGCCCTTTGCCTGCTCCGGTGTGATTGTCCGTCCGGGGATGGCGACCCCGGATTCCCAGCCTACGTGCATGGCCTCCATGCCATCCAGGCTGATATACACGGCCTGGTCCACCGGCGTGCCAGTGGGCGCCAGTATGCCGGTGACGGTAAACGGCGTGTCTTCGTGGTTGGAGAAACTGGTGCGTCCACCGCCATGGGATAGCACGATCTGCTCGCCCACCTGATGCGCCAGCGAGCGGGCAACGCCGGCACCCAACACTACATCAAAGACGCCTTCAAACCACTGGCCTTCATCCAGTTCGAGGGGCAGGTCGCGGCCGTAGCGGAAGTGCTTGAAAAAGTTCTCATCTGTGGCGACCACACGATTACCCCGGTAGCTGTCTCCCAGGGAAATCGGAATCAGCCAGGCCAGGCGGTTATCCTGTTTCAGGCCCTGATAGGTCGACCAGCGAATGTTGTTGGTGGCATCGCCAATATGAAACACGGTGTACAACAGCAGGTTCAACTGGCCACTTCGGGCGCCGATGATCAGGTCTGTACCGCTGATGGTGCTGGTGAAGGACTGCTTGACCTCCGTGCGGAGGTATTGGATGCCCAGCAACAGGGAAACGCTCAGGGTCAGGGTCAGGCACACCAGGGCCAGTACTTTTTTCCGGTGCCAGAGGCTGGCCAGGGCGAGTGTCAGGGCCAGGCGTGCTTTCATGTCCGGTCACCCTGCAGTTCCAGCTGATTATCGAAATGGCGGGCCAGGGACTGGTCGTGACTGACGAACAGAACCGAGGTGTTGTGCCGGTGCGCAAGAGTTAGAAGCAGTTCCAGGAAACGGTCCCGGTTGTCGGCATCCAGTGCGGAAGTCGGCTCGTCCGCGAGAATCAGGCCGGGCGCGCCAATCAGCGCCCGGGCGGCTGCGATACGTTGCTGCTGGCCAATACTCAGCCTGGTGACTTTCCTCTGCCAGTGGTCCGCGGGGATGGACAGGGCGGCAAGCAATCTCTCAGCCTCGTCTTCGACGGTCGGTTCGGTGCGCTCTCTGCGCAGTTCAGAAAGTCCGCAGGGCAGGGTGACGTTGGCTCGTGTGCTCAGGTAGGGCACCAGATTGAACTGCTGGAAGATCACGCCCATGTGGTCGGCCCGGAACTGGTCGCGGGCGCCGGCACCGAGCCGGTGGATATCGGTTCCGAGTACGCGGACAGTGCCAGAGGCCGGCCGAAGCATGCCTGCCAACAGGCTGAGCAGCGTGCTTTTGCCACTGCCGCTCGGGCCGTGGAGGAAAAGGTGTTCGCCGCGTTTCAGTATGATGTCCGGAAAGCTGAGGCGGGGCTGGACAGGATCCCAGGAAAAGGCGAGCCCGCTGACTTCCATCGCAGTTTCTGTGCTTCGGGAACTGTTGCTGGCTGAGTCTGTCTTGCTGGTCATGTTGGTTGCCGTCGGCCCGGTGTATGATGGCGGTTTCCGGATAGTAATCTCAGGAGTCTTTGGTCCAATGATGTCTGCCCCGGCACGTTCGCGCTTTGCGCTGCCTTTTTTCATCGCGCTTACCCTGGTGTGTGTACTTCCATCAACAGGCCGGACTGAAACCCGGGAGATCGACTGGCTTGAACTGATGCCCGCCGAGGATCTGGCGCTGCTGGAGAATATGCCAGAGATTGAGCACGAGGGCGATGGCCCGCCGCTGCTGCCGGATGAGATCATGACCGGTCGGGTTGTGCCGGAAATGGGCAATGTTGAAGGCCGCATTCCCGGCTTCGTGGTGCCCCTCAAGACAACCGAGGACATGCGCATCCTGGAGTTCTTCCTGGTGCCCTACTACGGCGCCTGTATTCATGTGCCGCCACCGCCCCCCAATCAGATCATTCACGTCAAGTACAAGGAAGGTTTCACGCTCGAAGCCCTGTACGATCCGGTGTGGGTCGAAGGCAAGCTGGTCATTGACCGCACCGAAAACGACATCGGAACGTCTTCCTATTCTATGGTCGCAACCGGGGTTGAGCCGTACGAAGAATAGACGCTGTCATCGGCTGCGGAGTTCAAACCTGCTTTCTCCGTGGCCCAGACGGGCTGATCCCTGACCTTGTGGCCTTACCCACTGAACGCCGAGATGCTCTATTCCGGAAAACCGGGTTGTAATGGGTGTTGCAAGCGCCTGGGATGAGCCCAGGCCCGGACAGCTCAGGGTCTGGGTGACTTCGAAATCCGAGTGGGATGATTCGTCCGGATGATCATGCCCATGGCTGTGTCCGTGATCATCGCCACCTGCCTGATGATGCACTACCGCATTCATGACGGCGCAGCCCCCCTCACTGGTGTCCGCAAGGGGAGTCTGTCCAAGCCAGTTGGTTACTTCGTTAACCAGTGCTTTCTGGTCGTCCGAACGGGCACGATGCTCGAACCCCACCAGGTTGTAGGCCGGCGATGTGAACAGGAGATCAATCTGCTCTCCCTTGATGGCCAGTTGTAGTTCGGCATGACCGTGCTGGTGCGCACCTGGATTGTCGCTGGCAAGCACAGGGCCAGCGCTTGCAATCGCGGCGCCAGCCAGGAAGAAGCAGGTTTTGGCTCGTAAGGACATGGCTTTATCTCTCGGCAGAAATGATACATTATAACATATTGTTCGCTTGCCGGATAAAAATCAACAGGCAGTGCCTTGGCACCGCCTGAATGCTAGGATAGACCCCTAATCCATTAACACAGGATCCGCCTGTTTCATGTCAGAAACCGACACTTCCGGTGCTGCCCGCGCCGCAGAATTCGAGCGCTGGGCCAACGTTTTTACAGCTCACAAGGCATTCAGCCACCCATCCGAATTGCACGGCGCGCTCTGTGGTCGCCTGGCGGCCGGATCGCGTATCGAAGAGCCGGAGTGGCTGGCCATGGTGTGCGAACACATGGGGCTGGCCGAGAACGCGGCCGAAGAGTCCGATGATCTCGCTCCGTTCATGAACAAAGCCTATGAACAGACCCTCGAGCTCTTGAAATCAGCAGACATGAGTTTCCATCCTTTACTGCCGGATGACGACTATGCCATTGAGCAGCGGCTGGAAGCCCTGGTTTCCTGGGTGCGGGGATTTCTCGAGGGTATGGCACTTTCGGCCGGCGAGTCACTCGGCCAGGCGCCGGACGAGATCCGGGAGCTGATCGAGGATATGGTGGCCATCAGCCAGCTATCCGAAGAGGAAGAAGCGGACGACGAAAGCGAGCAGCAGTTGCTGGAGATTACCGAATACATCCGGCTGGGGGCGTTCGCCGTGTTCACTGAATTCAACGCCCCTGAACCACCGAAGTCTGATTCGCCGACCCTGCACTGAGCCGGGTCCTGATTGCAGGAGAGACTATGAACTCCATGATTCCCGTAAAGGAGTTTGCCGAGCGCCGTCGCAAGCTGATGGAGCGTATGGCGCCAGACAGCATTGCGATTATTCCGGCCGCCCCGGAGCGCGTTCGTAATCGGGACGTGCTGCATCCGTTCCGCCAGGACAGCGATTTTCATTACCTGTCCGGTTTTGGTGAGCCGGAGGCCGTCCTGGCGCTGATTCCGGGCCGTGAACACGGGGAATCGGTACTGTTCTGCAAAGAGCGCAATCCGCAGAAGGAGCTCTGGGACGGTTTCCTGGTTGGCCCGGAAGGCGCCATCGAACGCTACGGCCTGGACGATGCGTTTCCGATTGCAGACATCGACGATATCCTGCCGGGCATGATCGAGGGTCGCAGCCGGGTGTATTATCCCCTCGGCAAGGATGATCATTTTGACGCCCGTGTCATGGACTGGGTGAAGATGATTCGCAGCAAGGTTCGCAATGGCGCCCACCCGCCGGGCGAGTTCGTAGCCCTCGAGCACCTGCTTCATGACCTGCGGCTATACAAGAGCGCCAATGAGATCAAGATCATGGCCAAGGCCGGCCAGATCAGTGCCGAGGCCCATTGCCGGGCCATGAAACGGGCCCGCAAGGGCGGCTTCGAATACAACCTCGAGGCCGAGCTTATCCACACCTTCATGGAGCATGGCGCACGGTCTACGGCCTATCCCTCCATCGTGGGCGGGGGCGCCAATGGCTGCATCCTGCATTACATCGAGAACAGTGCACCGTTGAAAGACGGCGATCTGGTACTGATCGATGCCGGCTGTGAATACCAGTGCTACGCCTCTGACATTACCCGCACCTTCCCGGTGAGTGGAAAGTTCAGCAATGAGCAGCGGGCCCTGTATGAGGTGGTGCTGGCAGCCCAGTACCAGGCCATTGAGGCCGTGTCGCCGGAAAATCACTGGAACCGGCCCCATGAGGCGGCGCTGGAAGTGCTGACCCAGGGGTTGATTGATCTGGGGCTATTGTCCGGAACCCTCGAAGACGCCATTGCCAACGAAGCCTACAAACCCTTCTTCATGCACCGAACCGGCCACTGGCTGGGGCTGGATGTGCACGATGTGGGCGATTACAAGGTCGGTGATGCCTGGCGCCAGCTGGAACCCGGAATGGCCCTGACGGTTGAACCGGGGCTGTACATTGCGCCGGATAATACCGACGTGGATGAGAAGTGGCGTGGCATCGGCATTCGCATCGAAGACGACGTGGTGGTGACTAAAGACGGCTGCCGTGTGCTGACCGAAGCGGTCCCGAAAACCATTGCCGAAATCGAAGCCCTGATGGCGGATTGACACCCTGTGACCAAGACAGATACTGATCTGATCATTGCCGGTGGTGGCCTTGCCGGAGCAACCCTGGCCCTGGCGTTGGCACGGATGGTGCCGTCGCTCCGTGTGACGGTGGTCGAGGCCTTCCCGCTCTCGCCCGACGCCCTGCCGGAGAGTTACCAGCCGAGTTACGATGCCCGTTCAACCGCACTGGCGTGGGGCTCCCGGTTAATCTTTGAGGAGCTGGGGCTGTGGCAAAGGCTGGCCGAACATGCCACACCCATCGAACATATCCATGTTTCAGATCGGGGGCATTTCGGCGCCACACGGTTGCATGCTGCCGAGCATGGCCAGGCGGCGCTCGGGTACGTGGCTGACAATCGCTGGATGGGGCTGTGTCTGATGCGTGAGCTTCTGGATACCAACGTCCAGTGGCGGGCGCCGGCAGAAGTAACGGACATGACGCCCATTCCCGGCGGCGTCCGTGTTCAGCTCTCAGAAGAAGGTGAAGAGACCGCGGAACTGAAGGCCCGTTGCCTCGTCGTTGCAGATGGCGGTCGTTCCGGTCTGCGGGAAAGGCTCGGGTTCCGGCCGGATCGTCACAGCTACGGCCAGAACGCACTGATCGCAAATGTCTCTACCAGTGACAGCCACGGATTCACTGCCTTTGAACGATTTACCGATGCCGGTCCCATGGCTCTCTTGCCCCATGGATCACCGACCAGAGCCGGACATCAATCGGCACTGGTCTGGACGCTATCCGATGAGGTTCTGCAGCAGGTTCTGGCGCTGCCCGACGACGAGAAATGCCGTTGGCTTCAGGACCGGTTTGGCTGGCGTCTGGGCCGGTTTACCCGCATCGGCGCCTGTCACCATTACCCGCTGACCCTGACGACGGTGGACGAGCCGGTACGCCCTGGGGTTGCCCTGGTGGGCAATGCGGCCCATGCCCTGCATCCGGTCGCCGGGCAGGGCTTCAATCTCGCGCTGAGAGGGCTCATGACGCTGGTCGAACAGTTCCGCCTGGCTGAAGAGCATGGCAGGTCGATTGGCGATCTCGAGGTCCTGAAGCGCTACCAGGCTCTGCATCGGGAAGACTGGCAACAGACGGTGCGCTTCTCCGATTCGCTTGTTCGTTTGTTCGGGCATTCCATGCTGCCGGTTGCGGCGGCCCGCGATGCCGGCCTGGTGGGTCTTGATCTGTTGCCTGGGGCAAAACGCTGGTTTGCCCGCAAGGCCATGGGCCTGGGCGGCCGCAGGGCCGTGATTGAACGGCCCGGAAACCTGAACCGGGAGGCGCCGGCTAATGAGTGAGGCGCAAACGTTCGATATTCTTGTGGCTGGCGGTGGCATGATCGGTTCCGCCCTGGCTCTCGGGCTGTCACGACAGGGTTGGCATGTGGGGCTGGTGGAAGATTCCGGCCATGAGTCTCTGGTTGAGGCGCCGGACTCCGCCACCACCGTTGCAGATTTCGAGCCGCGGGTCAGTGCCATTTCGGCCGCCAGCCAGCAGTTGCTGGAGCAGCTCGGAGTCTGGTCCGAGGTTACCGCGGGTCGACACTGTCCTTATCAGACCATGACCGTCTGGGATGGTGACGGCACGGGGCGCATACAGTTCGAGGCAGCCGAGCTTCAGGCGCGCGCCCTTGGCACTATTGTCGAAAACCGCAGCATCGTGCGTGCCCTGTTCAGGGCGCTGGAACAAAGCCCGGTTGAAATGATTGAGGGTGCGAGGATTACTGGCTGCAAACGGTTGTCTCAGGACTTCACGGTTGAGCTGGAGGATGGCCGATCCTTGTCTGCCGGATTGGTGGTGGGATGTGACGGAGCCAATTCCCGCCTGCGTCAGTGGGTGGGGCTGCCAACCCGCGAGTGGGACTACGACCAACAAGCCATCGTGAGCTCGGTGCGAACCACCCAGAGCCACCGCTTTACTGCCTGGCAACGGTTTTCAACGACCGGACCACTGGCGTTCCTGCCTTTGTTACCCGAGTCCGGCAGTGAGCATTTCTGTTCCATTGTCTGGTCCCAGGATACCGATGAAGCCAGGCGCCTGATGTCTTTGGGCGACCAGGAATTTGCTGCGGAGCTGGAACGTGCCATTGAGCGCGAGCTGGGGTCGGTTGAAGCGGTTTCCGACCGGTTTGCTTTCCCGCTTCGCCAGCGCCATGCCAAGGACTATGTTGCCCCTGGCTTCGCCCTGGTGGGAGATGCGGCGCACACGATTCACCCGCTAGCCGGGCAGGGTGCCAATCTCGGCTACGGCGATGTCCGTGCCCTGCTGGACGAGCTGTCGCGGGCGCGCAAGGCCGGTCTTTCACCGGCCAATGACCTGGTTCTGCAACGCTACCAGCGCCGCCGCAAAGGCGAAAATCTGACCATGATGGCCGCCATGGAGGGTTTCAAGCAGTTGTTTGGCCGTGATGAGCTGCCGGTTCGCTGGCTGCGCAATACCGGCCTGCGTTGGTTCAATCAGTTAGGGCCGATCAAGAACCGAATTGCTGCGGAGGCCATGGGTCTGAATTCTTGAGCTCCGCTATCAGAGACAGGCGTCGAATAGCCGGCTGACCAGAACCGGAACCGCGGTTTCCATTCGCAGGATGCGGGGGCCCAGATGGACGCTCTGGCATCCGGCTTCCTCCAGTTTTTCAACTTCGTAGGGGATAAACCCCCCTTCCGGGCCGATGCACAGAAGTGATGGGCGGTTCAGGTGCACCGGGCAGGGCGTGCTGGTTCCCGGATGAGCGACAAGCGCTTGCTTTCCCTCGATAAGAGCTGGCAACTCGTCCTCAACAAAGGGTTTGAACAGCTTGCGGATCTGCACCCGGGGCATCAGGGTGTCTTTTGCCTGCTCCAGTCCCAGGGTGAGGTTCTCCCGGAGCTGCTCCTCTGACAGCCACGGCGTCTGCCAGAAGCTTTTCTCTACCTTGTAGCTGTTGATCAACCAGAGGTCTTTCACGCCGAGGGCGGCGCAGGTTTGCAGGATACGGCGGAACATCTTCGGCCGGGGCATGGCCAGCACCAGGGTGAGCGGCAGTGGTGGAGGGGGAGACTGGTCCAGCGTCACCCGCAGCTCCGCCTCGGTATCGGTAAGCCGGATCACTTCGCCGGTTCCCAACTGGCCATCCGCGCGGCCGACGGGCACGGTGTCGCCAGCAACCACTTTGATCACGGACTGCAGGTGGGCCAGACGTCGGCCACGCAGGACCGCCCGGTCAGGCGCTACGAAATCCTCGTCAAACAGTAACGCCAGGTTCATTCGCCGGCAGGCTCATCGCTGTCCGGGTCTGCGACTTCCCGTTTCGCCAGTCGCCCGAACAGGATGCCGATCTCGAACAGGATCCACATGGGTACTGCAAGCAGGGTCTGGGAGATGATGTCGGGCGGCGTTAGCAGCATGCCGATGATAAAGCAGCCAACCACCACGTAGGGGCGCTTGGCCGCCAGATCCGCCGGCGTGGTGGCGCCGGTGAGGATCAACAGCACGGTGGCGATGGGAATCTCAAATGCGACACCGAAGGCAAAGAACATCTTGAGCACGAAATTGAGGTAGCTGGTGATGTCCGGTAATTCGACGATGCCTTCCGGTCCTATCGCGGTAAAGAAGCCGAACACCAGCGGGAAAACCACGTAATAGGCGAATGCCGCCCCCGCGTAGAACAGGATTACCGAGGTAAACAGCAGCGGAAAGGCCAGTCGTTTTTCATGGGCGTACAGGCCCGGGGCGATGAAACTCCAGAGTTGGTAGAGAATGATCGGGATGGCGGCAAACACGGCCAGAACCAGGGCCAGCTTCAGTGGTGCGAAGAAGGGCGAGGTAACATCCGTTGCGATCATGGTCTGACCAACGGGCAACAGGGAACGGATAGGTTCAGACAGCCACAGGTACAGCTCGTTGGCAAACGGGTAAATGGCCGCGAAGCAGACCAGCACCGCGAGAACCATCTTCAGTAGGCGATTACGCAGCTCGAGCAGGTGCTCGATCAGTGGCATTTCCTGCTGTTCCGGAGGCAGCTGGTTGCCGTCGGGTTTTGCATTCATGAACGGTTATCCGGCGGACTTTGCGGGGTTTCGTTTTTGGGTTGTTCGTTCCCGGCAGCGCCTGTATCTGGCGTCTGCGGGGCGTCACTGGTATCAGCCTGATCCTGTGCCGGAGCCTCGGAGGCCTTTGTCTGGCCCGACACACGCCGTGTTGCCGGTGCTGACCTTGGCTTTTGGGTCTCGTTCTCGGGCAGGATCATGTGCTCGTATTTTTTAGCCTCGTCCAGGGCGCCGCGCACGGTTTTCTGAACGTCGTCCAGGCCAACATCCCCCGCCTTGCGAAGCTCCTCACGGAGCTCATCGGCTTTCAGCTGCCGGTCCAGTTCCGAGGTGAACTGGCTGACCATGCGCCGGGCACCACCCACCCAGCGGCCCGCAGCACGGGCAGCCGTGGGCAGACGCTCGGGGCCGAGTACCAACAGCGCGATGACGCCGCAGATCAGCAGCTCAAGAAAGCCGATATCGAACATTCAGCCTGGTCTCAGCTGTGGGACTTGTCCCGGGGCTTGTCTTCGGCCGCAGCCTGTTGTTGCGGCTGCTCCTCTTCCTTGCCTTCCAGGGAGTCCTGGTTCTCGGCCTTGGAGTCCTCATCGCTCATGGACTTCTTGAAGCCGCGAATGGCGCCACCGAGGTCGCTGCCGATGTTGCGGAGTTTCTTGGTTCCGAACAACAGAATGACAATGCCGAGTACGATAAGTAATTGCCAGATGCTGATACCCATTACGGGGTCCTCGTTTTAATGTTTCTGTTCAATGACATTGTACGTTATCAGAACGGTTACGCGGAAACCCCTTTGGAGGTACTACCGCTCACTTGTCCCGCGACGCTTTTTCTTCCAGGCCTGACAGGTCGAACCGGCTGGCCAGCTCGTCCAGGATGTCTTTCGGGCCAAGGCCCAGTCTCGACAGCATCACCATGCTGTGAAACCACAGGTCGGCGGTTTCATAAACCACGTCCCGGGTTTCACCCGAGTGTTCTGCGTCCTTGGCGGCCAGCAGGGTTTCCGTGCACTCTTCCCCGACTTTTTCCAGAATCTTGTTCAGACCCTTGGCGTGGAGACTGGCTACGTAAGAGGTTTCCGGGTCTGCTTCCTTCCGGGCTTCCAGAACCTGTGCCAGGTTTTCCAGTACATTGCTCACTGTCCGTGCTCCTCAGTTGCTGCCGTAGCTCAGTTGCTGCCGTAGATAGTGCCGGGATCCTTGATCACCGGGTCAACACTGACCCACTGACCGTCTTTCAGGGTCCGGTAGAAGCAGCTGCGTCTGCCAGTATGGCAGGCTATGCCGCCTTTTTGTTCTACTTTCAGCAGGATGACGTCCTCGTCGCAGTCCAGTCGAATGTCCCGGATGACCTGTTGGTGCCCCGAGGTTTCCCCTTTGCGCCAGAGCTTGCCCCGGGAGCGCGACCAGTATACGGCGTGGCCTTCTTCGGCGGTCAGCCTGAGCGACTCGCGGTTCATCCAGGCCATCATCAGGATGTCGCCGGTGTCGGCGTCCTGGGCGATGGCCGGAACCAGGCCGTCCTCTGTCCAGCGAATGGCATCCAGCCAGTCAGGGGTCTCGACGTTATCCGAGCTATTTTGCATTTTTGTGAATCCTGAAATCTTTATCGGTTATCGGCTGCCCCGGAGCATGAGCCCGCCGGCGACGGCAAACAGGGCCCAGCTCCAGGCAGGCACGCTTTCAATCCACTGCCGGCTCTCGGGCTGAGTGCCCAGAAAGCCGCCGGCAATGAGCAGTACCGCCAATGTCGCCCGCCGCCAACGCCGCTCGGTACGGATCTGCTGCTCCCGGAGCAACGCCAGTGTTGCCCGGTTCTGGGGCTCGGTGGGCCCCGCCTGCCGCAGTTGCAAGAGCGCATCGTGCACCAGCTGGGGCATTTCCGGCGACTGTTCCAGCCAGGAGGGAAGGTGCGACTGCAGCGACTTGATCAGCCCCGAAGGGCCAATGCGTTTGCGCATCCAGGTCTCGAGGTAGGGTTGCGCGGTGCTCCACAAATCCAGATCCGGATACAGCTGTCGGCCCAGACCTTCAACGTTCAGGAGGGTTTTCTGCAGCAGAACGAGCTGGGGCTGCACTTCCATATTGAACCGCCGTGCCGTCTGGAACAGGCGCAACAGGAAGTGGCCGAACGAGATATCCTTCAACGGCTTCTCGAAGATGGGCTCGCAAACAGTACGTATGGCCGCCTCAAACTGGTTCACTGGCGTGTCGGGCGGTACCCAGCCGGACTGAATATGCAGCTGCGCAACCTGCCGATAATCCCGGCGGAAAAAGGCCAGAAGGTTTCGGGCAAGATAGCTCTGGTCATCCGGTGCCAGGGTGCCAACGATGCCGAAATCGATGGCGATATATCGGGGATCCGCCGGGTTCGAGGTGTCCACAAAGATGTTGCCCGGATGCATGTCGGCATGGAAGAAGCTGTCCCGGAACACCTGGGTAAAGAAAATTTCCACGCCTTTTTCAGCCAGTACCTTCATGTCGACGCCGGCGGCCTTCAGAGCCGCAGTATCGGCAATGGGGATGCCGTGAATCCGCTCCATCACCAGCACGGATTTGCGGGTGTAGTCCCAGTCGATAAAGGGAATGTAGATCAGCGAGGAGTTTTCGAAATTCCGGCGCAGCTGGCTGGCGTTGGCGGCCTCGCGCTGGAGATCCAGCTCATCGTGAATGGTGGAATCGTAGTCGGCTACCACTTCCACCGGGTGCAGGCGCTTGCCTTCGGACCAGTATTTTTCCAGCAGGCCAGCCATCAGGTACATCAGGGCCAGATCCTGACGGATTACCTTCTCTATGCCCGGTCGCAGAACTTTCACGACTACCTTCTGGCCGTTGCGCAGGGTGGCTGCATGCACCTGGGCAACCGATGCCGAGGCAAGCGGGTCCGGACTGAATTCGGCAAACAGGTCCGAAACCGGGGCACCGAGGGAGGTTTCGATAATGCTCCGGGCTTCATTGCTCGGGAACGGCGGTACCCGGTCCTGGAGATTCTTCAGGGATTCCGCCATGTCGTCCGGCAGAAGATCCCTTCGGGTAGAGAGGATCTGGCCGAACTTTACGAACACGGGGCCCAGTTCCTCCAGCGCCAGCCGAAGGCGGTCGCCACGATCGAGCTTCGGTTGCGGGAACAGGTGCCAGGGCGCCAGCAGGAAAAACACCTTCAGGGGCGCGGGCAGCTCTGCGATAGGCAGGAACGTGTCCAGCCGGTAACGGCAGAATACCCAGGCAATTCGGAACAGGCGTTGCAGGCGGGTCACAGGTTCTCCGATTCGTCAGTCTTGCCGCGGTTTTCAATCAGATTAAGCCGCGCTTCCAGTCTTTCCGTGCGCAGGTTCAGTTCGTCGATATCCTCGAACGTAGCTTCCAGCTCCCGCCGACCGGGCAGGGCGCGACTTTCCTCGTGCACATACTCCTCGATGTTGGCATTCAGGGACTGAAAGGCCTGTCGACTCCATCGGATAGCGCCGCGAACCCGTTGGCCGAGGAAGTGTGCGGGCACATCGCCGATGTGCCGGGCCATGGCGGCTTCCCAATCCGGTTCAAGCTGGTTCAGGGCTCGTTGCAGCTGGTGGGCCAGGGCCGTGTCGCCGGTAACTTCGAGGCGGCCATCGGCAAAGACCCGGTCATCACCGGTGGCCAGTGCCGCAAAGGCGATGGGTTTGCCGGTAACCTCAAGAGCAGGCTGGTCGACCGGCTGGCTGCCAACCCGAACGCGGTTTCCGGCGCGGTCCAGGGTGTAGGTCAGGGGGAAAGGATCGGTAATGTTGAACTGCACCGGGCCCGCCAGTGCTTCCATCAGGGCATGATGCCCCGCCGGATCCAGTTCCAGCGCCCGGTTCAGGGCGCTTTCCAGGATCGCGGAGACAGCGGAAAGCAGGGTGGGGCCGGGAAACATCAGGGCTTGATTCCCACATGCAGGGCGACAATGCCGCCGGTCATGTTGTAGTACTTGCAGTTCACCAGGCCGGCGTTTTCCATCATGCCCTTGAGGGTGTCCTGGTCCGGATGCATGCGGATGGATTCGGCCAGGTACTTGTAGCTTTCGCTGTCGCCGGCGATAAGCTGGCCCATCAATGGCAGAGCGGAAAACGAGTAGGTGTCGTAGGCCTTGCTCAGCAAAGGATTGGTCGGCTTGGAGAATTCCAGGATCATCAGTTTGCCACCGGGCTTGAGAACCCGGGCCATGTCGCGCAGAGCCTGATCTTTATCGGTGACATTGCGCAGGCCGAAGGCGATGGAAACCGCATTGAAGTTGTTGTCCGGGAACGGCAAGTGCTCGGCGTCCGCCTGCACGTATTCGATGTTGCCGGCGTAGCCGCGATCCGTCAGCCGGCTGCGGCCCACCTGCAGCATGGAGGCATTGATGTCGGCCAGCACCACCTTGCCGGACGGACCCACCAGATCCGAAAACTTCATGGTGAGGTCGCCAGTGCCGCCGGCAATATCCAGTACCTGGTGGCCGGGACGCACGCCGGAAAGCTCGATGGTGAAGCGCTTCCAGAGCCGGTGGATCCCCATGGACATCAGGTCGTTCATGAGGTCGTATTTGCCCGCCACGCTGTGGAATACCTCGGCCACTTGGCTCGCCTTCTGGCTTTTTGGCACATTGCGAAAGCCAAAGTGGGTGACGTCATCCTGGCCGGAATTGTTTGCGGCCTGGTTGGCTGGCGTTTGCTGCTCGCTCATGGGAGATGTCCTGTCAGAATCTGAACCCCGTATTCTAACCGCTGACGGGGTTGCTACAAGGGTGGCGGTGCGTTAAATAGCGCCCTAAACTGTAAATTCGTCCAATTCCGAGAGAAATTGTTTTCATGTCCGTTATTGATGTACACCGCCCGCACACCCTGGATAAAGAACACGCCATACAGGCTGCCGAAACCCTGGCCAAAGACCTTTCCAGTCAGTTCGACGTGGATTACCAGTGGCAAGGCGACCAGCTGAAATTCAAGCGCAGCGGCGTCAAGGGGCACCTGAACATTACCCCGACGGATCTGCACATTCATCTGGAACTGGGCATGATGTTGCGGCCCTTCAAATCCCGGATCGAGCAGGAAATCCACTCCCAGCTGGACCAGATCATCAAGGTCTGATCAGCCGGGTTGTCGTCGACTCAGAGATTGTCCGGCAGGCTGAACGGGTCCGGACGACCGTCGAGTATATTGCGCATCACTTGTTGTTCCCGGGAAACCAGGCGGTCGATCAGTAACTCCACATCGTCCATCTTCCGGAAGGCCGAATAGCCCCGGTGCAGGAAACTGTGCAGGTCGCTCAGATCGGCCATTTCCGCCGGACCCCGGGTCATCGACAACAGCCATCCAAGGGTGCGGTTGCGGACATAGCGATCAAGCTGCTGGCCCACGTCAGCCACCAGGGTGATCTGCTTCTCCCTCTGGTCCAGCTGTCGGCTTTCCCTGAAGGCGGCGCAGTAGTCCTCAGTGGTTATTGCGTCGGCGGGCACGCCCTGCTGGTGGAACAGCTCGGCCAGCTCAAGATCCAGCCGCTGGGTGATCAGGTTCAGCTCCACCAGACCAGCAAACGTGTCCAGCAGGTTATCCGGCAGCCACTTCACCATTTTGGGGAAGACCCGATCAATATTGTCGTCCCGGTGTGTCATTCCTGCGGGCGCGTACAGATCGGTCAGCAGGAACTCCAGGCCATGATGGTAGCCGGGGTGATGGTAGAGGTCTTCATGGGTCGCCTTCAGCCGCTCCGCCTGCCAGTCAGCAACGTGAAAAGCGTTCTCCAATAATGGGTGCTCCGCCTTCAGATGCCGAAAATCATGGTAGTCCAGCAGCAGTTGTTGCAGCCGGCGAGCGCTTTCGGAGCGGGCTTCGGTAGCGACGAGGCGCTCACGGTACATGGGCGATGGCTCCACTAAACCTGAGGAAAAGAGCGTAGTTTAGCGGAGCTACGGCGGTCTTGCAGTAGGGCAATGCCCGGGCATTAACCCTGTGCGGCGGCGGGCAGCGTTTCGAACCCCGGGACCCATTCCTTGCTGTCGAGGGTGATGAAGTGGCTCGGCGCCTCAGTTTCGACGATTCGCATGGTGGTCGGGCTCTGGCGGGCGCTAGCCAGCATGGAGGAACGATCCAGAATACGGTCGACCGCAGGGATCAGGAAGGTGCCGTGGCGTACATGGCTGTAGACGCTGGTGTCTGTCCGTGCCATCCAGTCCATGATGTTCTCGATGTTACGAACAATGGTCAGATGATCCTTGGTGGCGGAAAACAGTTTGCTCAGTAGTTGCTTCTTGCGCGGGTTCATCTTGCCAAAGAAGGTCTGACCGTAGGCGGACGACGGAGCGCTGTTGATCAGGCGTATCAGCCAGGGCCACATACCGTGGCTTACAGGTTCCAGAATGGTGGTCACCAGCGCCGACAGCCTGCCGTTGGGGAGCACGGGTGCTTCCAGTACCACTTCCACGTCGTCATACAGCTCTGGCCATTGCTTGATGGCCTCCAGGATCACCGCCCCGCCACGGGAATGACCATGAACCCGAATGTTGTCAGTGGTTGGCAGGCTGGAAAGCGCCTGATTGAGAATGCAGGCGTCGTATTCGATGGTGCCTTCCAGGTGCTTGATCGGCACTTCCCAGTCCGGGGTCTCCGGGGTCACGCCGTTCACCGGAATGTGGTAATTGCTACAGGTGAGCAGGATCAATTCGGTGGTGGGCGCTTCATAGGCCTGGGTGAAGTAGCAGTGGTTCTCCAGAAAGCCGTGCACGCCGACAACGGTCTGCTCGGCCTTGCCGCTGTGGTTGCGAACGGACACAGCGCCTTTGCCAACGCGATACACCCGCCCGGAGAACATTTCCGAGTAGGCGCTCTCAATCGGTTTTATCAGTTTGCGAACGTGGCTCGCTTTCATAACTGCTCTCCCGTCCAGCACGGCAATGACCTGTTATTGGAATTAGGGTGTGCTGGTAAGCCTTTTGTACCCTGATCATCTCGCTGTGTTACTGGCCCTGAATAAAGAATTTTTGATCCCTCAGGGCCAATCGATCACGGATCGACAGCGCGTAATAACCATTGCACTACGGCTTATAACCAGTATAGGACTGAACAGTTACTCACGTGTAATTTTTTGTAACAGCGTGCGCTGGTGCCGCATATGGAGCCGGAAGGGCTTGTCTGGCACAATGCGGAGTTCGGTTTTTACTTACCTTCACCACTTTTCCAGGGACGTTCGGGTTTGAGTCACGAACAATCGCATCTCCTGCTACCTGCGGATTCGGCCTGGCTGGCCCTGGAACGCCCGGAAAACCCCATGACCATCACCGTGATGCTGCGGGTTGATGGCCTCACCGCGCCTCGTTTCCGGGAGTTCCTCCGGGTGTACTGGATGGCCTGGGAGCGTTTCCGGTACATGCCGGTCAAGCGCTCGCCCGCCTGGTGGTGGGAGCAGGACCCGATGTTTGATGTCCGCCACCACCTGGATGTGGTGGTAGATCGCTTCACTCCGGAAAGCCTGCAGGAGTGGGTGTCGGTGCGGCTGAACCAGCCTCTGCCCATGTATCGCCCGCGCTGGAAGTTCTGGTTGGCGCCCAATGCCGAGGGCGGGGCGGTCCTGTTGCTGCGGATTCACCACTGTTACGCCGATGGTCTGTCCCTGCTGGGCATTTTTGAACGCCTCTGCCCACCGTCGCCCCAGCAGCATCCTGCCATATACGGCGCACCTGAAACCGCGGAGCTTTCACGGTGGACCGCTGCAGCAAAAGTCTGGCTCGGGCAACTGTTGGCCTCTGGAGAGTCAGCGGAAGAAGCGCATGGCGTTGCCGGAGTAGACGAGTCTGATGGCAACCAGTGGCAGGATGCCGGACGCCTGCTGGAGCGGGTTGCCCAGAAAAGTCTCAAGCTGGTCCATGAGTTTTCGGAATTCCTGGTGGAGCCGGAGGATTCAGACACCGATCTCCGGCGGCCACTGCTGGGGCGACGGCATTGTCGCTGGTCTGAACCGGTGCCCCTGGAGCGCTTCAGGGCCATTGCCCAGGTCACCAATGTGACGATCAACGATGTGCTGCTGAGCTGTGTCGCGGCTGCGGTGCGCACCCGACTTGGAATTGACGGTGCGGACCTGGATGAAGCGGTGCTGCATGCGGCCGTGCCCGTCGATATCCGCAGCCGTTTGCCCGACGAGCTGAAGCCGGCCCCTGGCGCCCTGGGCAACTATTTCGGCACCGTGTTTGTACCATTGCCGGTGGATGGCGAAAGCCCCCTGGAACGCCTGTACCGTATCAAGCATGAAACCCGCCGCCTGAAGAAAAGCTGGCAGCCCGGCATTGCCTGGGGGCTGGCGGCCAGTGCCACGGTCGTTCCGGAGCCCTGGCGGGAGCCTCTGGCCGATGTGTTCTATCGCAAGGCCAGTGCCGTGGTGTCCAACGTGCCCGGCACCCCGGAGCCTCGCTACATTGCCGGTTGCCGGATTACCGAGCAGATGTTCTGGGTGCCCCAGGCCGGGGATATCGGTCTGGGTATCAGCATTGTCAGCTACGCCGGCCAGGTGCAGTTTGGCGTCGTTGCCGATGAGGCGGTGATGGCCGATCCCGAAGACTTTCTCAACGACTGCCTGCAGGAACTGGCCCAGTTCCCCGGCGATTAAGGCGCGTATTCGGTCTTTTTTTGGTCTCTAAAATATCAGGCTGCCTGATTCCGGGCTGTCTCACTGACCGACTGATGAATGTCCTCGAACAGTTTTCGATCCGTCTGCCCGATCGGCAAGTCGTAGGTGATGGTGGCCCCGAACGCCTGCGGATCGTGGGGATCGTTTCGTACCTTGTCGAACACCAGCAGCCGGGTACCCAGGTAAAAACCTTCCTTCAGATCGTGGGTCACCATGAAGATGGTGGTGCCGGTTTCCTGCCAGAGTTTCAACAGCAGATCGTGCATGTCGCCCCGAATGCCGGGGTCCAATGCGCCGAATGGCTCGTCCAGCAGGAGTACTCGTGGGCGCATGATCAGCGACTGGGCGATGGCGAGGCGTTGTTGCATGCCGCCGGAGAGTTCGTGGGGCCATTTGTTGGCTGATGGGCTCAGGCCCACAGACTCCAGCATGGCACCCACTTTCTCCAGGGCTTCGCGGCGGGCGCTGCCGAACAGTTTGCCCAGCCAGGGCTTCTGTTCCAGTTCCAGACCCATCAGCACGTTCTGGCGCACTGTCAGGTGAGGGAACACCGAGTAGCGCTGGAATACGATACCCCGGTTTCGGTCCGGCTCGCCGGGGAAGGCCTCGCCCTCCAGTAAGAGTTCGCCGCGGGTCTGGGTTTCCTGGCCCAACAGCATTTTCAGGAAGGTGGATTTGCCACAACCGGAGGCGCCCACCAGAGTGCAGAATTCGCCCTGTTTCACGCTCAGGTTCAGGTTCTCCAGGATCACCTGGTCACCGTATTCTTTCCAGAGATTGTTGACGGTAATGAAGCTCATCAGTGGCCTCCTGCGTTGTACCAGGGGAACAGCCTGCGGTTTGCCAGGCGCAGGCACTGGTCGATAACAATGGCGAGAATGGTGATCCAGATGACATAGGGCAGGATCACGTCCATGGCCAGGTAGCGCCGCACCAGGAAGATCCGGTAGCCGAGGCCTTCGGTGGAGGCAATCGCCTCGGCAGCAATCAGGAACAGCCAGGCGGGGCCAAGGCTCAGGCGCACGGCGTCGATCAGGCGGGGCAGCACCTGGGGCAGGGCCATGCGGGTGATTACTTGCCAGGAATTCGCGCCCAGAGTCTGGATCTTGATCAGTTGCTCGCCGGGAAGTTCGCGGACCCGCTGGGCCACATCCCGCATCATGATGGGCGCGGTTCCGATTACGATCAGCATGACTTTGGAAAGCTCGCCCAGCCCGAACACAATGAAGAGAATCGGTAGTATGGCCAGCGGCGGCACCATGGAAAGGGCAGAAACCAGAGGAGCAAGGTTGGCCCTGACCAGTGGCAGCACTCCATTGAGAATACCGACCACCAGCGCCAGCGACGCGGCGATACCGACGCCCATTCCAAGGCGCGCCAGACTGGCGGTCGTGTCCTGCCACATCAGGTAGTCGCCGCTGCGACGGTCCTCCTGAAAAGCCATGCGATCCACGGCCGCGGTCATCTGCTCCAGGCCGGGAAGGAGTTTGTCGTTGGGGTTGTCTGCCAGGCGCTCCTGGGAGGCCAGGCTGTAGATGAGCATGATCAACAGAAAGGGCAGCAGGCCCAAGAGGGTAGCGGAAACACGCCCGGGGTGATGGTTGATCATTCGCATGAATCGTCTCCTCTGGTTACACAACACGGCAAGGTCATCGCGGGTAACAGCGTCCCTTGCGATTCAGTCTCCCGGGCTTTTGTCCCGCCGTGTAACCTCCCCAGAGGTCGGTAACTCTCGGACCAGCCATCCGGGAATCTTGACTGCCCGGACCGGAACCCTAGTCACCCATTTTGTCCGTCGCTCTGTCTGCGGTGTTGTGAACAGTGCTTTGAACGGATCGGGTTTTTGAAAACCGTCAGTCGGAAACAGTGCAGATGGCATGCCAGATCCGAAGAGCGGGCGAAAACGGGTCATCCCGGCAAAAGCATCGGCAAAAATATGCACCGGGTTGGTGCGGCATAGGTTCGGATGCTCGATCATGACGCCTTTCCCGAGAGCAAGGCCCGGGCGGCCGCAAGGATGCGATTGTGGCTTGCAGCCTCCCGGCCCGCACCACCGGCAACGTGGCCCCAGTCCGATTCCAGCGATTCCACGGTTGCGCCGGGCATCCGGCGGCCATCCTCACTGGCGTCCTCCTCGGTAAAGTAGAGATCGGTGGTGCAGGGCATCATTCGGGTAGGCATGGCAATGGCAGAGAGCGCCGCTTCGTAATCCATGCCAAATACGGGGTTGTCGCTGATATCACCGTTCTGCCAGGTGTTCAGTACGGTGAGCAGATCATTGGCGTCCTGGCCCAGATGATCCTGCTCCCAGAATCGAAGCAGCTCTTCAATGGAGCCAAAACCCTGTTCGCGCCAGAGCTCGTGACGGAAAAACGCCTGGGAATAAGCCCAGCCCGCATAAACCCGGCCGAAGGCCCGGAGTCCGCGTTCGGGTGGACTCCGGTAACGGCCATTCTCGAAGGCGTGGTCACAGGTCAGTGCCGCCTTTACGCCCTCAAGAAATACCCGGTTGTGGGGATAGCACCGTGCGGTGCAGCAGGTAGCCAGCACCGCGCGCACCTGCGTCGGAAACAAACAGCCCCACTGCAGTGCCTGCATCCCGCCCATGGACCAGCCCATTACCAGCGCGATCCGGGCGTCTCCGAAGATGTCCTCCACCAACCGCTTTTGTAGCATCACGTTGTCATTCAGGGACACGGCAGGAAAGCCCGGGCCGCGCTGCGCTCCGGCGGTGTTCGAGGGTGAGGATGATTCGCCTGCGCCTAACAAAGCGGGAATAACGATGCAGTAACGGTCTGGATCGAGGGGGCTGTTGCCTCCAACCCACGGGTGATTACCCGCGGCTGCACCACCGTAGTACGTGGGCAGCATAATCAGGTTGTCTTTTGGTGCGTTCAGCTCGCCGATGCGGTGGTACCGCAATCTCGCGGAGTGCAACGTTTCGCCGGAAGTCAGAGGCAGGTCACCTGCTTCGTAATCTTCTACAAGCCATTGCTTCGACGCCATTTTCCCCTCTCTTTCAGGCTGACTGTTTGCCTGAAGTCTCTCGCCTTCGCTCTTATATATACACGCTGGCATGTAAGTTGAATGGCAAAAACAAAGAAAGAAACGTGCCAGAACCCAAACTGATTGCCCGCATGACGGGCCGGAGAAAAACAGGATGACGGAATTGACCAACACCCAGGCCCTGAAAGAGAAGCTCACAGAGGAAGGTGTGAAATACGCCATTGCCAGCTACGTGGACATCCACGGTGTGACCAAAGGCAAGTTCGTGCCCGTGGCTCACTTGGGGCAAATGATGGAAGGCTCGGAGCTTTACACAGGCGCCGCCCTGGATGGCGTGCCCCAGGATATCTCCGACGACGAGGTCGCCTCCATGCCGGATGCCGATGGGCTGGCCATCTGCCCCTGGAATCGCCAGCTGGCCTGGTTCCCGGGCAATCTGTTCCTGAACGGCGCGCCTTTCGAAGCCTGTTCCCGGAATATTCTACGTCGTCAGCTGAGTGCGGCGGCCGATATGGGGTATCGCTTCAATCTCGGTATTGAAACCGAGTTCTTCCTGTTCCGGGATACCGAGGATGGCGGCTTTGCCCCGCTGAGTGATCGCGACAACCTGGGCAAGCCCTGTTATGACCCCCGCACGCTCATGGATAACCTGCCCATCATGGATGAGCTGGTAGACGCCATGAACGAGCTGGGCTGGGATGTGTACTCGTTTGATCACGAAGACGCCAACGGCCAGTTCGAAACCGACTTCAAATACGCTGACGCCCTGACGATGTCTGATCGCCTGGTGTTCTTCCGGATGATGGCCAACGAGATTGCCCGCAAACATGGCGCTTTCGCCAGCTTCATGCCCAAGCCCTTTGCCGACCGCACTGGCAGTGGCGCCCACTACAATATGTCGCTGGCGGATCTGAAAACCGGCGAAAACCTGTTCGAGCCCAAGGGCGACGATCTGCACAACTGCGGCATCAGCAAGATCGCCTATCACTTCACTGCCGGTGTGCTGAAACACAGCGCGGCCATCAGTGCCGTGATTGCACCGACAGTGAACAGCTACAAACGGCTCGTTCGCCAGGGCAGCATGTCCGGTTCCACCTGGGCACCGGTATTCATGTGTTATGGCTCCAACAACCGCACGAATATGATCCGGATCCCCGGCATGGGCGGGCGTATCGAATGCCGTGCCGCAGACATTGCCTGCAATCCCTATCTTGGCAGCGCGCTGATTCTCGCTGCAGGGTTGGAAGGCATCCGTGAAGGTCTGGACGCGGGCGTACCCCACCACGAGAACATGTACAACTACAGCGATGCCGAGATCACCGAGCAGGGCATCGAGTATCTGCCCCGGAACCTGGGCGAGGCCGTGGAGGCTTTTGAGGCCGATCCGCTGGCGAAAGAAGTCTTCGGTGAAGCCATGTTCAACAGCTTCATCGAATACAAGAAAGGGGAGTGGGAGAGCTATCAGAACCACGTGTCGGCCTGGGAAGTGGACCGTTATCTGAAAATGTTCTGATAGCTACAGGGCCTGATGTCAGCTTCGGAAGCCTGGATCGATGCGGTCCAACTTCCGGAGAAGTCCTGGCCAGGCAAGGTTGCCACCCATGCCCTTGGTGACCTTTTTGGCCTGCTCCCGAATGGAGCTGAGAATGGTATCGGGAATACGTACCAGCGGCTGGCCTCCGGACATGGCCTGAATCTGGACCTCGCAGGCGCGCTGCAGGATGTACATGTTCAGGAAGGCCTCGGCGACGCTGGGTCCCGTGGTCAGCAGGCCGTGGTTGCGCAGGATCATGAAACGGGCGTGGCCCAGATCTGCCTGCAGGCGCGCTTTCTCGTCTTCGCGCAGCGCCACGCCTTCGTAATCGTGGTACGCGAGTCCGGATAGCGGAAAAAGACTTTGCTGGGACAAGGGCAGCAAGCCTTCCTTCTGCGCTGACACAGCGACACCGGCGGTCGTGTGGGTGTGCATGACACAGGCAGCATCCTCACGAACCGCATGGATGGCGCTGTGAATGGTGAAACCGGCAGGGTTGATGTCGAAATCGTCTGGATTGATCTTGTTGCCTTCCTGATCAATGCGCACCAGGCTGGAAGCCGTAATTTCCTCGAACATCATTCCGTAGGGGTTGATCAGGAAATGATGCTCGTCACCGGGAATTCGCACCGAGAGATGGGTGAAGATAAGGTCGTCCCAGCCGTAGAGAGCAATCAGTCGGTAGGCGGCGGCAAGGTCAATGCGAAGCTGCCACTCCTCCTCACTGACTTCACCCTTTTTGGATGGAATTGCCAATTGCTCGGACATAGTGCTGACCCCTCGGAATCGGTTGGTTTTATTGTTGATTGACGGTCAATGTAGCGCCCGCAAGAATCGGATGGAAGGGGGCGAAGCAAACGCGCATCATATGGATGATGGGTTGTGCGCACATGAAGGAGCCGAAGCATGGAAAGTTTCCGAACCCCGATGCAGGACGAGAAGGATAGTGACGCGAAAGCATCCATGCCCGTTGCCGATCGAATGGTCGCACTGGCCAGGTACATCGAGAGCCGGCCAGATGAACCGTTGAGCCTTGCCGACCTCGGCGCTGTGGTTGGGTTGTCGCCATCCCGCGTACAGCGGGTGTTCAAGGAAACCTTCGGTGTCTCACCAAAGGCTTATCAGGATGCACTGCGCCTGAACCACTACAAGCGGGCGTTGAGAACAGGCCGGACCGTGACCGATGCAATCTACGATGCCGGCTTTGGTTCGGTCAGTCGCGTCTATGGCAAGGCAGACCGACAGGTCGGCATGCCGCCTTCCCGCTACGGCAAGGGTGGGGAAGGTGAAACCATTGCCTATGCCTGCCGGGAAACGGCTCTCGGCCTGCTGATGATGGCCGCCACCGATCAGGGTGTGTGTTTTGCCGAATTCGGGGATGATGAGACGGCACTGGGAGATCAGTTACAGAAGGAGTTTCCGAAGGCTCGACTGGCTCCGTCTGGGGCAAAGGGATCGCCGGAGCTGGATGCGTGGATGTTGGCTCTGGATGAGCATTTGAGCCAGAACATGCCCAGACCGGATGTCCCTCTGGATATCCGTGGCACCGCATTCCAGACACGCGTCTGGAAACTCCTGCTGAGCGTCCGCGAAGGTGAGGTGGTGAGTTACACAGAGTTGGCAAAGCGACTGGGTGAGCCCAGAGCCGTTCGGGCGGTGGCCTCCGCCTGCGGGCGGAACCGCATCGCCGTGCTGATTCCCTGCCATCGGGTGTTGCGCAGTGACGGTTCCCTCGGTGGTTACCGCTGGGGCCTCGACCGAAAACAGCAATTGCTGGAGAAAGAGCGCTCAGCCTCGACCCAGTAGCACCCAGAACTGTCGCTGGAAAAACGCCGTTTCCTGTTTCAACGAAAACAGCTTCGGCGCAAACAGCCAGGTCTGGGTAATGCCCATCAGATAGGTGTAACTCAGCAGTCCCAGATCCTCCGGGTCTTCCTGTGTAGAAATCAGACCCTGCTCAGCTGCCTGGGCAACCAGGTGCCGGAACATCGCAATAATCGACCGGGTCAACGCCCGTTCCCGCTTCAGCGTTCGGCTCATGGCATCGGTTAGTTCGGTCTTGTTCAACAGAATCTCGAACGACTGACGATACTTCCGGTCATTGGCCAACAAGCTCAGCCAGCGTTCAATAAAATGATCCATGGCCTCAATGGGCGTTTCCCGCATGCCAGAACACTCCGCGACCAGGGCTTCCAGCGGTTCCTGGGAGTAGGCAAGTACAGCTTCGTACAGATCATCCTTGTTCTCGAAATGCCAGTAGATCGGCCCACGGCTACAACCGGCTTCTTTGGCAATACGGCTCAAAGTCGTTAGTGAGTAACCGTCCCGGCTAAACAACTTGAGCGCGGCCTCAAGCACAGTCTGGCGGGTTTTCTCGGCATCTTCCTTGGTACGGCGCATCTGATTCGTCTACTTAACTTGGCTTGGGAGTTTCGGGGTGGTATGAGGGTGCCTTTCCAAAACACGCTCCTTGCGGCACATCCATGTGACGCTTGGGCTCCGCCATCCATGGCTCCGCACAGTTTTGGAAAGGCACCCCCACACCACCCCTCCCGCGAAGTCTAAACAAAAACGGGCACGAATGTTCGTGCCCGTAGCTTCAATGTCAGTAGTGCGGCTTGTTCAGATCTCTCCGTCAGCCGCCATCTCCATGTAGCTATCATTAAACCGCAGCTTCACGTTGCCAGAGTCACCCATGATCGACCCATCGGGGAACTCAATGCCTACGAAGTCCGGGCTCATGGCCCCCTGGCCCAGCAGGCCCTTCTCGAAGGAGAACTCACGTACGCTGTCCATCGCTTCAGACGCCTCGTCGCTGTTGATGAAGTCCACCGACATCTGCGGCTCCCAGAACATCTTCATGCCTGCCAGCTGTGCTTCGTAGCCGCCCTGGTCCGTGCCGGAAAGCTCGCCCAGGTATGCCCGCGCCTCCGCACCCTCTGGGGTATCGGACTCAAGAATACTCATGGTCTCGTACCAGGCTCCGACCAATGCCTTGCCCAGCTTGGGATTGTCGGCCAGGGTCTCGGTGTTTACCAGAGTCAGATCCTTGATGTGGCCCGGAATCTGGCTGGAATCAAACAGCTTTGTAGCACCGGGATAGGCTTCCACTTCGCTCAGCAACGGATTCCAGGTTGCCACATGGCGAACATCGTCGGTCTGGAATGCAGAGACCAGATCAGCGTCAGAAATGTTGACCACGCTCAAGTCACGTTCTTCCAGGCCAACGCTGGCCAGGGCGCGGGCCAGGAGGTAGTGGGAGACGGACAACTCAACCAAATGAACGGTTTCGCCTTCCAGCTCTTCGATGCTGGACGCATCTTTTGAAACCAGGCCGTCGTTGCCGTTGGAGTAATCACCGACGATCAGCGCGGTGGTATCCACACCAGAGGCTGCGGGAATCGATAGGCCGTCCATGCTGGTAGCTGTCACACCATCGAACTGGCCGGCGGTATACTGGTTAATGGACTCGATGTAGTCGTTCACCTGCACGATATCCACTTCGATATCGTACTTGTCCGCCCACTTTTTCATGATTCCGTAGTCCTCGGCATACTGCCAGGGCACCCAGCCGGCATAGATGGTCCATGCGATGCTGAAGGAGTCCTTTTCCTCGGCCATTGCACCCATGGACAGGGAGGCCGTGAACAGACCGGCCGCCAGACCTTTGGTGATGTCGCGTGTTTTCATGGTGTCTCTCCTCGGGCCTTGCCCGTGTTTGCAGGTTTGGTCTTTCTTCAGTTTTTTGGGGTTGCTGGCATTACTCGGTAATCTCTTCAACGATCACGACCGGCGTTCCGGGCGAGACCGCCTGTCCCGCTTCCCGGCGCACGTCTACCACGCGTCCGGTTACGGGGCTCAGTAATTCGATTTCCATTTTCATGGATTCAATAACCGCCACCGGCCGCTGGGCATCGATGGTGTCGCCTGGCTTGACCAGGCACTCCCAGAGGTTACCGGCTACGTGGCTTTCCACCGCGTGCTGGCCTGCTGGCAGGTTGGCAATGTCGTCTTCGCCGGTGTCCTCGATCGGTGCTTCGGAACTGAAGTTAATCTGGCCCGACTCGATCCAGCGCTGCAGCTCCTCATCGAAGGCCTGTTTGCGCTTGGCTGTGAAGGTCTGAATTTCGTCGTCGTTGTTCGCCAGAAACTGCTCGTAGTCCTTCAGATTGAAGCGGGTTTCCTCGACCTTTATCGGGTAGTCGCCATTGGGAAAGTCCCGTCGGATTTGCTGCAGTTCTTCGGCACTGACCTCGTAGAAGCGCACCTGGTCAAAGAACCGGAGCAGCCAGGGCTTGCCGGGCTCGAAGAAATCGGTGGTGCGGTAGCGATTCCACATCTGCAGGGTACGACCGACAAACTGGTAGCCGCCTGGCCCTTCCATGCCGTAGATGCACAGGTAGGCGCCGCCGATGCCAACGGAGTTCTCCGCGGTCCAGGTACGGGCCGGGTTGTATTTGGTGGTCACCAGCCGGTGCCGGGGATCCAGCGGGGTAGCGACCGGGGCGCCCAGATAGACGTCGCCCAGGCCCATCACCAGATAGGTTGCCTCGAAAAGCGTCTTTTTTACCTCATCGATGCTGTCCAGTCCGTTGATGCGGCGGATGAACTCCAGGTTGCTCGGGCACCAGGGGGCATCCTTCCGCACCGACTGCATGTATTTCGCGATGGCGGTCTGGCAGGCTTCGTCATCCCAGGACAGGGGCAAATGAACGATGCGCGCGGGCACATCCCATTCGGGCTGTTTTTCCAGTTCCTTTTCGGCGCCGATCAGCAGATCCAGCAGCGTGCGCTGGTTCAGTTTCTGGCTGTCGTAATGCACCTGCAGGGATCGGATGCCGGGGGTCAGCTCCAGAATGGCATCGTGATTCTGCTCACGCAGCCACAGCATCAGCGCGTGGGCGCGGAAGCGCAGGCGGATATCCAGCTCCATTGGGCCGTATTCCACCAACACGTAGTTGTCGCCGGCGGCCCGATAAACCACGCCGGTTTCGTGTTCATCGTCACTGAGTGCCGCCAGAACCGGGGAGGTTGGTGTGATCGGTTTGATATGGGCGGTCGCTGCGGTCAGGGTGGCGATGGACTCGTCGAGGGCTTCCCGCAGGGCCACGGCCTGGTCCTGACTGACCGGAACAAATTGGACCTTGTCACCGGCTTTCAGTTGGCCCAGTTTCCACAGGTCAGCGCTGATGACCGTCACCGGGCAGACAAAGCCGCCCAGGCTGGGGCCATCAGGACCGAGAATCACCGGCATGTCGCCGGTGAAATCCACGGTGCCCACGGCGTAAGCGTTGTCGTGAATGTTGGACGGATGCATACCGGCCTCGCCGCCATCGCTGCGCGCCCATTCCGGTTTCGGGCCAATCAGGCGAACGCCGGTGCGGCTCGAGTTGTAGTGAATCTCCCAGTCGCTGGCGAAGAAGGTGTCTATATCTTCTCCAGTGAAGTAGTCCGGCGCGCCATGAGGCCCATAGGTAACGTGCAGTTTCCAGGTCTTGCCGATGGTCGGTTTGAGGTCGGCAGGGAGAGTGGTCAGGCCGGTTGGCTCAGACTCCGCCAGGGCCAGCACATCGCCGGCCCGCAAGGCGCGGCCGCAATGGCCGCCGAACTGGCCGAGCGTAAAGGTGCTGCAGGAGGTCAGGTATTCGGGGCAGTCCAGCCCTCCGCGGAACAGCACGTAGGCCCGGGCGCCGTCCGCCGTGGTGGCGCCCAGCTTCAGGGTGGCGCCAGCGGGCACGTCGATCACCTGCCAGGAAGCCATGGGCTGATCATCCAGTGTGGCGTCCAGCTGGGCGCCCGTCAGCGCAATCTGGGTGGCGCGGTTGAAAGTGAGCACCGGCCCCTTAAGGGTGATTTCCAGGCCTGGAGCCCCTTCCGGATTACCCAGCAGTCGATTGCCAAGCCGGAACGAATAATTGTCGAAAGGACCCGACGGTGGTACGCCAATTTCCCAGTAGCCGATGCGCCCGGGGTAGTCCTGGATGGTGGTCAGGGTGCCGCCACTGAGCACATCCACGGTGGCCGGCTGGTAATCGAATTCGTTCAGGGTTCGAGTAAACAGTCTGCCCTCGGCAAAGCGTGGGTCGTCCAGCACCTGGTGCACGTATTTCAGGTTGGTCTCGATGCCATAGAGCTGACTGTCGTCGAGTGCCTGCATCAACCGCTGACGGGCAGACTCGCGATCGGCCTCATGCACAATCACCTTGGCGAGCATGGGATCATAGAGCGGCGACACCTCTGTGCCCGGCTGAATCCAGGTATCGATTCGCAGGCCATCCTCGTCGGGCCAGGCCACGTTGGTGAGCAGACCGGCGCCGGGCTGGAAATCCTTGTTGGGGTCTTCCGCATAGATCCGGGCCTGGATGGCGTGGCCGGAAGGCACAAGGTTGCTGCCCAGTTTCGCCAGGTCGGGCAGGGTGCCTGCGCCCAGTTCCACCATCCATCGGACCAGGTCTACGCCATAAACCTGCTCGGTCACACCGTGCTCCACCTGTAAGCGGGTATTCACTTCCAGGAAGTAGAACTCGGTGGTGTCCGGGTCGTAGATAAACTCCACGGTGCCGGCGCTGCGGTAGCCAATGCTTTCACCCAGCTGACGGGCTGTCGCGTGCATGCGGGAGCGGACGTCGTCGGATAGCCCTGGCGCCGGAGCTTCCTCGATCACTTTTTGGTTGCGACGCTGGGCCGAGCAGTCACGCTCGCCCAGGGCCAACACCTGCCCTCCGCCATCGCCGAAAAGCTGTACTTCCACATGGCGGGCATGTTCCACGAATTTTTCCAGGAACACGCCGCTATTGCTGAAATTGTTCTGGCTCAGGCGCTGGACCGACTCGAAGCTTTTGCCCAGATCGTCCGGGCCGTAGCAGCGGGACATGCCAATGCCGCCACCGCCGGCGGTGCTTTTCAGCATCACCGGGTAGCCGATGGTGTCGGCGGCTTTTAGCGCTTCCTCCAGATTGGTCAGCAAGCCGGTGCCTGGTAGCAGTGGTACGCCGGCGCTTTCAGCCAGTGACCGTGCCGTATGCTTGAGACCGAATTGCTCCATCTGCTCGGGTGTCGGGCCCAGGAAGACCACGCCTTCGGCGTCACAGCGTCGGGCAAAATCGGCGTTTTCGCTCAGGAAGCCGTAGCCGGGGTGGATGGCGCCGGCACCGCTCTTGCGGATTACCTCGAACAGTTTGTCCTGATCCAGGTAAGTGGTCGCTGCCGGGCCGTCTCCCAGGGAATACGCCTCGTCCGCCTGCCGTACGTGAAGCGAATCGGAATCCGCTTCGGCGTAGACGGCAACCGAGGTCAGCCCCATGTCACGCAGCGTGCGAATAACCCGGCAGGCGATGGCGCCGCGGTTGGCGATCAGGACCTTTGAGAATCTGCCGCTCAGCTCCATACCAGCACCTCAATCGGTGTCGGGTTCCAGCCGTTGCACGGATTGTTGAGCTGCGGGCAGTTGGAGATCATCACCAGAACGTCCATCTTCGCTTCCAGCTCCACGTATTTGCCGGCATCGGAAATCCCGTCCGCGAAGGTGAGTCCGCCGTCGGCCGTGACCGGGACATTCATGAAGAAGTTGATGTTGTGGGTGATGTCCCGTTTGCTCATGCCCAGTTCTTCGTGTTCGGTGACGGCCACCAGCCAGCTGTCCCGGCAGGCGTGCATGCACTTTTTCTCAAGGGCATAACGGGTTGTGTTGCTCTCGGCCGCACATGCACCGCCCAGGGTGTCGTGACGGCCGCAGGTGTCGGCGGTGATTTCCAGCATCACGTTGTTTTCAGAAGACATCAGCTTCGAGCCAGCCGTCAGGTAGACGTTGCCCTGCTCGCGGATGGTGTCGACGGCGCTGTAGCGTTCGGTCGGATTATGGGCGTTGTAGAACAGGGTGTCGGCGGCCTGGTTGCCCTCCAGATCCAGAATCCGGATGGTTTCGCCGGCGTTCACCACTTTCAGGAAATACTCGCCTGCCGGTACGGTTTCACGGAAGGCGGCATTTTCGGGCTTCAATGTGCTTTGCTTGATCATCTCCGGCCTCCCATTACTGCATCAGGTGATAAAGAGCGGTGTTGGCAAATGCCCGTGTCGCCTCGGGCGACGAGGTTTTGCACGGATCGGCATCGGTCACCGGGGCCGCCTTGAACAACTGGTACCGCAGCGGATGGCTGGGGTATTCGCTGGCCGGATTCATCGGATGCGGGCAGGTGTGCAGCACCACGATGGTGTCCATCTCGAATCGAAGGTCCACTGTGGCGCCGGCGTGGGAGTGGCCCTCGGAGAAGGCCATGTTGCCGTCGTCATCTGTTTTTACTTTGCTGAACCAGTTCAGGTTGGCGGTCAGGTCTTTCTTGCCAAGGCCGTACTTGGCCAGTTCGTTCAGAAAGCTGTTGAAACCGTTTCGGTGGTAGTGGTTATGGGCTTCCTGATAGGTCTTTTTGCCCCAGCGCTTTTCCACCAGATCGGCATTGCAGGTGCCGGCGACGGTGTCGTGCCAGCCCAGGTCATCGCGGATGATGGAGGCAAATACCCGGCCCATGTCCGAGAGCAACACGTGGCCCTTGGTGAGCAGGAAGGTGTGCTGGTTTTTCAGGGTGTCCGGCATGTTGTACCGCTCGAGCGGGTTCTCGGGGTTGTACATCAACATGCCGACGTTGGCACCGCCGGTTTCGTCAATCAGGCGCAGCACGTGGCCGCGGCGCATGATAAAGGACCAGTGGGATCCGCCGGGAATCAGATCGTCGTAGAGGGGGGTTGCGGTTTGCAACATGGCCTTTTCCTCCTGGTTAGGGCATTTAAAAAGCGAGAGGCGTCAGTAACTGAGCGATCCTCCCGGGCTTTTGTCCCGCCGTGTAACCTTGGAAAAGGTCGTCAACTCTCGGACCAGCCGTCTGCACGGATTGATGGCAGACCGGAACCCTAGTTGACCATTGGTCAGATTGTGGCGCGTTGATTGTGGTTTCAGTAACCGACTTCTCGCTGCGTAATGGATACTCTGCAGAGTCCATGCCAATCGCTAAATTACTGTTTTTTATTGTGGTGGGATTTGAGGTGTCTGACAGGTCTGCTTCTTGCCTGGGCGAGCGCACTGTTTTTGTGCATCGAGCAGTGCCTTTCCTGTGCATTTATTTTCGGAGAGTGATTTCGGAGCCGCGCCAATGGTGGCATGGCCTTCGAGCCATCTACTACCAAGGGAGGAGTTTTTCGCCTCCATCGCACCATTCAACTTTCCGGGTTTGGCGTCTACATTGAATGGGTAAACGCGAAAGGCCGCGTTGCCCTGCGACAAACACAACAAGAGGTCGAGATCATGATCTACGCACAACCAGGAAAGGATGGCTCCGTCGTTTCTTTCAAATCCCGTTACGAGAACTACATCGGTGGGGAGTGGGTTGCCCCGGTAAAAGGCCAGTATTTCGAGAACATCACACCGGTCACTGGCAATGTGATCTGTGAAATTCCGCGCTCCAGTGCCGAAGATATTGATCTGGCCCTGGACGCAGCGCACAAGGCGGCACCTGCGTGGGGCAGGACCTCTCCCACCGAGCGTTCCAACATCCTGCTGAAAATTGCGGACCGCATCGAGGCCAACCTCGAGAAGCTCGCAGTCGCTGAAACCTGGGACAACGGCAAGGCCGTGCGCGAAACCCTGAACGCCGACATTCCCCTCGCGGCTGATCACTTCCGCTACTTCGCGGGTTGTCTTCGTGCCCAGGAAGGCCACATGGGCGAGATCGACCACAATACCGTGGCGTACCATTTCCATGAGCCGCTGGGTGTCGTTGGCCAGATCATTCCATGGAACTTCCCGATTCTGATGGCGGCCTGGAAACTGGGCCCCTGTCTGGCTGCGGGTAACTGCACCGTGCTGAAGCCTGCCGAGCAGACGCCTGCCAGCATCCTGGTACTGATGGAAATCATTGGTGACCTGCTGCCGCCGGGCGTGCTGAACATTGTTAACGGCTACGGCATCGAGGCCGGCCAGGCCCTGGCCACCAGCAAGCGTATTGCCAAGATTGCCTTCACCGGCTCCACCCCGGTTGGCTCCCACATCCTCAAGTGCGCGGCTGAAAACATCATCCCGTCCACAGTGGAGCTGGGTGGCAAATCCCCGAACATCTACTTCTCCGACGTGATGAAGGCCGAGCCGGAATTCATCGACAAGTGCGTGGAAGGTCTGGTTCTGGCGTTCTTCAACCAGGGCGAAGTCTGCACCTGTCCGTCACGGGCGCTGGTCCAGGAAGACATGTTCGAAGAGTTCATGCAGAAGGTGGTTCAGCGCACCAAGTCGATCAAGCGTGGCAACCCGCTGGACACCGATGTTCAGGTAGGTGCCCAGGCGTCGAAAGAACAGTTCGACAAGATCATGTCCTACCTGGCCATTGGTAAGGAAGAGGGCGCTGTGGTGCTGACTGGCGGCGACCGCGAGCATCTGGATGAAGAGTTCAACAATGGCTTCTACATCCAGCCCACCCTGTTCAAGGGTGACAACAAGATGCGCGTGTTCCAGGAAGAAATCTTCGGACCGGTCGTGGGCGTTACCACCTTCAAGACCGAGGAAGAAGCCCTGGCCATCGCCAACGACACCGAGTTTGGTCTGGGTGCCGGTGTATGGACCCGCGACACCAATCTCGCCTACCGGATGGGCCGCAACATCCAGGCCGGTCGGGTGTGGATGAACTGTTACCACGCCTACCCGGCTCACGCAGCCTTCGGTGGTTACAAGAAGTCTGGCGTTGGCCGTGAAACCCACAAGATGGCGCTCGAGCACTATCAGCAGACCAAGTGCATGCTGACCAGCTACGACACCAACCCGCTGGGTTTCTTCTGAATCAATGAGCGGTAAGCGGGCCTCCCACACGGGCCCGCCTGTGAGTCAGCACAGCGGATGTGCACCTTCATTCCCCGGTGTCTGGCCGGGGCGACTCTCTGACGAGAGTTCGGGTTTTTCTGTCACTCTCTTTTGGCCCTTCCCAGGGCCTTTTTTATTGGGGCGGATTTTGGTGTCAATGCGCTTTATCGCCCCAGTGAGTAGAACTCTGCGTTAGGCCGCATGTTTGTCACGTTTGCCATCCGATTGGAAAGCCCGAAGAACGCGGCGATGCCGGAGATGTCCCAGATATCCTCGTCGTTGAAACCATGACGTTTGAGTTCCTCAAAGTCCGCGTCACTCACTTCTTGGGCTTGTTGCGAAACCTTTATGGCGAAATCAAGCATGGCTTTCTGGCGTTCAGTGATGTCGGCCTTTCGGTAGTTCACGGCGACCTGGTCTGCGATCTCCGGGTTCTTTTCACGGATGCGCAGAATAGCGCCATGGGCCACCACGCAGTACTGGCACTGGTTCAGGTTGCTGGTAGCGACCACGATCATCTCGCGTTCGCCCTTGGTGAGGTTGCTGTCTTTTTCCATCAGGGCATCGTGGTAATCAAAGAAGGCACGAAACTCGGCGGGGCGATGTGCCAGTACCAGAAAGACATTGGGGATAAACCCCGACTTTCCCTGAACGGCAAGAATCTTCTCCCGGATGTCCGCCGGGAGTGATTCAAGCGACGGAACCGGGAATCGGCTTATTGGTTGTTCGTTGGACGAGCTCATAACAATTCCTTTAATGGCGGTTTTATGGTTCAAGAAGTTTCGGTTCAGCCTGCGACCGGTACGACGATACGCCCACGAACCTTGCCGTCCAGCAGTTGGCTGGCACCTTCGATGGCGTCTTCAAAGGGTATTTCCGTGATCATGCGCTCGAGCAGATCGATGTCGAGATCCTCCGACAGGCGCTTCCAGGCTTCGAGTCGCTCAGCTTTGGGCGCCATCACGCTGTCCACGCCACACAAGGTCACACCCCGAAGAATGAACGGGGCAACGGTGGACGGGAAGTCCATGCCGGCCGCCAGACCACAGGCTGCGACGACGCCACGGTATTTCATGCCGGCACAGACATTGGCCAGCACCTGTCCACCGGCCACATCAATGGCGCCGGCCCAGGTCTCGCGCACCAGGGGTTTGCCTGGTTCACTCAGCTCAGCGCGATCGAGGGTGTTTCCGGCCCCCAACGACTTCAGATAGTCTGCTTCCTCGGATCGGCCGGTCACCGCGGTCACGGAATAACCCCGCTTGGCCAACAGCGCCACCGCAATGCTTCCAACGCCGCCGGTTGCCCCGGTCACCAGGATGTCGCCGGAATCAGGTGTTACGCCATTCTTTTCCAGTGCCATGACACAAAGCATGGCGGTATAGCCGGCGGTGCCAATGGCCATGGCCTGTCGAGGAGAAAACGCCTTGGGCAGAGGAATCAGCCAGTCACCGGAAACACGGGCTTTCTCGGCCAGGCCGCCCCAGTGTTTCTCGCCAACGCCCCACCCGTTCAAGACAACCGGGTCGCCTGCCTTGAAGTCTGCATGCGTGGAGCTTGATACGGTGCCGGCAAAGTCGATGCCTGGAATCATCGGGTACTGTTTCACGATCGGTGACTTTCCGGTGATGGCCAGAGCATCCTTGTAGTTCAAGGTTGAGAAGGCTATATCCACGGTAACGTCGCCTTCCGGCAGTTCCGATTCTTCTATGGATGTCAGTGACACTTTTTGGTCGCCGCGTGATCCTTCAATGAGTATGCCTTTAAACATGTTGCCTCCGTGTTTGGGTAATGAGGATGGTTTTTCGTCCCGGGTCATGAGCCGCGAAGTAGCGACAAAAATCCCTGGGCGAACCGATCCAGTGGTTCTGGGGATTGATCCAGCTTTGCGCGCAACACCGCGCCCTCCCAACCAATCCAGAAGAAGTGCGCCATCTGATCGCACTTTAGATCCTTGGAAATCTCACCGGCCTGCTGGGCCTCTCTCAATACCCCAGCGGTGCGGCACTCCCAGTCCGTGAAAACGTCCTGTAACAGAACACGGAAACCCTCGGGCAGGGCGGTCATTTCCTGTCCCAGATTGCCGATCAGGCAGCCGCGGCGATACTCGAACCTGGCCATGCCCGTTTTGGCATCCTCAACAAACGCTTCGAGCCGCTGCAGGGGAGTGAGGGCGCGATCTTCAAACCAGCGATCAAATTTGCGCGCAAAATAGCGGCCGTAGGCTTCGATCAGGATCCGGCCGAAGGCTTCTTTATTGTCGAAGTAGTGGTAGAAGGAGCCTTTCGGTACGCCGGCTTTGCGAAGTATTTCGTCGATGCCGGTGGAGGAGTAACCCTTCTCCGTCAGCACTGACAGGCCCACGGTGATGAGCGTTTCCCGGGTATCCCTGAAATCGGCATTTTCAGTCTTCGGGGGGCGGCCCCGTTTTCGCTTGATGTCTGCTGTCTGGTTCATCGTCTTGACTCAATTTAGACCGATCGTCTATTTAATTATCAGAATAAACTAGACTGGTCGTCTAATAAAATCAAGTGAAGTTGCTATGGGGTGCAGCCAGGGCGGAATGGGATTCGCTCTCCCAAGTGGGAGCGATGCTACTTTGTGGTGGCCAAAAACAGTTCCAAAGTACCATATTGGCCCCTTGCCCCGGCCGATAGGATGGGAACTGGGTTATCGGCAATGTCGTTGATTCACCCTCAATGCGCTAACAATCATGACAATAGAGGTGAGCATTATGTGGACCAAACCAGCCTACGAAGATCTCCGCATCGGTTTCGAAGTCACCATGTACTTCGCCAATCGCTGAGTGCTGAAGCGGCCAGCCTCGAGCTGGCCGTTTTGCTTGTGGAGTGACCCACCATGTTGATTCACGTTCTGGGCTCCGCTGCAGGCGGTGGCTTTCCCCAGTGGAACTGTAACTGCGCCAACTGCGACGGCTTCCGGAAGGGTACCCTGAACGCCCGGGCCCGTACCCAGTCTTCCATTGCCATCAGTGAAGACGGCGAGCACTGGATCCTGTTTAACGCGTCCCCCGACATTCGCGCCCAGTTGGCTTCCTTCGAAGCGATGCAGCCGGCACGTGCTTTAAGGGATACCGGCATTGATGCCATTGTGCTGATGGACAGCCAGGTGGACCACACCACCGGCCTGCTGTCCCTGCGCGAGGGTCTTCCGATGGATGTCTGGTGTACCGAACAGGTGCATGAAGACCTCAGCGGTGGTTTTCCGCTGTTCACCATGCTCAAGCACTGGAACGGTGGCCTGAACTGGCAGCGCATCGAGGCATCCGAGCAGACGCCTTTTACCATTCCCTGCGCACCGTCCATCGAGCTGACCGCCATTCCGCTGCTGAGCAACGCACCCCCGTATTCACCGCGCCGGGACAACCCGCATCCGGGCGATAACATTGGCCTGTTCCTGAAAGACACCCGCACCGGTCAGACAGTCCTTTATGCCCCGGGCCTCGGCGAGCCGGACGACCGTATTCTCGGCTGGATGCGCCAGGCCGACGTGCTGATGGTGGACGGGACCGTCTGGCACGACGACGAGATGATCCGCCAGGAAGTAGGCACCAAGACCGGCCAGGCCATGGGTCATCTGGCCCAGAGCGGCCCGGGTGGCATGATCGAGGTGCTCGACACCATGCCGGCCCAGCGCAAGATCCTGATACACATCAACAACACCAACCCGATCCTGAACGAGGACTCCCCGGAGCGGGCGGAGCTGACCCGCCACGGCATCGAGGTGTCCTGGGATGGAATGCACATCGACCTTTCGGGGCAGCCATGAACGCCAAAGCCAACACCGCCATGAACCGGACGGATTTCGAGCAGGCCCTGCGCGCCAAGGGCCAGTACTACCACATCCACCACCCGTACCATAAAGCCATGTACGGCGGGCAGTGCACGCCCGAACAGATCCGCGGCTGGGTGGCCAACCGGTACTACTACCAGATCAAGATTCCCCAGAAAGACTCCGCCATCATGGCCAACTGCCCGGACGCTGGTGTGCGCCGGCTCTGGCTGCAGCGGATTCTGGATCACGATGGCCACGACGGCGATGTCGGCGGCATCGAAGCCTGGTTGTCCCTGGCCGAGGCGGTGGGCCTTAGCCGGGAAGAGGTGATTGACCAGCGCCACGTTTTGCCGGGTGTCCGCTTTGCCGTGGACGCCTACCTGAACTTCGCCCGCCGGGCGACCTGGCAGGAGGCGGCCTGTTCGTCACTGACCGAGCTGTTTGCCCCGGAAATCCACCAGTCCCGACTGGACAGCTGGCCCGCCCACTATCCGTGGATTGAAGAGAGCGGCTACAGCTACTTCCGCAAGCGTCTGTCCGAAGCCAGAAGAGACGTGGAACATGGCCTGACCATTACCCTCGACCACTTCACCACAGAGGCACAGCAGGCCCGGGCCCTGGAGATTCTTCAGTTCAAGCTGGACATCCTCTGGACCATGTTGGATGCCATGACCATGGCCTACGGCCATCGCACCCCGCCGTACCATACCGTGACCGACGAACAGGTCTGGCACCGGGGGCTGTAATGGAGGTGGGTATGAATGAGGTGCCGCGTTTTCGTCGAGGGTTCCGGTTCCAGTGGGAGCCGGCCCAGGAGAGTTATGTGCTGCTTTATCCGGAAGGAATGGTGAAGCTCAATGGCAGTGCCGGTGCCATTCTCAATCAAGTGGACGGCCAGCGTACCGTGGCCGACATCGTCGCCAGTCTGGAGCAGCAGTTCCCCGACGCCGGCCCGCTTGGCAAGGACGTCAGCGAATTTTTGCAGGACGCCCGGCACCAACACTGGATTGAACTGTCATGAGCACGACCAACCCCCACAACGCCGGGCCGCCCCTGTGGCTGCTGGCAGAGCTGACCTATCGCTGCCCGCTGCAATGCCCCTATTGCTCCAATCCGCTGGACTTTGCGCAAACCCAACAGGAGCTGACCACCGAGGAGTGGGTGAGTGTGCTTCGACAGGGCCGCACGATGGGGGCGGCGCAACTGGGTTTTTCCGGCGGCGAGCCCCTGGTCCGCCAGGACCTCGCGGAGCTGATCGCCGAGGCGCGGCACCTGGGGTATTACACCAACCTGATTACTTCAGGGCTGGGCCTGACGGAGGCCAAGGTGGATGCCTTTGCCGAGGCGGGGCTGGATCATATCCAGGTGAGCTTTCAGGCGTCCGATCCGGAACTGAACAACGCCGTGGCCGGCTCCCGAAAGGCCTTTGACCAGAAGCTGGCCTTGGCCCGGGCGGTGAAGGAAGCCGGCTATCCCATGGTGCTCAACTTCGTGATCCACCGCCACAACATCCACCAGATGAACGACATCATGGATTTGTGCGAGCGCCTGGGGGCGGACTACGTCGAGCTGGCCACCTGCCAGTATTACGGCTGGGCCTTCGAAAACCGGGAAGGGTTGATGCCTTCCAAAGCGCAGCTGGTGAAGGCAGAGCAGGAAGTGAACCGGTACCGGGAACGGCTGCAGCAATCCGGTTCGGCCATGAAGCTGATCTTTGTGACACCGGACTATTACGAAGAGCGCCCGAAAGCCTGTATGAACGGCTGGGGTAATCTGTTCCTGACCGTGGCCCCGGATGGCACCGCACTGCCGTGCCACAGCGCCCGTTTGCTGCCCATCGACTTTCCCAATGTCCGAGACATGGATCTGCAAAACATCTGGTACGACAGCCCGGGGTTCAACCACTACCGCGGCGACACCTGGATGCCCGAGCCTTGCCGTTCCTGCGATGAGAAGGAGAAGGACTTCGGTGGCTGTCGCTGTCAGGCCTATCTTTTGACGGGCAAAGCGGATAACGCAGATCCAGTATGCAGCAAATCGTCGTATCATGATCGAATACTGGCAGCGAGGAAAGCTGCCGATCATGCCACGGCCGGCCTGACTGAACTGGTATATCGAAATGCGGATAATTCACGGCTTTTCTTCCGGGGTTAACAACTCCGCCATCAAGCCTGCACTGGTCGGCCATCACCACGACAAAACGGTACTGAGTGCCTACGAGGCCTGCTCGGCGCATGTCCAGCGTGGGGAACTTGCGGTGGCCCCGGCGGGTGTGTTCTGGCTGGAGACGGATCCGGCACGCGGCTGCAATACGCTCTGGCACCTTTCCGATCAGGGGCCTGTTCGCCTTGGACCTGATGATCTTGGCATCCGCAGCCGGGTAAATGGCTATGGTGGTGGCGCCCTGGCGGCTGCCGACAGCGGTGTGTTCGTGGTTGGCGAGGATCAACAGATACGGTTTGTCAGTCTGCCCGACGGCCAGTGCCACAACCTGACCGATGACCCCGGAGCGGCCTATGGTGGGTTGGTCGCTGACCAGTCCCGTCGACGGGTGCTCGCGGTACGGGAAGCAGAGGGCAAGCAGCAGCTGGTTGCCGTCTCCATGCTGGGCGAGCGTTCGGTGCTTCATTCCGGCCTGGATTTTTACAGCGCGCCGGCGGTCTCGGCCGATGGCAGTCAGGTTGCCTGGACCAGCTGGCAGTTGCCGGATATGCCCTGGCTGCGTTCACGGCTGTGGACCGCAAATTGCTCTGAAGATGGATTGCTGGATCAAGGCCGGGAATGGCCCACACCTTCTGAGGCGTCGGTACAGCAGCCGGTGTTCGATGGCAACCAACTCTGGGTTTTGTCAGACCACGGGGGTTGGTGGCAACCCTGGCATATTGATACTTCGGGCGAGGGCGCTTGGCACGCCACCGAATCGCCAGCCCGGGATCATGGCAACGCGCCCTGGCAGTTGGGTGAATCCCACCACTGCCCGACAGGCAGTGGCAGTTGGGCCCGGGTTCGTTACTGCAATGGGACCGGCGAGCTCTGGCTAAGCTCCGGCGAAACGGGTGAAGCAATCCGGGTTGCCCGGGGCTTTGGCGACTTCCGATGTCTGCAGTCGGCTGGCGAGCATCTTTACTGCATCGGGCGAGCCGCCACCCGCCTGGACGCGGTCCTCCAGATTGATCTCGAGACCGGCCAGGCCCGCACCATTGCCGGGGGCGAGGAGGCCATGCCAGAGCCGCGGGCGGCACTGCCGCTGGATATCGAGATTCCGGCTCTGAACCCGGGTGAAGCTTCTATCCACGGATTTTTCTACACTCCGAAGCTGGCCACGCCAGATGTCCCTCCACTGATTCTGATTGCTCACGGAGGACCCACTTCGGCGGCCTATCCGGTGTTCAATCCCCAGGTTCAGTACTGGTGTCAGCGGGGCTTTGCCGTCGCTGAAATCAACTATCGAGGCAGCACCGGCTTTGGTCGTGAGTTCCGCCTGGCCCTGGAAGGTCGGTGGGGTGACGTGGATGTCGCGGATATGGAACGGGCGGCAGACCACCTTGCCTCCTTCGGCCTGGCTGATGGGAGACGGGTGTTTATCCAGGGTCGCAGCTCCGGGGGTTACACGGCCCTGATGGCGATGATCCGGAGCAGGCGTTTCACCGCTGGCGCGAGCATGTTCGGCGTAACGGATCCCATGCGTTTACGGGCCATGACCCATCGGTTTGAATCCGGTTATCTGGATTGGCTACTGGGGTCGCCAGAAAAATACCCGGAGCGGTGGCAGGAGAGAACGCCCCTGTTGCACGCCGAACGCATTACCGCGCCCATGATCTTTTTCCAGGGCGGACAGGACCGGGTTGTGGTGCCTGAGCAGACCCGGGCAATGACCGAGGCCATGAAAGCCGCGGGCAGGGCGCCGGAGCTGCACTGGTTTGAAGACGAGGGGCATGGTTTCCGGCGACAGGCCAACCAGGCAGGTATGCTCGAATGGATGTTCAGCTTCTACCGAAAGCATAGCCAAAAGGCCAATGATCAGGCGGAGAACTTGAGTTAAACTCTCGGCTATTCCTATAACAACAAACGGTCGAGTGCAGTCTGATGAGTCACGATATATCCAGCTTGCGAAAGTTTGTCTCACCGGAAATCGTATTTGGTGCCGGCTCCCGGAAGTCCGTGGCCAACTTCGCCAGTAATTTCGGTGCCCGGCATGTCTTTCTGGTGTCCGATCCGGGTGTGGCTGCCGCCGGTTGGGTCGATGAGATCGTGACGCTGCTGACCGATGCAGGTATCCGCTCCACCGTTTATACCGGTGTTTCACCAAACCCCAAGGTGGATGAGGTGATGACCGGGGCCGAGCTCTACAAATCCAGTGAATGTGATGTCATTGTCGCCATCGGTGGCGGCAGCCCCATGGACTGCGCCAAGGGCATCGGTATCGTGGCCACTCACGGTCGCAGCATCCTGGAGTTCGAGGGCGTCGATACCATCACCAACCCGTCACCGCCTCTGATACTGATTCCCACCACGGCAGGTACCTCGGCGGATGTGTCCCAGTTTGCGATCATTTCCGACCCCAACCGCCGGTTCAAATTCTCGATCATCAGCAAGGCCGTAGTGCCGGATGTTTCCCTGATCGATCCGGAAGTTACCGAGACCATGGATGCCTACCTCACCGCCTGCACCGGGGTGGATGCCCTGGTGCATGCCATTGAGGCTTACGTGTCGACTGGCAGCGGCCCGCTGACCGATACCCATGCCCTGGAGGCAATCCGGTTAATCAACCGGAATCTCGAGCCGCTGGTGGACAACACGGCAGATCCCTATCTCCGGGAGCAGATCATGCTGGCCTCCATGCAGGCGGGGCTGGCCTTCTCCAATGCCATTCTCGGGGCAGTACACGCCATGTCCCATAGCCTGGGTGGTTTCCTGGATTTGCCCCATGGTCTGTGTAATGCGCTGCTGCTGGAGCACGTGGTGGCTTACAACTTCCAGTCTGCCGAAGATCGTTTCCGCCGCGTTGCCGAAGCCATGGATATCGATACCCGTGGAATGGCCAAGCCGGAAATCAAAAAACGGTTAATGAACCGCATTGTAGAGCTCAAGCGTCGGGTTGGGCTGGAGGCGCGTCTCGCCCAGCTGGGTGTTTCGGTGTCCGACATTCCCCACCTGTCCGGCTTTGCGTTGCAGGACCCGTGCATTCTCACCAACCCCCGGAAGTCGTCGCTGCGGGATGTCCAGGTTGTCTATGAAGAAGCCCTCTGACAGCAAGGATGGCGAACAGGACAGTAGCTACGGAATTGGCGATCTTCTCGGGCTGGGCAGCCAGTCCGTCCGCAAGAACTATTACCCGGCTCTGCAGGAACGCATTGACGAGCTGGAGCAGGAACGCAACCGCTACAAATGGCTTTTCGAGAACGCGCTGCACGGTATCTTCCAGGCCAACCTGCGGGGCGGCTTTCTGGCCTGCAACCCGGCGATGGCGAGAATCTGCGGTTATGACAGCCCCGAGGCGCTCACGGAAAAGGTCATCCGGCTCCGTGAACAGTTGTTCTGCAGTTCCAGTGAATTCGATGCCATACGTCAGGAGCTTCTCGACGAGGGCAGTCTGAGTGCCCGGGAAACCCGTTTCCAGCGTGCTGATCGCACGCCGGTCCACGTTGCTGTCACCCTGCTGCGACGCCCGGACCTCGGACCGGAAGTGGTGGAAGCCTTCGTTGCCGACATTACCGAGCGAGTGTTGGCCCGGCAGAAACTGGAGCAGTTGAACGCCACCCTCGAGCGGCGCGTGGAAGAGCGGACCGAAGCACTGCAGAATGCCAATGTGGGCCTGCGCTACCAGATTGAGGAGCGCGAGAAGGTTGAGCGCGAGCTCTTTGTTGCCATGGAAGCCGCCAAAGAGGCCAACCGCAGCAAGGATAAATATCTCGCGGCGGCCAGCCATGACCTGCTCCAGCCCCTGAATGCAGCCCGGCTGATGATATCCGCGCTCCAGGACAGCACGCTGCCGGAACAGGAAACCCGCATGGTGCACCAGGTACATCGGGCTCTGGAGGGCGCCGAAGACCTGCTGGCGGACCTGCTGGATATCTCCAAGCTCGACCAGCAGGCAATGAAGCCTGATCTGGTTTATACCGATGTGGCCGCCCTGGCCAGATCCCTCGGGGAGGAGTTCGAGGCCGTTGCCAGCAATGCCGGCCTCGGGTTCCGGGTACGCACCATTCCGGCGATGGTGCGAACAGATCAGCGCATGCTGACCCGTATCCTCCGAAATCTTCTCAGCAATGCCTTCCGGTACACCCGCAAGGGCGGTGTTGTCATGGCGTTGAGATCCCGCGGCGACCGTCTGCGGATTGAAGTCTGGGATACCGGTGTTGGCATCGAGGAAGACAAGCTGCGGGACATTTTCACCGAGTTTCACCAGCTGTTGCCCCAGGGCACCGGCGGCCGGCAGGGTGTGGGCCTGGGGCTGGCCATCGTGGAACGGATGGTTCGGGTGCTGGGGTACGACATTGATGTGTCATCACGGCCCGGTCGTGGCTCCCGCTTCGTGCTGACCCTGCCGCTTGAACCCGCTCAGGCCAGACCGGATATGGCCCGTACAGATTCGCTCCAGAATTTCGCCGATGGCTTTGATGGTGTGCCGGTGCTGGTGATCGACAACGAGCCGGCGGTGTTGGAGAGCATGCAGTTGCTGCTGGAGCGTTGGGGCTGTGATGTGCTCACAGCCGCAAGCAAGGCAGAGGCCGTGGAGGCTCTCGAGCAAACCGGCCAGATACCGGCCCTTATCCTTGCGGACTATCACCTGAACAATGAGCGAACCGGTTACGATGCAGTTCACGGGGTTCGCCGCCACCTTGGTCGGGATATTCCCGCCGCCATCATTACCGCAGATCGCAGCGATGACACCCGCAAGATACTGCGCGCCCAGTACCTGCCAATACTGAACAAGCCGGTGAAACCCAACCGGCTCAGGGCCCTGATGACCAGCCTGCTGACCTCTGCCTCGGCGTGACCCCTTCTCGCCCGTCCTGTAAGACCTTCTTACATACACTCTGAAGCCCTTCGCGAAATACTCCCTCAACCGGTCTCCGATACCGGCAGGTTTCAAAACATCTGAGGGAGTAACAGATGAAAACAACAACGATTGGCCGGAAAGCCGGCAGTGGATTTGGGCATTGGTGGCTGGCAATGATCGGCGCCGGGCTATTGGCCGGTTGCGGCGGTGGGGGCGGCGAGACGGAGGTGTCCAGCCCCTCGGATTTCGACCCCCCGGCGGAGCCCGTGAACATAGGGGGCGATGCCGAGCTTTATGATCCCGAGCGGCTGATTGATGTGTCGGTCTCCATGAGCTCCGCCGATTTCAGCAAACTGAAATCGGAAGCCCGAACCCTGGCCAGCACCGACCGGGAATGTGTGCCCGAGTTCGAATACACGGAATTCACGGCCAGCGTCACCATCGACGGTGACCGTATGGACCGGGTGATCGTGCGCAAGAAGGGCTACATGGGCTCCCTGAGCCCCAGTATCCCCTCTCTCAAGCTGGACTTTAACGATCTCTGGCCTGGCCGCACCTATCAGAACATGACCCGGATGACCCTGAACAATAACCGCCAGGACCCCTCCAATGCCCGCCAGTGCATGGCCTATGACCAGTTTCGGCAGGCCGGGCTCGCGGCGCCGAAATGCAATTACGCCAGAGTGTCTGTTAATGGCGAGGATCTGGGTGTGTTTACCAATGTCGAGCCTATCAAGAAGCCCTTTCTGGCACGGGTATTCGGGGACGACGACGGTAACCAGTACGAAGCCCAAACGGCGGACTTCGGTACCTGGCTGAGCGAACGTTTCGAGAAAAAGACCAACGAAAAAGAAAACGACCGGACTGACCTGCAGGCCGTTACCGATGCTCTGGACTTGCCCGATGAGCAGATGGTGAATGTATTGCCGCAGCTGGTGGATGTGGATGAATTTATCCGGTTCTGGGCGCTGGAAACCCTGTTGGGCGCCTGGGATTCCGCCACTGGCAACGCCAACAATTTCCACATCTATCGGGATCCCGGAGACGGCCTGTTCCATTTTATTCCCTGGGGCGCTGATACGGCCTTTCGTGGGGCGCATCCCCTGAAGCCGCTCACGGGGGTGCTATACCGCAACTTCTCGCTGGCGGACCGGCTTTTCAGCATTCCCGAGTACCGGGCGCGCTATGAGGCCGAGCTTGAAGACCTGCTGGCCACCCAGTGGGATGAGGCCGATTTGCTGGCGGAAGTGGAGCGGATACGTGAACTCACCGGCACCAGCGCGGAGGCGACTGCCAGCCTGAATGCCTTCATTGGTGGCCGCGGCGTGGCCGGTGATGACGATTTCCGGCCTGCCCGCCGAGCTGTTATTGAACAGGCCATCGCCGAGGAGACGCCCTCCGGGGAAGTGTACCGGCTTGCGGACACGCAACCGGATTGCAGCGTGCCGGCGACAACCAGCCTGACCGGCACCATCAAGTCCGAGGACGGTGCCGACACAGGTGCCTTCCGCTTCACGCTGCCCGGAGGTCGGGCGGTGAACGCGAGCCTGACTTTTGCCGCCTTCGAGGTGGACAGCCTGGTTTACTCGGTTGATCGCGAATCAAAGCCGGCGGTGATCAGCCTCCTGCTGATTGGCGCGGATATCAACGACAACTTCACGCCCTATGTGCTGCAACTGTTTATCGAGGCATCCGATTACGTGCCGGGCACACACGAGTTCCATGGCTTTGCCACCAACGCTCTGTTGTTTGAGGTGGATGAAAGCCAGCCCGGGGATGTGCGCACCCTGGCCCTTGGCGCAGAGGGCAGTATTACTGTCATCGGGGTGGGATCCGGGGCCAGTGAGGGCGACGTGGAACTGAGCCTGAACGCCACCCTGGAATACGATTCGGCGATTCGATGAACATGGCTGTCGCCAGCCCGCTGGAAGGATTCCGCGGGCATTGTCTGGCCGAACAGATGCAGGCCCGTTTGATGAATCGGGTCGACACCAAGTTTTTGGTGCCTGCATACCTGCTGGATGCCTGTCTGCGTGGATTGGAGCACCATTACTCCATCCTGGAGATCGACGGGCGCCGGCGGTTTACCTACGACACCCTGTATTTCGATACACCGGAACGCCAGCTTTACCTGGATCACCACAACGGCAAGTTGAACCGGTTCAAGCTCCGTATCCGGCACTACCGTGAAACCGGGGACAGCTTCCTGGAGGTCAAGAAAAAGAACAACAGGGAGAGAACCATCAAGAACCGTTTGCCGCTGACATCGCAAACCGTTGCGAGCAGCCGGGTGGTCCCTTTCCTTGAAGAGCAATTGGGCCGACCGGTGGCAGGGATGCTGCCGGCTCTTTTTGTCGGCTACCGCCGGATGACCTTCATGAGCGCACGGGGGACCGAGCGTATTACGGTGGATACAGGGCTGGGTTTTCACTCGGCCGACCGTCGCAGCGGTCTGTGCCTGCCTGATGTTGCCGTTTTCGAGGTCAAGTACGATCGCAAGGTCCCATATTCCCCTTTCCTGGAACGTCTTGGTCAGCTCGGCTGCCGCCCCGTGCAGTTCAGCAAATACTGCATCGGCACAAGCCTGTTGTTCGGCCACGAATGCAAAACCAATCGCTTCAAACCGCTGTTAAGGAGACTTCATGGAATCTGCAGTTGATGTCCATTTTGCGATCCGGCTTTTGATCAATACCGCCTCCGTGTTTGTGCTGATTCGCTGCTACTACGCGTTTTCCCGTCACCGGGAGAATGCCGCCTCGTTCATTCTGTTTGGTGTCGGCGTTTTCCTGGTGACCGCATTGCTTCATTCGGTCACCGTCACCATGGGCTTTGCCTTCGGTCTGTTCGCCGTTTTCTCGATGCTCCGGTACCGAACCGAGGCCCTGGGCATAAAGGAAATGACCTACCTGTTTCTGGTGATCGCCATGGCCCTGCTGGCAGCAGTTGGCAACATGCACCACCTGGAGCTGGTGTTTCTGAACCTGCTGGTCATTGTTCTGGCGCTGGTGCTCGAAACCCGTGTGCTTTTGCCGCGACACAGTGAGAGAGAGGTGGAGTACGAAAAGATAGAGAACGTTCACCGGGACCGCCGGGAGTTGCTCATTGCGGACCTGCGAGAGCGCACCGGTCTGGATGTGTTTCGGGTGGATGTGGTGTCTGTCAGCTATCTGAGGGACACCGCCATGTTGCGTATGCACTTTCGTCAGGAGGCCGATCATGCTCGCTGAGCTGAAATGGGCGTGGATGGTGATCGGTCTGACACTGGCGTTCATGTTACAGCCTCTGCTCGCTGTGGCTTCCCCTGTCGAGGCAGAAGTGGGCGGTTACGTCGCCGCCGGTGTTGACCATTACGGGTCATTTTATGATGAAGACGGTGAGCGCAGCACAGCCCGGGGCGTCCTGAGAAATGCGAAAATTGAACTGGAACTGGCCTTGGGCAAGCGCTGGGAGGCAGAGCTGGATGGCAGCTACAAGATTGAAGGCGACAAGAAAGAGCTGGATCTGGGCGATGCCTATCTCCTGTATGACGGGGAGAGCCGTTTCGAGGCTCAAATTGGGCGCTTCAAGGAGCCTTTTGGCCTGGAACGCCTCGCCAGCTACACCAGCCTGAACACCAGCGAACGTTCGCTGGTGACCTCGGCGTTCGCACCGGGGCGTTCCATCGGTGTTATGGCGGGGCAGTACCGCAAACGCGGCACCTGGTCCCTGGGTCTGTTCACCGATGAGCCCGATGGTGGCTCCACTCACGCTATAACCGCGAGACTGACCCGTGCCCCCATTCGTTCAGAAAACCAGACCCTACATCTGGGCGCCGCGGCCTCTTATCGTGATCTTGGCGACAGCCGCTTTCAGATCAAGGATGAGGGAGAGGTGTTCAGTGCCGATAATGTCATCCGCAGCCCACGATTCGAGGCTGGTGATGCTTGGCTGGCAGGTCTCGAGGCCGCCTGGCTTTATCATCGTCTGACCCTCGTGGCGGAGGCCATGGCTCAGAGCGTGCGTCGAACCGACGGGTCACGCTGGCAGTTCGGTGGCGCCTACCTCCAGGCCGGTGTGTTCCTGACCGATGATCGGCGCTATTACAGCCGGGGTGAGTTTGACTGGATAGAGCCCCGGCACCGGGCGGGCGCCCTGGAACTGGTCGCACGGCACAGTGCTGTGGACCTGAGAGACCGGAACCTGGGCGCCGAGGCGAGTGTGACGCTGCTGGGTCTTGCCTGGTATCTGGGCGAGCTGTTCCAGCTGCGCCTGAATTACCTGATGCCGGATATTCGCGGCAATACCCTGATGGCCGTGCCGGACGGAGACGCTGTTACCCTGCGTGCTGTGCTGCGGTTCTAGGCAGCGTGAGGGTCACCTGCGTCCACTGGCCGGGTTCGCTGGTAATCGACATGTTGCCCTTGTGATGGCGCATGATGGTCTGACAGATACTGAGGCCCAGCCCCAGGTTGTCCGGTGTATCACTGGTGGAATAGAACGGATCAGTGAGCCGCTTCATATCGTCTGGCGCGATGCCCTGGCCGTTGTCCCGAATTACGATTCGATGGGCACTGTCAGCGCTTTCGGCCGTTATCTCGATTTTGCCGGGCTGCCGGTTTTTGCTCACGGCAGAGACGCCATTGAGCAGCAGGTTAACGAACACCTGGGTCAGGGCAGATGGATAGCAGGGAACGGTCGTTCCCTCCGGGATGTCAGTCTGAAGCTCGACACCTCGTAGCTGATGCTGGCAGAAGCGGGTGGCGGTGGTCACCAGTTTGCCGAGGTCTGCCGTTTCCAGGCTGTGTTCAGGGACGGGGCGGGAAAACTCGATCAGGTCAGACACAATATCGGCAATGCGTTTCTGGTGGGTGCTAGCGTCGGTCAGGGCGTCTGCGACCTCGACATCCCGGTTTACCGAGTTGGCAAAATCCACGGCCTGGCTGGCGCAGTTCAACGGGTTCATGATCTCGTGGAGCAGCCCCTTAGCCATATGGCTAAGGGCCTGATGTTTCTGTTCCTGGGCCAGTCTTTCTTCCGTTGATTTCAGGGTTTCCAAAGTGCGGGAAAGTTGTCGATTCCGGTCTCGGAGCAGGAATTGGAGCGCCAGCAGGTTGCGCAGGAACTGCGACAGGAACCAGGCCGATAGCGGTGCGACCACCAGGCACATCAGAATCAGCCAGTTGGTCAGAATGCCGATCAGGGTGTCGCTTACCTGAGTGCTGTCGACCGCCACGAACGTGGCGAGTACCAGCAGTGTCAGGTTGATCAGGATAATCACGCTGGTGTGGAACAGGGACAGGGTAATGATGCCCACGGAGCTGATGAAAAAGAACAAGCCCACGATGGGAGCGAGCGACGCGCCCGTTGTCATGTATCCCAGGTAGCTGAACGCCGCCATGTTGAAAAACACCAGGTAGACAATCATCGGCGCTGACCGGCGCAGGCGCGTGAACCGGTGAGCGGCGATCAGACCGGTCAGAATCGCGGTGTAGATGAGGTAGATACCGAATACGTCCGGTGCATCCGGGTTCAGGGCCAGGCCCCCGAGAAACAGCAGGGTACCGATAAAGGCAATCACCAGGTAAACGTCGGCGAACAGGGGCAGCACCCGGTACCGATACTGGGTGTGGTAGAAGCGTTCGAAGCGTCGCTGTCGGTAGGCGGGCAGCTGGCGGATCTGATCCATCCCGGAAAGCAGTTTCACTCGGCGGCTCCGTGTTGGTGTCGTTGCATAAAGAGAATGAGCTCGGGCAGGCGCTCGAAGCCCAATTTCACGAAAATCCGGTCCTTGTAGGAATGCACCGTCTTGCAGGAAACGCCAAGCCTGCCTGCAATATCGCGTACCGGCAGCCGGCTGGCCATCAGCTGTGCCACTTCCCGCTCCCGTCCGGACAAGGCCTGATAGGCGAGCATGGCGGCCGGTGCTGGTTCCTGCTGCCAGTTACCGACATAAACCTGCCCGTTTCGAATGTAGAAGAGCGTCTTGATCAACTCCTGCACTGGCTGGTCCTTGGACACCACGGCCTTGATGCCTGCTTCCAGATAGATCGCCATCCGCCCGCTGCTGACCGGCGTGTCCGATATCAGCAGCACGGACAATGACGGATTCACCGCCAATGCATGCTCGGCGATGGTGAGCCCGTCGTTGTCCTGCAGGTTTTCCTCAATCAGCAGTACCGAAGGGGTGGCCCTCTTTAGCCGATTGAGCGTTGCCACTCCGGTCTCCGATTCGCCAACCAGCTCGACCTCATCGTGCAAGAGGATCTGGAATAGCAGGCTGTCACGGAGCAGTCGCTGCCCCATGGTGACGTACAACCTGAGCCTGCGCTGACCTGACGCCATCAGTCTGCCCTGGCCGGCAGATGGAGACTCAATCGAAGACACTGGTCGCCTCCGGTCACGTCGATATCGCCAGCAAGCAGTCGGGTGCTTACGAAGAGCATCAGAAGAGCGCTCTGCTGCTCCAGCAGGGGGCGGGAGAGGCGGGTGATTGGCGCCAGCAGATGGCTGTACATGTGAAGTGGGCTGGCGCTGGCGACCATGAGGCCGCTTTCGGTCCGGGTCAATTCCAGAGCAGAGCGCTCCAGCCCGGAGGCCTTCATCAGGGTTGCCAGTGCCTGGCAAAGGGCCATCAACGGTGTTTGTGTTTCGCTCGTGCCTGCCGGGTTCTCCAAGGCGTTCGCGAGAGCCTGGTCAAAGGCTTGCCGGTTCTGGATGCCGTGCACGTGGCCTGGCTGAAGGGTGCTGAGCTGCCTGCCCGCCATTCCGGCAAAGTCTCTTACAAGATCATGCTCAAGCGCGGTTTCCCGGCTTGCGCGCAGATGGGGTGGCTGGGCAGGAAGTGTGCGAACGGTTGCCAGGGCATCCAGAAAGTCGGCGGTGATCGGTTCGCCGGTAAAACCGTCCACTCGCTCGTTTAGATGTTCAAGCAGTCTGGCTCGTCGTTGCTGGCGAAGCTCCGCGAACTGTTGTTCTGCAATTGAGCGTGAACGGTCTCTTGCAGAGACCAGGGTGCGATGTTGGACAAGAGCCTTGCGGAAGAGCGACAGCAATTCGGCTGCGTTCCATGGCTTCTTCTGATAGCGGAAGATCCGGCCCTCGTTAACTGCATCCATGGCCACATCAACCTCGCCCCAGGCTGACGTGAGAATTCGGACAATTGTCGGGTGCGACTGGCGTAGTTCGTCCAGCAGCTCTTTGCCATGCATCCCGGGCATTCTCTGGTCTGTCATCACCACCGCGACATCGCTGTCTTTCTGCAACACGAGCTGAGCCTCTTCTGCACTGATGGCGCTCAGCACGCGGAATTCGTCCTGCATGCGCTCCAACTGCCTCGACAGATAACGGGTGGCAGTCGGTTCGTCATCCACGATCAGAATCGCCGGTTTGGGGCCCTCGTGGGCCTCGCTGGTATCCGGAGAGAAGGTTTGTCCTTCGCGGGTAAGCGCGGCTGTGAGCACGTGCGACCGGATAACATCGGGATTGACCGGCTGTTCGAAGCAGCGATCGACCAGCTGATGGTCGAGCAGTTTCACGAGGAGGTTCAGCGCAATGGCATCTCCTATGAGGATCTTCAGAATCCGGGGGTGGTGGTCCCTGGCCCGTGCCAGTAGCGACGACTCAAGATAGTCATCAGCGCGGTTCGGAAGCAGAACGATGGCGGTGGGTATGGTGGCAGCCGAGGGCAGGTAGTCGAGTGCCCCCTGGTCAGTGGCGAACGCGTGAATAACGAAATCGCTGGCAAACAAGGTTTCGAAGTGCTGTCGGTCCTGGTCGTCGTCATACCGGAGAAGGATCTCCGCCGCTCCGCTGGTCGCCATGATTACTCTGTATCCTGTTAATGGGGTAGGGAAGAGATTAGCAACAACAGTGGCTTAGCGGTGTAGGAACTTCCTACAGCAGTGCCTTTGCCGGCAATGAAAACCTGGTTCTGTGACAGCCTTGGCACTATGGACTGTCCTGGCGTCAGGAGCGACTACACTTACCAGAGGCTCATCGAAAGGGAGATAACCATGACAGTTCCTGAGAATGGTCTGACGAATCACGAAGTCACCATCTGCCTGGCTGGCGGTGCCGTGCTGGGTCCGTTCAATGCGACCTGGAGCAAGGATTCCGGTGGGGATGTGCGTGAGCTGGTCCGCGAGTACGATGCGTTTCTGCAGGGTGAAAAGCAGCACCGTTACAAGTTTCACCTGCACGACACCTACACCAACACCGTTCATACCCTGATCCTCAATTTTGAACAGGTTACGGGCATCTGCGACCATGTCCGGCTCAGATCCCAGGGCGGCGGCTGAGCCATGGCCGGGCCCCTGGCGTACACGCCAAGAAGCCCACAGTGCAAATGCACGGACAGGAGGGAATATGAGCGAATTCAGAACGGAAACCGACAGCCTCGGGGACGTCCAGGTACCTGCTGATGCGCTCTGGGGCGCTCAAACCCAGCGGGCGGTGGAAAACTTCCCGGTCAGTGGCCAGCCAATGCCTCAGCCGTTTATTGCCGCCGTTGCCCAGATCAAGCGCGCAGCCGCCGAGGCCAATACCAGCCTGGGCCTGCTCGACAACGATCTGCGGGATGCGATCTCCCAGGCTTGCGAAGATCTGGTCAAGGGCGAATACGCAGATCAGTTTCCGGTAGACCGCTACCAGACCGGCTCCGGCACCAGCACCAATATGAATGTCAACGAGGTGATCGCCAGTATCGCCCGCAACGCAGGCTTCGAGGTGCACCCGAACGATCACGTGAACATGAGCCAGAGCTCCAACGACGTGATTCCAACGGCGATCCACGTGAGTGCCGTGATTGCAGCCAAGGAGAAGCTACTGCCGGCGCTGTCGCATCTTTGCGGTGTGATCTACGAGCAGGAAGCGGCATTTTCCAGCCAGGTAAAAACCGGCCGCACCCACCTGATGGATGCCATGCCGGTGACCCTCGGCCAGGAGTTGAAAACCTGGCGCGAACAGCTTCTGGCCGTGGAAAAGCGGGTAGAAGCCGCAGCTGATGAGCTGTTGGCCGTTCCCCAGGGCGGCACCGCGGTGGGTACCGGAATCAATGCGCTCCCGGAATTTCCGGGCCAGTTCGTCAAGTTCCTGCGGGCCAACACCGGCTATCCCTTTACGTCGCTCGATCACAAATTCACCGGCCAGAGCGCGGTGGATGCCCCGGTGGCCCTCTCCGCACAATTGCGCGGTGCAGCCATCGTGCTGACCAAGATCGCCAACGATCTACGCTGGATGAACAGCGGCCCTATTCACGGCCTGGCTGAAATCAGTCTTCCGGCATTGCAACCGGGCAGCAGTATCATGCCGGGCAAGGTCAATCCGGTCATCCCGGAGTCCGTGGCCATGGTTGGCGCCCAGGTGATGGGGCTGGACAGCGCCGTGGCCATTGCCGGTCAGTCCGGTAATTTCCAGCTCAACGTCATGCTCCCTCTGGTGGGCGGCAACCTGCTGGACATGACCGATTTGCTCGCCAATGCGGCCATCATGCTGGCGGACAAGGCGATCAAGGATTTCACGGTCAATGCCGACAACCTGAACGCAGGTGTGGGCAAGAATCCCGTACTGGTGACAGCGCTTAATCCCGAGATCGGCTACAGCCTGGCGGCAGACATCGCCAAGGAAGCGTATAAAACGGGCCGGCCAGTCATCGATGTGGCGGAGGAACGCAGCGGCCTGAGCCGGGAGCGGCTCGAGGAGTTGATGGATCCGCTCAAGCTGACCCGGGGCGGTATCGCCTGATCGGTCGTTTCAGAGGGGCGCAAACGCTTGCTGATCATCCTGGAGCTGTTTGTGATGCTGGTGCTGGCCAACGGCACGCCGGTGGTTGCGGCCGGGCTGCTGAAAAACCGCTGGTCGGCCCCGGTGGACGGCGGTCGACTGCTGTCCGATGGTCGCCCCGTATTTGGTGAAAGCAAAACCTGGCGGGGTGTTGTATCCGGTGCACTGGCTTGCGGGCTTTTTGCGCTGTTTACCGGGCTGGGATTCGTGTTCGGGCTTCTGTTCGGCCTGCTGGGGCTGGGAGGAGATCTTCTGAGCAGCTTCATGAAGCGTCGAATGGGTTTGGCATCAAGTGCCCGGGCTGTCGGGCTGGATCAGATCCCGGAAGCCCTCCTGCCCATGCTGCTGGCGATGTGGTGGCTGCCGGTGAGCCTGTGGGTAGTGTTGGTTGTCGTGGTGGTTTTTACCCTGTCCAACATCTATGGCTCACCGCTGCTCTACCGTCTCGGTATACGCCGGCAGCCCCACTAAACCGGGCCGCGAGTCAGGGTGTGAAGGGTTACTTCCGGCGGGCAGTTCAGGCGAACGTTTACCACGGACGTTCCGGAACCCGGTGAGGTGTAGCCCTGCATGCCATTCATCCGCCAGTAACCTCGACCGAGTGTGCGCGGGCAGTCAGAGTCGAGAGTCACCGGTATACCTCCGGGCAGGCAGATCTGGCCGCCGTGTGTGTGTCCGCAGAGAAAGACGTCGTAGCCGGCGTGGGCAGCCTCGCGCCAGATCTCCGGCGTATGGCTGAGGAGGATGCTGGTGCCTCCCGCAGGGATATTGTCCCCCGCCTGGTGCAGGTTGTGGACCTTGAAGAAGTGGGCGTCGTCCACACCCGCGAGGTACAGGGTCTGGCCTCCCCGTTCAATGGGCGCCATTTCGTTCATCAGCAGTTGGTAACCCATGTCTTCCAATGCCGGTACCATGCGAACGCTGTCGTGGTTACCCAGAACCGCATAGGGCTTGCTTTTTATACCGTCCCTCAGCCGCGCCATGCCGTCCAGGGCGCCCTCAATCGGGCCCCACGTGAGTTTCCGGTAGTCGCCGGTCAACACGCACAGATCGTAGTCTAACGGTTCGATCTGGCGCAGGACTGCCTGCAGGTTGGCTTCGTCCATGTCTACGTGCAGGTCGGTCAGATGCAGAATGCGAAAGCCCTCGAAGGCTTCCGGCAGGCCGGGAAGCTGGAAATGATTGTGCACGGTGTTCAGACGCCGGCTGTTGCTCTGGCCCCGGCCCCAAAGGCCAACCATGCGCAAACAGGTACGGATAAAGCCGGGCGCGGTGGCCCAGTTTTCCAGATGGAATGAGCTGTGATCCTGCCCGAATACCTTCGCTTCAGCTTCCCGTTCAATGCCGAGCCTCTGGCGGGCGTGAACAGGGCCGAGCCTCAGGCTCAGGCGGTATTCCAGGAGTTCATCCTGGTTCTCCGGTGTACGAGCCCTTGCCGTCATTTTTCTTCCCTTATATGCCGAGCCGGGCATGGCCGATGTGCTAAGTGGCAAACCCTGTCTGTCATTATGGATGGCCCTCGAAGGTATGCAACCAAAACGACACAATGTTCATGTTTGATGACACACTGGCGGTGAAACCGGCGGAGCAACAGACTCAGGAGATTTATGACGGAACCATCGAGTGATGACAGGCTGTCGTTCAGCCAGATTTTCCTGCTGTTCCTTCGGCTGGGGCTGACGTCGTTTGGTGGTCCGGCAGCGCATCTCGGATTCTTTCACGATGAATTTGTCAAACGTCGGCGGTGGCTCTCAGACAGTGCCTACGCAGAAGTTGTGGCCCTCTGCCAGTTGCTGCCGGGACCGGCTTCCAGCCAGGTCGGTCTAACCATCGGGTTCCTGCGCGGCCATTACCGCGGCGGACTCGCAGCGTGGCTGGGGTTCACCCTGCCATCGGCGGTGATCATGATTGGTCTTGCGTTGGGGTTGAACGCCTGGCCAGAGGCCAGCAGTGGCGGCTGGGTACAGGGTCTCAAGTTGTTTGTGGTGGCGGTGGTGGCCAAGGCGGTCTGGCAGATGGGAACAACCCTGTGCCCGGACCGTCCCCGAATCGCCATGGCGTTGCTGGTAGCGGTGAGCCTTCTGATGATGGGCGAAACCTGGATGCAGATACTGGCGTTGGTCATTGCCGGGGCTGTGGGTTCCTTTCTGGGGTTGGGGAGCGGAGAGGCATCTGAGCCGCTGCATGTGCCACTGCAATCCCGGAAACCTGCGCTTTTTGCGGGGGCCTTTTTGATTCTGTTGTTGGTTTCCTTTCTGCCTCAGGCCACCGGCAGTCTTGGCTGGATAGGCGCTGAAATGTACCGGGCCGGTGCCCTGGTGTTTGGCGGCGGACATGTAGTGCTGCCCTGGCTGCAGGAGGGCTTCGTGGCCTCCGGTGCCATGCCGGCGGACACTTTCCTGGCGGGGTATGGCGTTGCCCAGGCTATGCCGGGACCGCTGTTTTCCTTTTCAGGATTTCTGGGTGGTTCACAGGCCGGTGTTCTCGGTGGTGTGATTGCGGTACTGGCTGTGTTCCTCCCGGGAACCCTGCTTGTATTCGCCGGTCTTCCCCTATGGAGCTGGCTTCGGGAGCATCGTCGCGCCCGGTCAGCGCTGGCCGGCGTGAATGCAGGCGTGGTGGGGTTGTTGCTGGCGGCTCTCTACGATCCGGTCTGGGTCTCCGCCGTCCATGGTGCGCATGATCTGGCACTCGTGCTCGCCATTTGGGTCTGTCTCGCTGTCTGGCGGGTTCCGGTCTGGGTACTGGCGCCGCTGAGTGCGCTGGCTGGAGTGATCCTGCTGTCCTGATCAACGTACATATAATCCCTTCTTCCTGAGCCGGCACATGGGTTGGCAAATCGGCAGGTTTCCAGCCACAATCGAGCGGTTAAAGGCAGATAATTCGAACGCAGAGGTTACCATGACGACATCCTGCAGTATCCCGGGTCTCAACGTACCACGTAGCCGTTTTCCCGATCCTGAACAGGACCTGCCTGCGGCCGAGGGCGAACAGCGTGTCGTGCTGGCTGGCGGCTGTTTCTGGTGTGTGGAAGCCGTTTTCCTGGCCATCGATGGCGTAACCAGGGTTGAGTCCGGTTACGCTGGCGGTCACGCCAGCTCTGCCAATTATGAGGCCGTATGCTCAGGTACTACCGGCCACGCAGAAGTGGTGGATGTTCACTATGATCCTGCCAGGGTCAGTTTTGGCGAACTGCTAAAGGTGTTCTTCTCGGTTGCTCACGATCCCACCCAGTTGAACCGCCAGGGCAACGACCGGGGCACCCAGTACCGCTCGGCTGTGTTCTACGAGACTGCCGAACAGCGGCGGGTAGCCGAGGCCTACATCCACCAGCTCAATCAGGCCGAAGTGTACCCGGATCCGATAGTGACCACGCTGGAGCCGCTGGAGGCATTTTACCCGGCAGAAGAGTACCACCAGAATTTTGCTGCCCGGAATCCCTACCAGCCATACATCATGGCCGTGGCCGCCCCGAAAATGGAAAAGCTTGTAGACAGCTATCCTGATCGCCTGAAGCCGGAATTTACAGACAACGACGCAGGCAGCACCGCCTGAGGAGGCAGACTATGGGAGTTTCCGCTGCAGGTTATGACCTGACACCACTAAACGAAGCACAGGTTGAGGAGAAAGCTGCGGATCTGACATCGGAAGAGCGGCGCGTGCTGCTCGACCATGGCACCGAGCATCCGTTTTGCGGAACCTTGCTGGATAACAAAAAAGCCGGTGTTTACCACTGCCGGCTTTGCGATCTGCCTTTGTTCAGCTCGGACTCGAAGTTTGACTCGGGAACCGGCTGGCCGAGTTTCTTCCAGCCCTTTGATCCGGAGCATATCCGATACATTGAGGACACAAGTCTTGGCATGACCCGCACCGAAATCCGCTGTCCCCGTTGCGACAGCCATCTCGGCCATGTCTTTCCTGACGGCCCGCCGCCAACCGGGCAGCGCTACTGCCTGAACTCGGTTGCCATGGTGTTTCAGGAAAACGCCTGAGACGAAAAAAGGGGGCCGCAGGGCCCCCGATTCTATTTATTGCCGCCTGTCACAGTCGCCACGTAGTGGGCCACCGCATTTATCTGTTCCTCAGACAGCGACTCGTTGAACGCCGGCATGACACCCACCCCGCTGGTTACGGCATTGACCACCTGTTCCATCGTGGGTTTGAGTTCATCGAGATCCGGGCCGATGGCACCAGCCGAACCGGCGTCCGCCAGGGTGTGGCATATGGTGCAGGAAGGTTGAGCCTCCTGAGTGAATACCTGTTTCCCCTTGTCAAAGTCGCTGGCCATCGTCAGGGGCGACAGTCCGATCAGAGCTATGGCGCCCAGTACTGCAGTTTTTCTCATATCATTGCTTTCCGGATAGGTCGGAGCCGCCTTACTCCCGGGTCGGCTCCGCCAATGATCAACTGATGGCAACCGTGACTCCGTGGTCGCTCCAGCCATTGTGACCGTAGCCACGTTCATTCTCGGTCCGACCCTCAGGCTGGGTGTTGCCCTGCACGTCGGTCGCCCGGCTGACAATACGGTGCTCTCCGGCCGCGAGATCCGCTGCCAGGACAAACGGCCTCCAGGCATAGGGGCCAAGGTCCGGTCCCAGGAAACGAGCCTGTTTCCAGGTTTTACCACCATCCACTGAAACGTCGACTTTTTCGAGCGGAACAGTGCCACCGAAAGCGACGCCATAAATCATATTGCGACCGTTCTGACCGCTTTCCAGAGGCGATGTTACCCAGGATTTGACGTTCATTTCCCACATGGAAGGCTGATCCGGGGCGCCTTTCACGCCGACATCACGAACCCGGTAGCCTGAAGCCTGGATCTTGGCGTCCGTCTGGTTTTCGGTGAAGGCAAGGTTCTTGACGTACTTCACGTTGTTCACGCCGTAGTAACCCGGCACAACCATTCTTAGCGGGCCACCGTGCGTGTGGGTCAGAGGCTCGTCATTCATTTCCCAGGCCAGCAATGCGGTTTCCATGGCACGGGTGGGAACGGAACGTTCCACGATAATCGTTTTCGGGTCCAGGCCGTCGGGAAGTGTCTCGCCGCCGGTGCTGGTGATGTACCGTGTACCGTCAACAGGGCCGCCAAGAGCCTCCACAACATCTTTCAGCGGTACACCGGTCCACATGATGCAGCCCGCAGCGCCAACAGACCATTGGGTACCACTCGCGCCATGGGGGAAGAAGGCGCGACCGTTACCGGAACATTGTAATACGGAGGCAACGGTGGTAACCCCCATCTGTTTCAGGTCGCCGACCGTCAGGGTTCGGGGATTTTTCACGCCCTCGATCCGCACCTCCCAGACATCGGGGTTATCGGTTACCGAGGCTGGTGGCGCGGGCAGGTTATTACGAACGAACAAGCGGTCACTTGAGGTAATAACGCCATTGCCGATGGCCCCCCGTTGGGTTTCCATCGTGTTTGCACTGTGAACAATCAGGGCGTTGCGTTCTTTCCAGGCGGCGTAATCCGGGAGTGATTTTGGTTCATCGGCTTTGGCAAGGGGCGTAAATCCCAGCACGCTTACCGCGGCCATGGCGCCGGCACTGCCAAGTAGCAGGGTGCGGCGGGAGGGGTTCTGAAGGCCCGGGTCATTCGGGCCTCGCATCAGCGCTGATTCCTGCTTCATTATCCGTCTCCTTCTTAGGGTTGTCGTCGGACGGTGGGACTGCTTTTTCAATTCTTCGCGGTTATATCCTTATACCTTATAGGTAATGGTCAAAAATTAATCAATACTTTTGTGTGTTATTCAACGGGTTTTTCAGTCGCTATAATTCGCCCCCTATTGAACGCGCAGCAACGAGGCCGCGAACGAACCCGGGAAACAGAGAAGGGTAGCTGAGATGATTCGATTGAAGATGAATCCGCTAACGGAGTCAGCAACGCTTCTTCGGCGGGCGGGTGTGGTTCTGGGCAGTGTCGGATTGACAGCACTCTTTTCCCTGTTGGTTTTGCTGAGGGCGCTGTTCGGGAGGTTGAACCGGCCCATCGTCGACAAATACTGCCGCGAGTGGTCGGCCTCGCTGTTACGATTGGTTCGTGCCAGCCTCACCGTACGCGGGCAAGTGCCTGATTTCGGCGACGGGCGCCGGTACATCATCATGTGCACTCATGCCAGCCACTATGATATTCCGGTCACCTTCGTATCGTTGCCGGGATCGATCCGTATGCTGGCAAAAAAGGAGCTGTTCAGTATCCCGCTGCTGGGGCGGGCCATGCGTGCAGCGGAATTCCCCTCAGTAGACCGCTCCAATCGGCAACGTGCAGTCAGGGATCTGGAGAAGGCGCGGGCGATGATGGAAAGTGGAATCGTGCTCTGGGCCGCGCCCGAGGGAACCCGCTCGCCGGACGGAAAACTTCTGCCTTTCAAGAAAGGCTGTTTTCACCTGGCGCTGGATACTGAGGCGGTGATCGTGCCGGTGGCCGTGCGGGGTATCCACCGTGTTTTACCGGCCCGCACCTGGCAGATCAACCTCGGGCAGCCGGTGGATGTGAGGGTAGGAGAACCGCTGGATACGGCAGGAAAGACCAAAGCCGACCTGGACGAAGTCATGACCGAGGTGCGCGCAAGGCTGACGGAGCTGTTGGGAGACGGTGAAGCCGGTTAGCACCGGCCTCACATCGGCACGCAGATCAGGCCGTACCGGCAGCCACCAGCGTGGAGAGCAGATAGCCGGTATAGGCCACGTACACCAGCACCAGGATGCCACCATCCACACGGCTCACCAGTTTTCGCCATCCGGTAAGCCCGTAACCCATCAGGAACAGACCCACCGTGAGCGCCAGCATCAGCGTCCAGTCACGGTAGAGCACTTCCGGGTCCACCGCGAGGGGTTCGATAACAGCCGCGAGACCCACCACGGCGAGGGTGTTGAAAATGCCCGACCCCAGAATATTGCCCAGGATCAGGTCGTGTTCGTTCTTTTTGACCGCGGCCAGAGCCGAGGCGAGTTCGGGCAGGGAAGTGCCGATGGCAACGATGGTGAGACCGATCACCAGATCGCTGACTCCAAGGCTCTGGGCAATCGTCACGGCACCCCAGACCAGCATCCGGGAGCTGACGATCAGCAGTACCAGGCCAATTACCAGCCAGATCACGGCGGTTTTCAGGGGCATGGGGTGCGCAATGATCTCGGCGTCGGCATCACCGGCCAGGGGGTCTGCCTTGCCTTTCAGGCCCTGGAAGATTGACCAGCCCATAACCACTGCAAATACCGCCAGCAACACCCAGCCATCCATACGTGAAAGTTGCCCGTCGAGCAGCTGGGCGCCGGCAATGAGGGTGAGCACGATCAGCAGCGGCAGTTCTTTACGGATTACCTGAGAGTGCACTGCGATGGGCGCGATGATGGCTGTCAGGCCGACAATGAGCGCAATGTTGGTAATGTTGGAGCCATAGCCGTTACCCAGTGCCAGCCCGGGATTGCCATCGGAGGCTGCCATGGCAGACACGGCCAGTTCCGGTGCCGAGGTACCGAAACCGATAATCACCATGCCGATCAGCAGGGTGGGCATGCCGAGATGTTTGGCGGTCGCCGCGGCGCCCTCCACAAATTTATCGGCACTCCAGACCAGGAGGACCAGGCCGGCGATGATTGCGCCAAATGCCATTAGCATAGATAGACCTCAGTTGATGAAACGCCCGAGCATGTAGACACCGGCGTAGCCCAGGGTATAGGCCGCCAGAAGGTGTGCAAGATACCGCATATAGGCGGCAAAGGTCAGCCCCGGAATCTTGCTCATTGCCACTATACCGGCGGCTGAGCCAATCACCAGGAGCGATCCACCCACACCCACGGCATAGGTCAGGCCCATCCACTCGCCGGGGCTCATGTCGATGCCGGCCTTCAGCAGGGCCGCCGTCAGAGGCACGTTATCGATAACGGCCGAGAAGATGCCCATCAGGTAATTGGCGTACAGCGGCGGCAGGATGTCGTAAATCGCCACCAGCGAATCCAGCGCATGGATCTCCTTGAGCATGCCCACCAGCAGGAGGATGCCGAGAAAGAACAGGAGCGTTTCAAACTCGATGATGCGGATGTACTCGAGAATCGGGTCCAGATCGGAGTCGTCACTCATGAATCGAGACACCAGGAACATGATGGACAGGCCGAACAGAAAGGTCAGTACCGGTGGAATCCCGAACAGGGCATTACCGGCAATGGTGCTCAGGATTGTTAACAAAAACAGCCCGCTGATGATCGCGTCCACCCGTCGCACCGGGGTGGTGTTGGAGCGCAGTGTCACGGTTCCTGTGAGCCCTCGCGACAGGAAAACCGCAAGGATGAAAACGGTGATCGAGGCCGGAATGGCCAGGGTCAGAAGGGTCAGTATTTCAACCTTTTCCGCCAGGAAAATCATCAACGTAGTGACGTCGCCGGTGATCAGAGAAACGCCTCCCGAGTTGACCGCAAACACAACCAGCGTGACGAACTGGATACGTTTTTTCAGCTCCAGATCCAGAGACAGAATCAGCGAACATGAGACTAAAGTGGCGGTGATATTGTCTGCTAAAGAGGAGAAAATGAAACAAAAAAGACCGGTCAGGAATAGTAGCCGTCGCTCGCTTACCTGCTTCGGCATGATCAGGTAAATCACGTTTTCGATCATACCCTTCTTGTTCAGGTAGGCGACAAACGTCATGGCTGCGACCAGAAACAGCCACAGCCCGGCGATTTCGGCGATGCTCTCGGACAGACCATCGGAAATGGCAGACGTTTCACCAGCGTTATCACTGAACAGGAACAGCAGCATCCAGCTCATGGTGCCAAAGAACAGCGTTACCTTGGCCTTGTTGATGTGGATGACCTCTTCAAATATGACGCCAAGCAGTGCCAGAACCGCGAGCATAATCAGAAACGCATCAAGGGCAGACATTGGGGAAATCCCGTCCTGGTTTGTCAAAGTGGAGGCCTGAGCCGGCCAGACAGATCACGTGGGCGGATTGGATTTTAGACCTTTGACCCGTAGCAAACCACTGTTCGTAAGTGCACGTATCTGCCCCTGAAGCAACTAGATGCCGAAGAAAGACGCAACGATTGACAATCGCAATTTATTATCCCGGCAAAAATCGGGATAATTGCGCGCACATTCAGACCGGAAGCAGACGGCGGCGCCGTTTACCTCGCGCCCGGCCGGCTTCCGACAGGCTCTCTTGCTGATCGTGAGAGGGCAAAAGGCTCAACACTAGCTAGGGTGAAAACCAATGGCCGTTAGACAGGCAGACGTAGTGCTGGTCGGCGGTGGCGTCATGAGCGCCACTCTCGGCATGATGCTCAGGCAGCTTGATCCGTCCCTGGACATCGTCATGGTGGAGCGTCTCGACCACGTTGCCCATGAGAGCACAGACGGATGGAACAACGCAGGTACCGGGCATGCCGGATACTGTGAGCTTAACTACACTCCCGAGACCGGTGATGGCGATGTCACCATCGATCGGGCCCTGCAGATCAACGCCCAGTTCGAGGTGTCACTGCAGCTGTGGTCCTACCTTGTGGAGCAGGGCATCCTGCCCGAACCCTCCAGCTTTATTAATCGCACACCGCATCAGAGCTTTGTCTGGGGCGAGAAGGATGTGGCCTTCCTCAAGCGCCGTTATGAACGCCTGAGTGCCCATCACCTGTTCCGCGACATGGAATACACCGAGTCTCCGAAGGATCTCGAGGAATGGATGCCGCTGATCGTCAATAACCGGGACCCCATGCAGCGGGTTGCCGCGACCCGGATCAAGCACGGTTCCGATGTGGATTTCGGCTCGCTTACCCGCAGCATGGTGAGCTGGCTGGAAACCCAGCCGAATTTCGAGCTGATGCTCAGCTCACCGGTGCACTACATCGACCAGCGGGACAACGGCCGATGGAAGATCCGCGTCAAGAACCAGAAGACCGGCGAGCTGACCAAGCTCGAGACCGGCTTCGTATTCCTCGGCGCCGGCGGTGGCGCGTTGCCGCTGCTGCAGAAATCCGGTATCGACGAAGCCCGTGGCTACGGTGGCTTCCCGGTGAGCGGTCAGTGGCTGGTGTGTGGCAAGCCCGACATCGTCAAGCAGCATAACTCCAAGGTATACGGCAAGGCGCCGATCGGGGCACCGCCCATGTCGGTACCGCACCTCGATACCCGCATCATTAATGGCGAGCCGGCCCTTCTGTTTGGCCCCTTCGCCGGTTTCACCACCCGCTTCCTGAAACAGGGCTCGATCTTTGATCTGATTGGTTCGGTGAAGCCCACCAACCTGAAGCCCATGCTCTCGGTGAGCAAGAGCAACATGGACCTGACCCGCTACCTGATCGGGGAAGTGTTCCAGTCCCACGGTGACCGGGTGGCATCGCTGCGCAACTTCTTCCCGGACGCCATGGAAGAGGATTGGCAACTGCGCATGGCCGGCCAGCGCGTTCAGATCATCAAGCAGGTCGATGGTGGCGGTGGCAAGCTTGAGTTCGGCACCGAAATTGTGGCGGCAAAAGATGGAACGCTGGCGGCGCTGCTGGGTGCTTCGCCCGGAGCCTCCACCGCAGCCAATGCCATGATCAACGTGATCGAGCGCTGTTTCCCGGAGAAGATCAAGACGCCGGAGTGGCAGGAACGGATGAAAGAGCTTGTTCCGTCCTATGGCCAGTCCCTGGTAGAGGACGAAGCACTGCTTACCAAAGTTCGCGAGAGGACCCTGTCGACCCTGAAACTGGGCTGATATTCCCAATCGATCTAAGAAAGCCTAAGGCACTGCGATTGCTGGATTCACTCCCGGCTGTCGTAGTGCTTTTTGCGTTTCAAATGGGGGCGAAATTTGCGATTTCACAGCTAATGCGTAGGGTTATAAGTCAACCCTTATGAAAGGAGAGAGCCTGTGAGTGAGCAAAAGTACAATCCTGAGAAAGGGTATATTGCATTACTGGGCTGGAGCCTGAATGCGGTTGAAGCGGCCGACAAATTCGATCGTCGGTATGTTGTCGTGGCACCGGACTGGGCCGAAGCCTATTGCGAAGAGCATGACATTCCCTACGTGCCCTGGAATTTTGAGCGCCTGAATGACCGTTCGGTAGAAATTGCGCAGACCCTCAAGGAGATGGGCGTAGACGTTGCCATCCCGTTGTTTGAGGAGACTGTGGAGTGGGCAGGTGCCATTAACTCGGTGTTGATGGACAAGCCTCGTTTGTTCGGTCAGGCCATGCTGCTGCGTGACAAGGCCCTGATGAAACGCCGTGCCCAGCTCGGTGGTATCCGGGTGGGTATCTTCGAGGAAGCGCACGACAAGGGTGATGTTATCCGGTTCCTCAAGCGGGTTAACCAGACTCTGCTGAAACTGGATGGTGACCCCAACGATCCGATTCACCTCAAGGCCTTTGATAAGGCCGGCTGCCTTGGCCACCGGGTGATCCGTACGCCTGATGAAGTCGATACCATCCCGGAAGAAGAATTCCCGGTTTTGATGGAGTCGCACCTGGATGGCTGGGAGTTTGCGGTCGAGGCCTGGATTCACAACGGCAAGATCGCCTTCCTGAACATTTCCGAGTACGTGACGCTGGGCTATTCGGTATTTGTGCCCGCAACACCGGACCTGGAGAAGTATCGCGACCAGATTCGCGGCGAAATCGAGAAGCTGATCAAGACCTTCGATATCGAATTCGGGTTTATCCACCCGGAGTACTTCGTGACCAGCGACCGGACCATGTACTTTGGCGAGGTGGCCTATCGTCCACCGGGCTTCAAGGTATTCGAGCTGCTTGAGCGTGCCTATGGTTTCAACGCGTATCAGGGCATGATCCTGGCCTTTGACCCGAAGACCACGGAAGAGGAAATCAAGGCCTTCTTCCCGAAGGAAGTGGTGGATGCGAAGGGTTACGCCGGTTGTTTCGGTGTGTATCCGCGCCGCCGGGTTGTCAGCAAGCTGGAAATCCCGGAGGAGACCGAAAATCACGAGTATTTCGAGTCTCACGAGCTGACTGCGCCGCTTGAAGAAACGGTCACCAAGCGTACCGCTTTCGGTACCCACTGGGGGCTGGTGTATTTCTTCGGTGAAGACCCCTATGTCATGCGGGACCTCCTGAAACATCAGGAAGACCTCGATTTCTATGTATAATCAGGAGAAGCATTAACAACAACCGGGTTTGGTGCCAGGCCCTGAGGATTATCGTTTGAACGATCACCAATCGGGCAGCGCAGCGCCAGCTGTAAACATTGACAAGCTGGCTCAACGCCTGGATGACGCCATTCAGGCTTTGGAAGAAAGCCGGTCTTTTACCAAGGCCGGCAAACTGCCGCGTGTGCTGGATATTGCCCGCCGGGTCCTGCTGCAGCCGGATGGCTGCCGGATCATCGAGGAGCGCGCTGAGCGCCTTGAGCTGGCGGGCGTCTTTGCCGGCACCGACTGGGCCGAACCCGGTATTCTCCTTCCCACGCTGACAACCTATTCGCTGCAGAGCCAGAATGCCGATACCGTCGTCATTGAGGCCTTCAGCGAATTGCGGCTGCTTGCCGTCGCCCGGGGCAGCTATCTGCACCCTTCGGTGTCGGCTGAACAGGCCCACCACTATCTGACCCAGGTTCTTGCCATCAACCTCGGCCTGCTGTTTGGCATGACCGGCGAGGCTGAGCGGGAGCAGGGCAAGCTCGCGCTGATCAGCCAGAACCTTGTGCAGTACGTGGCCCACCACATCGGCTACGAACATGTCATTGATAGTCTGATCGAGGAGATCTGGCGCATCCTTGAACAGCGACCGATCCAGGTATCGGACGTACGCAAGATGATTACCCAGATTGCCCTTTGCCGGGCCGATCCGCAGGCCGATCTGGGCAGTGCCGGGCGCGGTGCCGACCGGTTGATCTCCAGCCTCTATGGGCCCACCCGGGCCTGCAGTGAAGACCCCGGAACCGTGGTCTACGAGCAGCGGCTGGAAACCATGGACGCCCAGGCCCTGCAGAACGAAGCCACCGGGTTTGCGCGTTCCATGCACGATACCGGCCTGGTCTCGCCTTACCATGCCTCGTTCATACGTTTCATCCTGTTGGACCAGGACACCTTGCTGAGCGAGGCGCTGGGGCTGTCCAGTACCGGCCGGGATTGCCTGATGTGCTATCGGGAGCTGGTCCACACCCTGATTAAAGAAGGTATCTATCCGGAAACGGCACAGGGCATCTACGGCCTGGCGCTACTGCTGGAGCGGGGTATTCTTTATCAACCTCCTGTTGCGCCGGGTCTGTGGCGCCAGGCACGGCTCTCTCTGTGCCCCCATGCGCGGGAGCGACTTGAACTGGCCTATGGCTACCAACCGCAACCCAATGCCTGGTTGATTCAGGGCGTGTTGAACATGTTGGGCCAGCCTTTGGGCGTGGGGCAGGGCAACAATCCTACCTGCCAGTCGGCCCGTGCTCTCTCGATGTGGGCCTATAACGATCCGGATTATCTCTTGCAGATGGTTGCCTGGGCTGCCCGAGACAATGAGATCGTCATTCACTTTGAAGGCCAGCCGGTGTCGTCGGCCCGCAGTGTCGGCGGTGTCGCGTCCGAGGTAACCCTCGATCTGGATCCTGTCTCCCTGGTTGTAGTGCCGCATCTGGACCGCATTTATGTGGAGATGGGCCGGTTGTGCGTCGGCCGCCAGGGCGATCCCCACAAATGGGTGAACCCGGAGTTCCACGGCTGGTCTGCCGGGCGCGGATTTGCTATTAACGTGGATGTGGCCACTGGCAAGCTGCATGATCTGGAAGGCTTTATCCGGCATTTCTATGCCAGCTATCACCCCTACTACAACGGCAATCAGCCGCTGATCCACCCGCAGCCTGCGGGTATTGCAGTGACCGACAGTGCCGCCCGGTTTATCGGCTGGCACGCCATTACCATTCTCCGGGCCGCGCTCGACCCGGAAGGTGAGATGCGGATTTATTTCTTCAATCCCAATAACGACAGCGGCCAGAACTGGGGCGATGGAGTCAAAGTCAGTACCTCGGGCAACGGAGAGCGTTTTGGCGAGTCGTCGCTGCCTTTCGAACAGTTCACATCGCGACTGTACATCTTCCATTACGATCCCCTGGAGCGGGGGGAGCCTGCGGAAGTGAACGAGGATGCCCTTCGGCGCGTAACAGAGGGTGTGTATCGCAGTTGGGGTCTGGATCGCGTGCCGGCGGATGCTTTGCAGGCGGAGCCGCCCATAACCGATTGATCCCGGAACCTGCCGATCACCCGGAATCCACAGATCAAGAGGAAGGCCATGGCCAACGAACAGACCCCGGCCCGTAATGGGGCCGAGTTGTTTATCCGGGCGCTGGAAAACGAAGGCGTTGAATACATTTTCGCGGTGCCCGGTGAGGAGAATCTAGCCTTCCTTGAGGCTTTGAGGACCTCCAGTATTCAGCTGGTCCTCAACCGCCATGAACAGGCTGCCGGGTTCATGGCCGCCACCTACGGCCGCCTGACGGGGCGCGTGGGAGTCTGCCTTTCCACGCTCGGGCCCGGCGCCACCAACTTCGTGACTGCCGCCGCCTACGCCCAGCTGGGCGGTATGCCCATGATGATGATCTCGGGCCAGAAACCCATCAAGTCCTCCAAGCAGGGGCTATTCCAGATTCTGGATGTGGTGGACCTGATGCGTCCGCTCACCAAGTACACCCGGCAAATCAGCAATGCCAACACCATCCCCGCCAAGGTTCGGGAAGCTTTCCGCCTGGCCTCTGAAGAGCGCCCGGGTGCCGTGCATCTGGAGCTGCCGGAGGACATCGCCGATGAGGCGCCCGAATCCGATACCCATATCTTCAAACCCAGTGACGCCCGGCGGCCCTCGGCCAGCCCGAAAAGCCTGGAAATGGCGTGCGAAATGCTGCGCGAGGCCCGGCATCCGCTGATCATGATCGGCGCCGGCGCCAACCGGAAACGGGTTTCCCAGGCGTTGCTGCATCTCGTGAATGTCACCGGCATCCCGTTCTTCACCACCCAGATGGGCAAGGGCGTGGTGGATGAGCGACATCCGCGCTACCTGGGCAACGCTGCCCTGTCGGCCGGGGACTTCGTTCACTGTGCAATCGACCGCGCCGACCTGGTGATCAACGTGGGCCATGATGTGGTGGAAAAGCCACCTTTCTTCATGACCCCCGGCGGCAAGAAGGTCATTCATGTGAACTTCAGTGCGGCCGACGTGGACCCGGTGTACTTCCCCCAGCACGAGGTTGTCGGGGATATCGCCAACAGCGTGGAATACATGGCCGAGAACTGTGGCCAGTGCGCCAACCATGATTTCACCCGCCTGATGGAGGTGAAGGAGGCGGTGGATGCGCACCTGCAGGAACGAGCTGAAGACGATCGTTTCCCGGTGATCCCCCAACGCATTGTTCATGATGTGCGCCAGGTAATGCCCGATGACGGCATCATCACGCTCGACAACGGCATGTACAAACTCTGGTTTGCCCGCAATTACCGCGCCTACGACAACAATACGGTACTGCTCGACAACGCCCTGGCCTCCATGGGCGCCGGCTTGCCCAGCGGCATGATGGCCTCCATGCTGTATCCGGATCTGAAAGTGATGGCGATCTGTGGCGATGGTGGCTTCATGATGAACAGCCAGGAGCTGGAAACGGCGGTTCGACTGAACCTGAATCTGGTGGTCCTGATTATCAATGACAGTGCCTACGGCATGATCAAGTGGAAGCAGGGCCAGGAAGGCTACAGCGATTTCGGCCTGGATTATCGCAACCCGGATTTTGTCACCTATGCCCAATCCTATGGCGCCAAGGGTCACCGCGTGACCCGCACAGAGGACCTTCGGCCAACCCTGGAAGGTGCCCTGGCTGAAGGCGGTGTTCATGTGGTGGACGTGCCCGTGGATTACAGTGAAAACCGACGGGTGTTTGATGAGGAGCTGGCGGAACTGACCTGCAAACTCTGAGGGGTGTATTATGCGTCCATGGATGATGAACCCGAGGTAGCACTGCAATGATCCGTTCCTTTTTTCGCGGCCTGGTGGCCATCGCGACACTGACGTTGCTCGCCGGTTGCAGCAACCCCGAGACACCCCAGGAAGTGGCGGCGGCCTTCTGGCAGGCCATGGCCGAGAACGACGCCGGTGATGTGATGGAATACTCCACCCTGGCAGAAGCCACCGCGTTCGACGGTTACAAGCGTAGCTGGACCGACGCTGTGCCATCCTTCGGCCGGGTCGTCATTGAAGATCGCGAAGCCACTATCGTGACCCGCCTGCCGGCCGAAGCCGGAACCGAAGGTGAGCGGCTGGAGCTGGTCACCTATCTCGTACGGTTCCAGGATCAGTGGCTGGTGGATTACGACCGTACTGGCGAGGCCATCCTTAATCCTTCCCCGTTCAGCAGCATCATGGGCGAGCTCAGCCGGCTCGGTGACGAGCTCAGCGCCCGTTTCTCATCGTCTTCGGATGACTTTGAGCAGCAGATGGAGCAGCTGGCGCGGGATCTGGAAGCCTACTCCGAGGAAATCGGCCGCGAGGCAGAGGGCGCCATGGAGGCGTTCGGCAAGAAGTTGCAGGAAGCCATGCGGGAGCTTGAGCGCTCGGTGGAAGACGCCCTGAAAGACAGTGAGCCGACACCGGAAGAGGACCGGGTGATTCTGGAGCAGGCTGCCCGGGATCTGGATCGCCAGGCCGATGAGCTGAACGAGCCCACCATGGAATCGATCGCCAGTGCCAGCCGCACCGTGGCCGAAACCGGCGAACGCTTCACGCGCCTGAGTGAGGAAACGCTGAATCGTTACCGGGAGGAGTGGCAGCAGAGGCTGGCTGAGATGCGCGCTGACGCGGACGAATTTATCGAGCAGCTCAGACTTTAGCGGGCTTGCTCGGCGCCTCGCAGCATGGCCTGAAGCAGCTCCTCGGCATCGAATTTCGTCAGCGCTTCGTTGGCGCCCACCTGATTGGCATAGCTTAGGCTCATCTCACTGTTCAGTGACGTATGCAGGATGATGTAAGGCTGCTTCAGCGCTGAATTGTCCCGCACATTGAACGCCAGTTCGTACCCATCGAGCCCCGGCATCTCGATATCGCTGACCAGAATGTCCGTGGGCCGGCCCAGTTCATGGTCGCGCAGCAGAATCTGCAGCGCGTCATCACCATTCGACGTCACCTGGTAGGGGATGTCCTTGCTGTCCAGCACGTCCGAGAGTTGCTTACGGGCCACCTGGGAATCGTCGACCATCAGAATGTTCAGGGACTTGAGCGTCTCACTCTGCACATCCGTGAGAACCACCTCCTGGGTGTCCAGGGATTCCGGGTACACCTTCGCCAACAGCAATTCCACATCCAGCAGCTGGATGATATCGCCCTCCACGTCCAGCAGCCCTGTGATAAACGCCTTGCTGCCCAGGGCTTTGGGTGGCGGCATCACCGATTTCCAGTCAGTCTCGATGATCTGTTGCACGCTGCGCACCAGAAAACCGATCTCCTGGCGCTGGATATCCGTGACAATAATCGAGGCTTTTTCCCGTTCTTCCTGCGTCAGCGGCGGATAGCCGACCGCGGCAGCCATATCGATCACCGGAACGGCGGAACCCCGGAAGGTGGCCGTGCCGATGACGGCGTGATGGCTGTGGGGCAGTTTCGTCAGCCGCATGAAAGGCAGGATTTCCCGGATCTTCAGGGTTCCGATCCCGAACAGACGCTCGCCGGAAAGCCGGAACAGCAGAAGTTTCTGGGTCTGCTTCGCTTTGCTGGACATACAACCGGGTCCTTTCAAACGCAAAAGCCCCTGCCGCAGGAGCTTTTCAAGAATTGGATTCAGCAGGCTGTCTGGCGGGCGGACGCTGCCAAGCCAATAAGCCTGAGGTATGTAGCAATAGTAGCAGCTTTACCGTGAATCGGGGTTCAGAAGGATTGTTTCAAATGGTGACAGAAACACTCCGCGCGAGGCCTTGTGTTGCCATACCAGTGTGCCCTCAGAACGCCATGTCCTTGCCGTCCCAGGCCTTGAAGCAGCCGGTTTCGGCGAGGGTGAGGCTATCAATCTGCCGCCTGAGGCCATCAACCGATTGTTCAACCGATACCTCGGCGTCGCTGCCGCCCATGTCCGTGGCCACCCAGCCCGGGTGGTAGATGCCCACGGCTATGCCCTGCTCACGCAGGTCCACGGCCAGATTTCGCCCGAGATTGAGCGCCGCCGCTTTTGAGGCACGATATATGTACCGGCCGCCACCGGCAGAAGCCTGGGATCCAAGCTTGCTGGATATGATGGCGATTTTCGGGGTGCCGACCCCGGCCAATGCCAGTCTGAGATTGGGTAGCAGCGCCTGTATGGTGAGGAATACGCCGGTCACATTGACCTGGAAGTGCTCCGCCCAGAGTTCTGGCGGATAGCCGCCTTCCAGCTGTTCATGGCGATCAAGCAGAATGCCGGCGTTACAGACCAGGGTTGAGATCGGTTGATTTTCGAGGCGCTCGCCCAGCGCGGTCACGCTGGCGGGGTCGGCGACATCCAGCACCTCCATGCCCGGTTCGCTGCGGGCCGTGCCGATGACATGCTCGCCCGCCTCTCTCCATTCATCGGCCAGGCCCTTGCCGATGCCGCGATTGGCGCCCGTGATAAGAATGGTCATGTTTGTATTCCTTGTGGCTGAGGCTCAACAGTAGCACAGGTCTCTGGCGATCCCTGCCGGAGGTGCTGCCTACCAGGGGAGGTTATTCAGGATGAACCAGGCGGTGCCGCCGGTCGCCAGGATTGCCACCAGGGCAAGCAGACCGTCCCGCGCCACGATGGCGAGGCCGAACGCCATCAGGGCGATTCCGGCACCGTTGGCGCTGAATGGAATCACTTCCATCAGTGGCATGGCAGCCGCTACGGCCATGCAAATGATGGCGATAACGTATTGCCCCGGCCCGCGAACCAGCCAGAGCAGCCTTTGTTTTGTCCATCGATCCACAAATCGGGCGGGCTTGTTCATCCAGTCCAGCCCCCTGGCAAGCTTTTCTCTTTCGATGTTCCGGCGCGCCAGCTTTGAGGGAATCCATATCGAGTGGCGCTGGAAAATCAGTTGCCCCAGGGTGAGTAGCACCATCAGACCAAGCAGCGTCGGTACTCCCGGAATATCACCTATCAGCGGGGCCAGGGTGATTACGCCGGCGATCAGAACCATCGGCCCGAAGGAACGTTCACCAACAGCTGCCAGTACATCGCCCACAGACACCTGAACCTGTCCCCCGGTGTTTGCGCGAAGGCGTTCCAGAAGTTCTGTCAGACTGGCCGGATCGTCTGGCTGGTTCATGGTGGTGCTCGTGGTCTCCTATTGAACAGGTTTTGCAGACACTACCTTGATTGGGCAACGAGTGCATGAACACAAGATGACAGGGAGTTAGCCCGGGCGTTGCCGCTCAGAATATTGAGTGCCTGACTAATTAGTCTATATTAATTAGACCTCCCCTCCTCGGCGGCATCAAAGATGTATCCAGGCCAGAGCAACGGGTTGCCGTTCTCAAAGTTGTTGCACCCGCATTTTTTGACGCCCGCACGGCGCAGATCTGCTTTGGTGCTCGCGTTCATTCTCTGTTTTTCCGCCCCAAGCTATGGGGACTGCGACATCTCACTGCGCTGGGACGATGATCCGCCCTATTTCATGGTTCAGGAGGGTAAGTTGGTCGGCATTGATGCCGACCTGGTCCGTGAGGCCATGGGACGCCTGGGCTGCGGACTTTCCTTCCAGAAGATGCCATGGGCCAGGGCGCTTCGGGAGTTGCGTGACGGGCATGTGGATATGCTCTCCGGCGCCTACCGGACTACGGAGCGAGAGGAGTATGCCCATTACTCCGAAGTGGTCGGTCTGGTATCACCCAATATCCTGTTTATTCGTTGATCTGACGAGTCCAGGTTCGAGCTGAATGGCTTGCGGCAGTTGCTGGAATCGGGTTTCAGGCTTGGTGCCCAGATTCATGTGTCCTACAGTGATGAATACAGTGCCCTCATCCAGAATCCCGACTACGAAAAAAACATTCAGTATCTTTCCCGCCGAGAGTCGCTCTGGAAAATGCTGGCCCGGAACCGGGTGGATGGCGTGGTTGCCAGCAGGCTAACTGGCCTGTACGAAATTCAGGCGCTGGGATTGTCGGGCACGACTACGCCCAGCTCGATGGTTGTCTCTAATAAACCCGCGTTCTTCGTTTTCTCCAAAGCATCGGTCAGTTCCGAGTTTGTGGCGGATTTTGATCGTGTGCTGCAAGCGATGCTGGACGATGGGACCTTTGCGGCCATTGTGAATCGGTATGTTTGCGGTACCGGCGATTCTTGGCTGGCTGAGGCGCAGGCGGGTATGGGCGCATGCCCTTTGGCTATGCGTTGACGTTCGGAAAACTTTTGGACAGCGTGTAACGAAAAAAGCCCCTGAAATCAGGGGCTTTCTCTTGGTTGTTTGGGACGGCGACAACCGAAAAAAATACCTAAGCCAATGTAAAATATAAAAATTAATTTTTTATATAGTAAATGTGCCCCCAAATATGCCCCCAATCATTCTTTATCACTTGCCAGTTTTAACACGCAGAAACCCCTACTCCTAAATCTAAAACGCCTTGTGAATGCAGGCTGCTCATAAAAGCTCCAATAGCATCAGCGTAAAATACGTGTGCAAATGCTGGATGATTTCGATCGTTATCGGTTGTGTCGTAGAGAATGTCCGCCAGCGGAGTGGCATCGTCTAGACCTATTCGCACAATTCCCAAGTGAAGGCTCATTGGCTGTACTTTTTCTGCCAATTGTAGCCGCACCCTCGCCAGAATTTGAGGGCGATCTTTGAGGAGTCCATGTAACTCATAGGTCATATATTCTGACAGCTTAAGATATCGAGTACTCAGCGTAAGGCCTGGAGAGCTTTTCCCAGTGTTTTGATAGTAGAGCTGAAGTATCTGAGCCAAGTATTTTGCTGTTGTAATGCCGCACCTATGCAGTGTGTCTGGAGAAGTTCTCAGATCGTTGTGTGCGGCTACCAGGAGTAGGTGTGGTGTGAAAGGGGGGTAATCGCCAATGGGGTCCGGTAAAGCTGGTTTGGTCAGTGATGGTGGGCTGTCAGGAACGAGCTCTACAGGGGCGGTCGGCCCCTTGTTGACAACTTTCAATCTTGCGCTGGGTCCAATGTTGTCGTCGTGAATGTACAAATTGGGAATATGGGAGTCCTGAAGATTTATTTGGCCGGATGCTACTGTGCTTGGAGGGCAAGATCTAAAGCCAACGGCGCATACGGCATGCAGGCCAGCAGTGCCAAGTTGGCCGACAATCAATACAGGATACCCTGATCTGATCAAAGAAGCGCAAGAGCTTGAAAATCGCTCAATGCTGAAACCCTTAACGCCGGCAACTGCCGCAAGGTCACCGTTGAATACTATGGGTGACAGGTCATGTTCCTTAATTGCCTCGCGGACTTGTTCGATGCTTAGCCCTGAGGATGGGAAAACTCGATCTCCCATAGAAGCTGTTTGATGTGCTGCCTGAGTTATATCTGCGGTCGTCGGAATAGCGTGGTGATCATCGAAGGCAGATGAGTGCAGCATCGACCACAGCCCGACAGTTGCACAGGCTCCGACGCCAGTGTCCTGTTGTTGCCACGCAAGACCGTGGACCGTCAATCTGATTCCGGCAACGTGGGCGTGGTAGTCGCGAGATGGTGTAACTACCCGTGGGGTTTCGGGCTTCAAATCTTCGTACCAAGCCAGCACGGTCCTCCCTAACGGGGTTGCGGGGATTGGTCGGATCACTACGAACCCAAGATAATTTTCTTGAAGACGTTTAATAGCGCGCTCACGGCCTGCTGCTGCTGATCGCAGCGTGGAGCGATTAAACGCTGCCCCAGCGAAGAAATGCAGCCTTCGGCAAGTGTTGGGGTAACCCGCAGTGCTTTTGCAATAGAAAGCTGCAAATTCTGCAAGATAATCTCGATCGAAATAATTCGGTTCTTCAAGGACAGTTTGAGCGCCTAAATCAGCCAAGTATCTAATTAGATAATTTTTCTGACGAAAATCAGGCAGCTTGTGAAGGGGGCTGGCTTTGTCGAATTTATGAATTTCTAGCTTTTTAGGAGTGTTGGCCATATCAATCCCTGATTCTCAAAAAGAAAAAGGGCCGACTGATAAAGCTCGACCCTTCGAAATCTTTGATCCAAACGATAGCGCTTCGCTACTACCTGATTGTGTATCTCAGCTCTTCTTCCGTTACCGGAGTGCGGTAGGGTTTAGTTCGTTCCTCGACCTCATCGTCCTTCAACCGGCGGCTTACTTGGTCGACAAGGCGAGCGGCCAGTTCGCGTGAGACTTCTTGCTCAAAATTGGGAAGCTTCGACCACTGTCTGGAATCTGTGTTCCAGAGAGTCCTACGTTTGTTAGCTAACATGACAGCTCCCTGCTAGTTCGATGAGTGACCTTTCGCTGGCAATGCAGCGCATCAGACGTGACGCCTTTTAACTTGGAGGCGTGGCAAAGTCAACTTTTTGTAGTTAACCCGAGTTATAGCCAACGCAGTCCTCAATTGCAATTCTGAATTGTAAATGTGCGTACAGGCTTGCCTGCAGTGACCTGCCCCCAATCACTAAACCACTCACTACTTAGTAATGTCGGTTAATTTTGACCCTTTTTCCGTAGTCCGGTAGCCAGCCGCAAACTCCAGTGGTGTCTGGTAGCTCAACGCTGAATGGGGTCGGTTTTCATTATAGTCTCGTCGCCAGTTACCGATGACTTCTCTGGCATGGGCCAGATCCCGGAACCAGTGTTCGTTCAGGCACTCGTCTCGGAAACGCCCATTGAAGCTTTCGATGAAGCCATTCTGAGTCGGCTTTCCGGGCTGGATCAGCTTTAGCTCCACCCGGTTGTCATAAGCCCACTGATCCAGAGCCTTACTGGTAAATTCCGGCCCCTGGTCTGTCCTGACAGCCTGAGGGTAGCCTCTGAAGGCGGCTATGGCATCCAGAGTGCGGGCAACCTGGTCACCCGAGATTCCGTTAGCTACGGGGATGTCGAGGCATTCCTTGGTGAAGTCATCAACAATCGTCAGGCATTTGATCCGCCGACCACACGCCAGCGCGTCCATAACGAAATCCATGGACCACGTCTGATTCGGAGCTTCCGGCAACACCAGCGGCTGACGTTCCATGGCGATACCCTTTCGGCGCTTGCGTTTCGGCACGGCCCGACCGGCCTCCCGATACAGCCGGTAAACCTTTTTATGATTCACATCGATTCCTTCCCGTCGCAACAGTTGATGAACCCGTCGATAACCAAACCGACGGCGTTCATGGGCCAGTTCCGAAATGCGCTCGGTGAGCGCACTGTCACCAGCAGCAACGGTGGAGCGATAGTGAAACGAAGCGCGGGATAACCCGACGAGAAAACAGGCCCTGCGCTGGGATATCGGCGTTTGCTCCTGCATCGCCCGCACGGCCTCGCGCTTGTTCTCGACGGTCAGTACTTTCGGTTGAGGGCCGCCTTCAGGGCCTCGTTGTCCAGAAGAGACTCAGCCAGCAGCTTCTTGAGCCTGGCATTCTCATCCTCGACAGTCTTCAACCGGCGTGCCTCTGAAACCTCCATGCCGCCGAACTTCTTGCGCCAGGTGTAGAAGGTGGCGTCAGAAATGTTGTACTTGCGGCACAGCTCTTTCACCGCCAAGCCGGCTTCGGCTTCCTTCAAAATGCTGATGATCTGCTCTTCTGAAAATCGCTTTTTCATGTTCATCGTCCTCTGCTGTGATGAACATTACTAAGCTGAAAACGGTTAAGCTAGAGGGGAGCAGGTCAGCAGCCATAAGGGCGCTGCTTTGGCTGCAAAGCTAGATTTTTAACTTCTCAAAACCAATACGGTAAAGCTTGTTCAAGCTTAATAAGCTCTGCTATCTGGGCTTTGGTCAATTCCCTTCTCAATAGGTCTTGCTTCTCCTTCAGCTGGTGGGGTTCTACCCCGTTACTGCGGACATTCCTAAAAAGAGGCACACTGTGCCAAAGGAGTGTTCATGTCCAGACGCAGAAAATATAGCCCAGAGTTCAAACGCGAAGCCATCGCCTTAACCCGGCAACCCGGTGTGAGTTGTCGCCAGGTAGCCTTAGAGATCGGCATCAATCCCAACCTGTTATCCCGGTGGCGCAGAGAAGCG